>LUOR01000025.1 GCA_001626925.1 Moraxellaceae bacterium REDSEA-S32_B1
TGCTTTAAACAACCGTCCTAGAAAGAGTTTAGGATGGCGAACGCCTAGCGAAGTGATGGCGAATTTTTATACCGTTGCACTTGCTGCTTGAATCCGCCTCGTTATTTGGCGCACAAAACCTTTAAAACCTCTCGTCTTGTACAGTTTTTCTTTTTGTTGATCGGTACCATGAGCGCTCAACGTGGTCCGCTATGGTGGGCGGCGCATCATCGTGTGCACCACCGTCATACCGACACGGAAATTGATCCACATTCCTCACAGCATGGTTTTTGGTATAGCCATATTGGCTGGTTTTTAAATCAGCAGAATTTTTCTACACGAAAGGATTTGATCAAAGATTGGCTCAAATATCCTGAATTGACTTGGTTAGATCGCTTTAGTTTGCCGATTGTTATTTTCACGGCGATCGCAATTTATGCGATGGGTGATTGGTTAAGTGTGGCTTATCCGAGCCTGAACACTTCAGGTGCACAGCTCTTGGTTTGGGGTTTTGTCATTTCAACGGTGCTGTTAATTCATGCCACCTTATGTATCAATTCTTTGGCGCATCGTTATGGTCATCGTGATTTTGAGACGGATGATCAGAGTCGTAATAATCTGTTTTTAGCGATTATTACTTTGGGTGAGGGGTGGCATAATAATCACCATTTTTATGCGGGTAGTGTGCGTCAGGGATTTTATTGGTGGCAGATAGATGTTAGCTATTATATTTTAAAGCTCATGTCTTATTTTGGTTTGGTGTGGTCAATGAATCCTGTGCCTGAAAAGGTTTATCAATATCGCAATGATCACGAAGTAACAAATCCGCATCAGCCAATACAAGAAAAGGAATCGCCATGAAGATTGCCATCATTGGCTCAGGTATATCAGGTTTGTATGCTGCATGGCGACTTTCCAAAACACATGATGTGACAGTATTCGAGAAAAATAACTATTTTGGCGGTCATACCGACACACATCAGCTGAATATTGACGGTCAAAATATCGCTGTTGATAGCGGTTTTATCGTGTTTAATGCCTTGAACTATCCTGTTTTTTCAGAAATGCTCAATCAGCTTGGAGTGGAATCACAGCAGAGCAATATGAGCTTTTCTGTGAATAATTTGGTGTCTGGACTGCAATACAACCCATCGAGAAAGCGTTATTTGTTGGCACGTCCGCAGAATTTTTTCAATGCGTCATTTCGGGTGATGTTGAAGGATTTGATTCGATTTTATCAAGACAATGTCAACTGTGATGTTTCGCAAATCGATGCTAATTACACCATTGATGATTATCTGAATGATCATGGCTATTCTCAAGCCTTTCGTGATGAACACCTGTATCCAATGTGTGGTGCGCTTTGGTCATGTACTGGGCAGTCTGTGGCACAGATTCCTTATCAATTCGTGATTCAGTTTTTTCAGCATCATCGCATGCTTTCACTTAAAGATCGTCCGCAGTGGCAAACGGTGCGAGGTGGTTCTGAGAGTTATATCCAAGCCATTCGTGCGCAGTGTCCGTCGATAACTTGGAAAAATTTGGCGGTGGACTCCGTCAAACGAACAGCAGATCAAGCGACTTTAAGTACATCAGCAGGTGAATATGCCTTTGATTGGGTGATTTTTGCCAGTCATGCCGACGACACATTAAAAATGCTCGCTGATGCAAGCGAGTTAGAGCGAGAAATCTTAGGTCAATTTCAATATCAAGATAATCATATGGTGGTGCATGCTGACACCAAGACCATGCCAAAACAGCGTTCACAATGGGCAAGCTGGCATGTACATGTCACTGCAAATAATGTGCATGACAATAGGAAAATTAGTTCAGCCTTAAACGACCAAGAGACAAACTCAAATCGACAAAATACATCACCGATTCATTTTGCGTATAGCTATTGGATGAATAATCTGCAAAATCTCAAGTGCAAAACGCAAATTTTCTCCACCTTAAATCCAAATCAAGCCATTGATCCAAAAAAAATCTTTGTTCAACGACATTATCGTCATCCCGTATTTGATCCTGCGGCGATCGCCACACAATCAAGATGGCACGAGATCAACGGCAAACATCGCAGTTCATTTTGTGGTGCTTATTGGGGTTGGGGCTTTCATGAAGATGGTGCCAAGAGCGCATTGAACGTGGTCAATGCCATTGAGGCGATGTGTGATCAGGAGCGTGCCTATTAATAGATTGAATCTGCTGTCCCGCGTCGCCATTGCCAAAGCATGGATACGTCACCGTCGTTATTCGCCGAAAAAACATCATTTTCAATCGACTTTGCATTATTTATATTTTGATCCCGATCAGTTGGCAGAAATTAGCCAAGGCTCGGCGCTGTGGTCACATCGTCGTTTTAATGTATTAAATCTTTACGGCAGTGATTTTCTAACGGCTTATCAGGGGACGATTCGAGAGAAAATCGATCAAGCAATTTCTACTCATTATCAACAAGATTCGAATACTCAGATCAAAAAAAAATTAGCATCAGATGATCAAATTCGAGTACTTGCTTTGCCTCGTACTTTGGGTTTTCGATTTAATTCTGTGGTGTTTTATTATGTGTTTGATGCTACTACACAACTCAAATTTATTCTCAGTGAAATCACCAACACACCGTGGAATGAGCGAAAAATTTACGTGCATGACTGTGATGTCGATGCAGATAAAATGCAACATGCTAAGCAAAATAAATCTACTCCATCAGCAAAGCAAATTTCACATGAACCACAACAACAATCTCCAAATCTTTTAGCAGATCAGGATGCTCGCTTTGAGTTTGACAAGTCATTTCACGTCTCGCCATTTATGCCAATGAATTTGCAGTATCAATGGCATTTTCGGGTGTCGAATCAAAAAAATATCATCCATATGAAACTCTTTGAGGCAGATGACATGTTATTTGATGCCACAATGCGCTTTGAGCTTGAGCCAATCACACTTTCTTCACAGCAGACTCGCTACGCTATCTATCATGTTTTTGAACCGTTAAAAATGGTTTTTGGGATTTATCTTCAGGCGGTTCGACTTTGGAAGAAAAACATTCCGTTTTATCGTCATCCCAAGAAGTCCTCGCCAGAGAATACAGGAAAAGTAAAAGATCATGAATAATATCAAAGCCTTGATGTATGGTGAAAATCAGCAATTGCCATTTATGTTGCGTGGTTTGAATCGTCTGCGTCATGGTCAAATTACCTTTACAGGCTTGTGGCAAGGCACAGTTGGGCAACAAAGTACAGATGTTCAATATGATGAAGATGCCTCAAATAGCGCAATAGAAAACTTGCATGCTGTGGTGGAAATCCATGATAGTGCAATGATTGAGTTGATCCTAAAACAAGGAGTGCTTGGTGCGGCAGAAGCTTACTTGCGAGGCTATTGGTCGAGCGATGATTTGGTGAAGATTGTAAGGATATTGGCGCGTAATCGTAATGTACTTGATCGCATCAATGACAATGTGTTTAGCCAAGCCAGTCAGTCACTTTTAAAGCTTTGGTATCGCAGTCGTCGTAACTCCATTAGTGGTAGTCAAAAGAATATCGCTGAACATTATGACCTGAGTAATGATTTCTTTAAGCTATTTCTCGATCAATCGATGATGTACTCCAGTGCAGTCTTTGAAGATGATCAGATGACTTTGGATCAAGCGTCAGATTTAAAAAAGAAAATCATCTGTGAAAAGCTTCAACTGCAACCGATGGATCATTTGGTTGAAATTGGTACGGGGTGGGGCGGGTTTGCCATCTATGCAGCGCAACATTACGGTTGCCAAGTGACCAGTATTACCATTT
Organism: Moraxellaceae bacterium REDSEA-S32_B1; assembly: GCA_001626925.1. Taxonomy (GTDB): domain Bacteria; phylum Pseudomonadota; class Gammaproteobacteria; order Pseudomonadales; family Moraxellaceae; genus Acinetobacter. Next base: position 3,774 of record LUOR01000025.1, read on the forward strand.
CTCAAGCGCAATATGATGAAGCCGTGGCACGAGTGAAGGCAGCGGGGCTCAGTCATCGTGTGGATATTCAACTGAAAGATTATCGTCACTTAAACGGTCAATTTGACAAATTAGTTTCTATCGAGATGATCGAGGCGGTCGGGGCGGATTACCTCTCGACTTATTTTGAAAAATGTCGCTCACTACTCAAACCAAACGGTTTGGCACTGATTCAAGCGATTACAATTGAAGATGCACGGTATGCCAAAGCCTTAAAAACCGTTGATTATATTAAGCGTTATATTTTCCCAGGAAGTTTTATTCCGTGTATCAGTGTGATGACACAAACCGCATCGAATCATCAACTGCGACTCAAACAGCTCGATGATATCGGGCAAAGCTATGCTAAAACCATTCATATTTGGCGGGAGCGTTTTCTTGAAGCTAAAGCGCAGGTCTCGTCGATGGGCTTTGACGAGCGTTTCATTCGCATGTGGGATTTTTATTTGTGCTATTGCGAGGGTGGTTTTGAGGAAGGTGTAATTAGTGATGTGCATTTGCTATTTGAAGCGAGTGCATATTAAAAATCATCATTCTCAACATTAATATACAAGCGAATAAATTCACGATCATAAATGATTTACTCAACTGGAGATCAAGCAGGTGTTATGGACATTATTTTATATTGATCTTGCCATCATGTTTTTGGCGTGGTTGTTCGCAACATTTAATGGTCGTGCAGGGATTGTCGATGTGGCGTGGAGCGCTTGCATCAGTGTCAATATTTTACTTTGTGCATGGTTTTTTGACAGCGCACCTGAAAGCTTACGCATCTTTCTTGCTGTGTTGAGTAGCGCTTGGTTTGTGCGCTTGAGTTGGCATTTGGCACGTCGTTATTTTTCAGAGTCTGAAGAAGACACGCGCTACGCTAATATGCGCCGAGCAATGGGACGCTTTCAGCATATCGGCTTTCTTTTATTTTTTATTTTTCAAGCTGGGCTTGCCATACTGTTTTCCTATCCGATGTATGCATTACTCAATACCGATGCATCGATGTGGCAAGCTTGGTTGCCAATCACCATGATTGTGGCGGCAGTGATTATGCTGATTGCATTTGTTGGAGAAGTGCTTGCCGATCAGCAATTGTATCGATTTAAACAACGTCCAGAAAATCGAGGACGAACTATGGATCAAGGCTTATGGGCATATTCTCGTCATCCCAATTATTTTTTTGAATGGTTACATTGGTTTGCCTATCCGATCATCGGACTTGCTGCTGGGCTTTATGTGCTGTGGATTTATCCGATCTTGATGTTTTTATTTTTGTATTACATCACGGGCATTCCTTTCAGCGAGCAACAAGCTTTAAAACATCGTGGTGAAAATTATCGTGACTATCAACGACGCACCTCAATGTTCATTCCATGGAAACCGAAAAGCAAATCCTAAATCAACAACATTGAACTCAAAAAGGCAATCAATAAGATGGACACAATGATTAAAAGTGCTTTAAAAGTCGTCGAAAGTGGCGTACTACCTGACGTTACAATTCGATCGGCAATCCGTCATCTGAGTAGAAAGCGACTGAAACAAGAAGGACGGGACAATCCGACACTCGCCGCAGCACGTTATATGGATGTGCTGAATATGCTGAAAACCAGTGAAATCGCCATCGAAACAGACAAAGCCAATGAGCAACATTACGAATTGCCGACGGCGTTTTTTCAAGCGGTACTCGGAGAGCGCCTGAAATACAGTGCCTGCTTTTTTGCTAATGTTCAAATCAGCTTAGATCAGGCAGAAGTTGAAGCTTTGCGGATTTATTGCGAGAGAGCAGAGCTGACGGATGGTCAGCAGATTTTAGAGCTAGGCTGTGGTTGGGGTTCACTGACATTGTGGATGGCTGAGCATTATCCAAATGCCAAAATTACCGCTGTATCCAACTCCAAAACACAGCGTGCGCATATACTGCATCAGGCCGAGCTAAAAGGATTTAAAAATCTTGAAATCATCACTTGTGATGTCAATGATCTAGAGTTGGAACATAATCATTTTGATCGTGTGGTATCGGTGGAAATGTTTGAACATGTGCGCAACTATCAACGGCTATTTCAAAAAATTCAATCTTGGCTAAAACCAGCCGGCAAGCTGTGGTGTCATATTTTTTGCCATCGATTTTTGCATTATCCATTTGAAATCAATAATGAATATGATTGGATGTCGAAATATTTCTTTTCAGGTGGGCTGATGCCTGCAGTGTCGACATTTTTACATTTCCAAGATGATTTACAACTGATCAATCATTGGCAATGGGATGGAACGCATTATGAGCATACTTCGAATGCTTGGCTTAAAAATATGGACGATCAGGCAGCACAGCTGAAACCATTATTTAAAACTGTCTATGGCAAGGATGCGAAAGTTTGGTGGCAAAGATGGCGAATCTTCTTTATGGCATGTGCGGAGTTGTTTGGTTTAGATGACGGTCAAGAGTGGGTGATTGGACATTATCTGTTTCAGAAAAAGCATTAATATTGAATGATGTGTATAGCTGAATGATTCAAATCATCTGACTAAGTTTAAAGTTGAGCGTAATGAGATAATGCATGAGTAGCAAGCGTACTGCGATAACACCACAAAAGAATGATCGTTTAGGGGTTATTTTCAGTCGTTACTATTGGCTACAGATTGCGTTGATTGCCTTGTCGATATTTATCGGACTTGCTTGTAGCGCATGGGTAATCAAAGGTTCACTGCTCAAAACTGCATTAGAACAAGAAATGGCACATTATTGGACTCGCCTTGATCGAGATGCCAATGCCAATTTACCTGATACCAAAAATCTATACGGTTATCGCTGGACGACCACAGTGCCACCTGAACAGTTTCGCAATGTGTCGCTGACATCGGGTGTACATCGAATCTATGTCGATGGTAAAGAGCGCATGACGGTGTATGGTGAGCGTGGCGATCAGCATGTGTTGTTGGTCTTTGGTGAAAGTAATGTCAATCAACTGGTGTGGATGTTTGGTTTAGCACCGCTGATGCTGAGCTTATTTGTGCTATACAGTTTTTTGTGGTGGTCAAATCGTCGTGCGAAACGGTATTTTTCACCGATTACCCGGTTGGCGCATACCTTAGACGATATAGATTTGGAAAATATCAATTGGGCAAAGCAGTCTACCCACACTTCGCCATTCCAAGAGATCCAAACCAATAACAATATTGAAGCTGCCGATCTCAAACAAGCTTTAGAAAAATATCATCTGATGCTGAGCCGAATGATCTTACGAGAGAGAGAATTTATCAGTGATGTCAGCCATGAGCTACGAACGCCATTAAGCGTATTAAAAGGCAATGTGCAACTTAGTCAAGCCAAATTCGGCAATGACCGTGCCATGACCGCTATCGAAAATACCATTGATGATATGCAAGTTTTGGTGGATACATTGCTTGCGATTTCACGCAATAAAAGCAGTCAGCTCAGCTATCAATCATTATATTTGTCTCAAATCGTACAGAGTTTGATTGCGGATTTAGATCATGTCAGCACCTTCAAGAGCATTGCAATCAAATATCAGCTTGACGGTCAAGAACAGCAACGCAAGCTCCATTCGGCAATGACAAAAATGGTGTTCAGCAATATTCTGCGAAATGCACTGAATTATTCACAAGGAACACAAGTTGATGTCATTCAAAGAGATAAAATGATCATCATTGCGGATGATGGCATAGGTATCGTCGATCAGAATGATTCGAACAGTCCACAGATCAACCGCTCACTTGCTCAATCTGCCAAAGGACATGGGATTGGATTATTATTGGTCGACAAGCTGTGTAAACAATTAGGGTGGCGAGTTGAATTATTTGATCGAGATCGTTTTCTTGCGCAACATCAAGATTTGAGTTTGCAACACAGTCGTGGCTTGGTCGTGGTGATTTACTTTACTTAATGCTTAGATTTTCTATGCAATTATTTTCTAGGGTTGGAGTGATTGCTCAGTAATAATTTTTAACCCAACGCCAGAGACGGTGTGAATCAATTTTTTCTCAAAAGGTTTGTCAACCAATTTGCGGAGATTATAAATATGTGATCTTAAGGCATCACTTTCAGGTTCTTCATCACCCCAAACCGCCATAATCATCTCTTGTTTGGTGACAATCTTCGGACTTTGACGCATTAAAACTTTGAGCAATTTAAATTGAATCGGTGGTAACTCTAAGCTTTGTCCTGCTCTGAATACAGTTTGTGTACTACTGTCCAAAGTCAAATCTTCGATCTGCAAAATGTGCTTTGAAACATCACCAGATGCCCGCTTGATCAATGCATTGGCACGTGCAACCAGCTCTTTAAAATCAAACGGTTTGACCAAATAATCATCGGTCCCATGATCAAATCCGCAGATTTTATCTTCCAAAGTATCTCTCGCCGTGAGCATAATCACTGGAGTATCGTTGCCTTGATCATTACGAAGCCACTGACAAAGGTCATAGCCTGAGCCATCAGGCAGATTGATATCAAACAATAAAAGTTGATAAATATTTTTTTCAATCAGACTTTTTGCTGACTCAATATTGCGAACATAATCAACCACGAATTGATGTTGTTCTAAGTATTCACTTAGCGTTAATGCCAGCTCGATATGATCCTCGACGAGCAAGATAAAGTGTTGCGTCATAGCTGTTATTTCAGTGTTTTAGGGTCTGTTTGTCAACAGACCCTAATTTAAGGATTAAGTAATTGTCGTTTTAATGTATCACTAAAAGGTTCAGAACCAAACCATATTTTAAAATACTGATTTGTATATTGGTTTTTGATGTATGCGATCTGCTGACCATTCAAAAATAAACGCAAAGACGTACTTGGATGGTCATAGCGCAATCGATAGACATCGCCATTTTTTACTTGACTGTAATGACGATTAATCGGCATCAATGCATTAAGCTCAGTTTTTGAAGCGATATTTTTCTTCAAAAAATGATTGGCTGCACGGCGAAATGCCCAAGCGGGGATATTTTCAGTATAGCTAAACTCAAGCTCAATGCTTTGCTTATGCCAACTTTTTCCGCACTGTTCTGCGGCGTATTGCACTTTGCCAACGTTTTTCTTGCTAACAGTAAGTGGTGCTTCAGCGCATTTTTTAAGCGTACTTGCATGCGCTGAATGGGCAACAACGAAAATACTGCTAGTGATGAGTAAGATTAGGGGTTTTTGAATGGCAATACCCATTGATATAACCCTCCAACTAAAGGAATTTTACGATACAAACCGTTGGCCGGATCCCAATAATCTTGTTGGAAAATGATTTGATTATTTTGATTGATTTTAATTTCGCTGATGCCATAAGACGACATGGTCTTGGTGCGTCCAAACATTTTGAAGTCATAGCCCATAAACCAATGTACATACGCCGTGTCACCTTGATAGGTAGAGCTGAGTAATTTCACGTCTACATTACTGACATGATCGTTCATGCCTTTGAAGTGTTCGATCAGATCATTTTTGTTGGAAAACTGTGATAGCGTGTCATTGATATACAGTTGATCGGCGTACATGGCTGATGCTTTTTCAACGAATTCCGCTGTCCCGAGTGTATTAAAACTGGCCACAAAGCGTTCACCGACAGCATTGGCTTGTTGTTGGTTTAGGTTGATCCCTATGATTTTGGATTTTGCTTGGCTATAACTTTGCGTGTAGCTCGCCGTGCTATTGCATCCACTGAAGCTCAGCAGTGCAACAATACCTAGTGCAGACGTAATAAAAGCTTTCATGATGACCTCAGTGTCCAATTAAAATAAATAATTTGAATCAATCAATATAAACTATCTTGCTCGTTGTGAAGTCAATGTGAATATTTAAGAAAGTAAATGTTGTGTAAAGCGAAGTATCAGCAGTATCAAATGCCGATCTCACATGTTGCGGAGCGTGGATTTTTGTATGGGCTTCGCTATAATGAGCCGTTGATTTTTTTGATGAAAACAAGCAGGGCGTTTTGATGGATATACAACAAGCACTACAAAATATCGAATCCCATACGCCGATGATGCAACAATTTCTGCAAGTCAAAGCACAATACCCCAAAGCATTATTGTTTTACCGCATGGGTGATTTTTACGAATTATTCTTTGATGATGCTCAGCGTGCGGTGAAAATTTTAGGGATTACGCTCACGCATCGTGGCAAGTCAAATGGCGAGCCGATCCCGATGGCAGGTGTACCTTATCATGCCGCAGAAGGTTATCTCGCTCGATTGATCAAAGCAGGGGAAACCGTTGCGATCTGTGAGCAAGTGGGTGAGGTTACAGGCAAGGGGCCTGTTGAGCGGAAGGTTGTTCGTGTATTAACACCTGGAACACTCACTGACGATGCTTTGCTTTCAAGTAGTCAAAATAATCATCTTGTTTCGATTGCGATAAAACAAGGGCAAATCGGTATTGCGGTTTTAGATTTGAGTGCAGGATTATTCCGAGTTCAACAGCAAGCTTTACAGCCTGATCAATTGATCTTAGAAATGGCTCGCATTGCCCCAAATGAAGTGATTGTCGATGAGTCGATGGTAGATCGAGAGTTATTTGCTCAGATCGAAGCACAACTGGACTGTCCAACTACACAGCGCCCGAATGTTGATTTTAATATTAAAAATGCCTATCAAACTTTATGCGATCAATTTGGTGTGAAGTCTTTAGCAGGTTTTGGCTTGGATCAACTGGAGCTTGCTCAAGCAGCAGCAGCAGCTTTGATCCATTATGCACGGGAAACGCAGAAAACAGCGTTGCCGCACATCACCAGTATCAAAGTGGAGCAATCCGATCAATTTATTGCGCTTGATCCGATTACACGACGGAATTTAGAGATTATTGAGCCACTCTTTGAGCATGGCACATCGCTATTTGATTTGGTTAATCAATGTAAAACAGCAATGGGTTCACGGCTGCTTGCACGACATCTTACCCAGCCGATTCGTGATAGTGCATTACTCAATGAGCGTCTAAATGCGGTACAAACCATCAAAGATGGCTTCCATGAAGAGCCACTGCGTTTGGTATTGCGTGAGATTGGCGATATTGAACGGGTACTTTCACGGATTGGTTTAGGCACGGCTCGTCCACGTGATATTGTGCAATTGCGTCAGGCGTGTGGTCAGTTGCCGTTTCTACAACATGCGTTAAAAGCAACTTTGCAAAATGGTGATGTTGCACTGACTCGTATTGCAAGCGAACTTGGTCAATTTCAGCACATTTATGATCGGCTCAATCAAGCCATTGTCGAATTACCACCTGTTTTACTTCGTGAAGGTGGCGTGATTGCTGAAGGTTTTGACGATGAGCTGGATGAACTACGTCAGATTCGTGATCATGCAGGGCAATTCCTCATTGATCTCGAAGTCAAAGAGCGGGAAGCCTCAGGCATTGCCAACTTAAAAATCGGTTATAACCGAGTCAGTGGCTACTATATTGAGCTTTCTCGTGCCCAAGCGGCACAAGCGCCTGCACACTTTATCCGTCGTCAGACTTTAAAAAATGCTGAGCGGTATATCACGCCAGAGCTGAAATCTTTTGAAGATAAAGTATTGTCTAGTGAAGCTCGTGCGCTGAACCGTGAAAAGCAGCTCTATGAATTGTTGTTGCAAGAGCTTCGTGACGAAATTGTGCCACTACAAACCATGAGTCGAGCGATTGCTGATTTGGATGTTTATGCCAACTGGGCGACGCAAGCCCGCATGCACCATTGGCAACGTCCTGATTTTCAGCTTGAAACAGGCATTCATATTCAAGGCGGTCGTCATCCTGTGGTGGAAGCCTTGATCAAAACGCCATATACCGCCAACGATACCCATCTTGACGCACAGCATCGTTTGGCGATCATCACGGGGCCGAATATGGGTGGAAAATCGACTTATATGCGTCAGACGGCATTGATTGTACTGCTTGCGCATTGTGGTAGCTTTGTCCCTGCGGAAGTGGCGAAAATGAGTAGCATTGATCGCATCTTTACTCGGATTGGCTCGGCGGATGATTTGTCATCAGGCAAGTCAACTTTCATGGTGGAGATGACCGAAACAGCGCAAATCTTACATCATGCCACCAACCAGTCTTTGGTGCTGATGGATGAGGTCGGGCGTGGTACCAGTACCTATGATGGTTTATCTTTGGCGTGGGCGTGTGTGCTTGATCTCGCCAAACGCATCAAATGCCTATGTATGTTTGCCACGCATTATTTTGAATTGACCGAGTTGGGTGCGGAGACAGCGATTGATAACTATCATGTGGTGGCAAAAGAGATCAAAGGGCAATTGATTTTATTGCACAAAGTCCAACATGGGCCAGCCAGTAAAAGTCATGGTTTGCAAGTGGCAAAGCTCGCAGGCATTCCACAAAATGTGGTCAAATCTGCGCAGAAAAAACTGTCAGAGCTTGAGATTCATCAAGCACAGTCTTCACCGCTTCAAGTGCAAAATGATCTTTTTGCAGAAAATCAATTAGATGATTCAGAAAGTTTTACAGTCGATCAAGCGTTGTTGGAGAAATATCAAGAGATTGAACAGCAATTATTAAATTTACAATTGGACGATCTCACACCACGCCAAGCGCTAGATATGCTCTATCTGTTGAAACAGCAGATAAAGTGATTGGATTAAAACGCTTTAAGTAATGTTATATAAAGCAACTCCCGAGAAGTATATATAACGACGTCTTTATATTGGCATATTTTTCAGAGTTCTACGGTTAAAAATAAAGCCTGCATGTCGCAGGCTTAGTTTTATAAGAGCATTTTTATGTCAGAGTAGCTTAAAGTCCCGCTGCGTCTTTGAGTAATTCTGCTTTGTCAGTTTGTTCCCATGTAAATGCAGTGCTACTGCCTTCACGACCGAAGTGACCATAGGTGGCAGTTTGCTTATACATCGGTTGCAACAAGTTCAACATGCGTGTGATACCAAATGGACGCAGGTCAAAATGCTCACGAACCAATTCAATAATTGTTTCTTCAGGAATTTTTGCTGTGTTAAAGGTATTGATCGAGATTGATGTTGGCTCAGCCACACCGATGGCATAACTTACTTGGATTTCACATTTATCTGCAAGTCCCGCTGCAACGATATTTTTCGCTACATAGCGACCTGCATAGGCTGCCGAACGGTCAACTTTAGATGGATCTTTACCAGAGAATGCACCGCCACCGTGACGTGCCATACCACCGTAAGTGTCGACGATGATTTTACGACCAGTCAAACCACAATCGCCGACTGGACCACCAATCACAAAAATCCCTGTCGGATTGATGTGGAATTTCGTTTCTGCATGGAACATTTCAGCAGGAATCACAGGTTTGATGATTTCTTCAATGATTGCTTCTTTCAAATCCGCTTGAGAAATTTCAGGATCGTGTTGGGTCGAAAGTACAACAGCATCAAGGCGAACTGGTTTGCCATTCTCATAAGCAAAAGTCACTTGGCTTTTCGCATCAGGGCGTAGCCACGGCAAGCCATCATTACTACGACGAAGCTCAGCTTGACGCTCCATCAAACGATGCGCATATGAGATTGGCGCAGGCATGAGCACATCAGTTTCACGGCTGGCGTAACCAAACATCAAGCCTTGATCGCCAGCACCTTGATCTTCAGGTTTTTGGCGATCAACACCTTGAGCAATCTCAGGAGATTGCTTGCCGATCATGTTGATCACAGCACAGGTCGAACCATCAAAACCTAAATCTGAATGATGATAGCCAATGCCATTTACTGTATTGCGGACGATATTTTCCACATCAATATTCGCCGTCGTGGTCACTTCCCCTGCAAGTACCACCGCACCAGTTTTGACCAAAGTTTCACACGCAACACGTGCATAAATATCTTGTTCTAAAATCGCATCTAAAATCGCATCACTGATCTGATCAGCCATTTTGTCAGGGTGACCTTCACTTACCGATTCTGAGGTAAATACTGCGTACTCGCGCATGAAACTTCCATTCTTGAATTATAAAATGCGGATATATTACATCATATTGCACAGAGATGGCAGATCATCCGACCAAGCATTCAATCAAAACTTTTGATAAAGAATATTTAATCAATTGAAAAATATATGAAAAGATTAAAAATCCATCTTGATGTAAATGATCAAAGATGATGATTCTCCAATTTGGACGTTTCCACAGGATTGAAAAAGCGAACAAAACTGGCTGATCAGTTCACACTTTATCTGCAAAATTGGTCGAAATTCGTCTGTGAAAGTGGCATCATGGCTCACATTAAAAACATGAATATTGATTCAGATTGCAACAATTTACTCAGTAAGGGAAAGCAAATGTTAAAGCACGATGCCGATTTAGAACTATTCCGTGACAATTTTCGCCGTTTTATGCAAGAGCATATCGCACCACATTATGAAGCTTGGGAAAAAGAAGGCTTGATGCCTCGCCAAGTCTGGAATCTCTTGGGTGAAAATGGATATCTTTGTGTCGATTTACCTGAAGAGTATGGTGGCTATGGTGTGCCGACGTATTATTCACTCATGCTTGTAGAGGAAGCATCTCGTGCAGGCTATGGTGCGTTATCGACTGCGATCTCGTGTCACTCTGAAATTGCAGCGCCGTATATTTTGCACATTGCCAATGAAGAACAAAAGCAACAATGGCTGCCAAAAATGGTCTCAGGCGAAGTCGTTGGTGCAATTGGCATGACTGAGCCGGGTGCAGGCTCGGATTTGCAAGCGATTCGCACCAGTGCAATTTTGAAAGATGATTACTATCTATTAAATGGCTCAAAGACGTTTATTTCGAATGGTCAACATGCAGATTTAGTTGTCCTTGCCGTGAAAACCGATCCTGCTGCCAAAGCAAAAGGTGTTTCACTCATGCTTGTGGATACGCATTTGGACGGCTTTAAAAAAGGCACCAACTTAGACAAAATCGGCTTACATTCTCAAGATACGTCTGAGCTTTTCTTTGATAATGTCAAAGTGCCGAAAAACCAATTGCTCGGTCAGGCAGGTCATGGTTTTGCTTATTTGATGCAAGAGCTTCCTCGTGAGCGTACAGCGATCGCAGCGACTGCGTTGGGTGCGATTCGTGGTGCGATTGATGTGACGGTTAAATACGTACAAGAGCGTCAGGCATTTGGTCAGTCGATAGCCAAGTTCCAGAATACACGTTTTGTTATTGCACAAGCCAAGATCGATGAGCAAGCTGTAGCTGCATTCTATGAGCGTTGTGTGGAAGAATACATGGAAGGCATTATGACCGTACAAACTGCGGCGGCGATCAAAGCATTTTCAACTGATATGCAGATGAAAGTGGCGGATAATTTGCTTCAACTATTTGGTGGTTATGGCTATATGACGGAATATCCGATTTCACGCTTCTTTGTGGATGCACGGATTCAGCGTATCTATGGTGGTACCAATGAGATCATGAAAGAGATCGTGGCACGAGATGTATTAGGGCGTTGATTGAACTGCTGAAATATCATATTAAATGATTGAAAATGCCCACATTAGTGGGTATTTTTTTATCGGTAGTTTATTTCGATAGTTGCATGCACTATTTCTTCGTGGATTGATAAAGCTTTCTTGATACTTTCAGGGGTAATATTCTTATTTTCAGTATTGATTGCAACGATACAAGAAAACTTTTCACGTCCGACTTTCCAAACATGCAAGTCACTGATCTTAACATTTAATCCATCTATAATCGTTTTGATTTCACTAACAATAGGCTCATCCATTTCCGCCTCAAGAAGAATTTTACCAGTTTGGCGAATAAGCCCTAAAGCCCATCTAGCCACTAAAACTGCACCCACGATACCTAGCACAGCATCTAAGAAATCCCACAGCAAATATTTTCCAGCGAATAAGGCGATGATTGCCAGAACCGATGTAAGTGCATCTGCGATTACATGTAAAAATGCAGCACGTTGATTGAGATCATGGCTATGATGATCATGCGTTGATTCATGTTCACCGTGTGAATGTCCGTGATGTGTGTGTTCATGATGATGCGTGTGCCCATGATGTGTACGATCGTCGTGTAATAACCACGCACAAACGACATTCACGATCAAACCTAAAATTGCAATGCTGATCGCTTCGTTATAATGAATTTGCACAGGGTTAAATAAGCGTTCAATCGAGCTAATACACATAATTAACGCAACGACCATGAGTAAAATCGCACTGCTATATCCTGCGAGAATTTCGATTTTCCATGTCCCAAAGCAAAAGCGTGGATCATTGGCATAATGACGTGCCGCACGATAGGCAACATAAGCCAAACCGAGTGCCAACATATGCGAACTCATATGCCAACCATCTGCAAGCAGAGCCATCGAGTTAAAAATCCATCCACCTAAAATTTCGGCGACCATCATAATGCCAGTGAAAATGGTCGCAATCAGAATCTTTTTTTGAGCAAGCGGATTGCCTTGATCAAACTGATGGGTGTGATTGGCATGGAGATGATTTGAGGTGGATGAAGACATGATCGCTACTTTTTAAAAATATGTTAAAATACTCCCCTATAGTATTTTGGATTTGATGAAGAATTGCAATGGGTCACTTATCAAATAATCGAAAAGTCCTGAATCGGATCAGTCGTCTACAAGGACAGGTCAATGCGACCTATAAAGCGGTATCAGAAGGGCAAACACCATGTATTGATGTGTTACAGCAAGTGGCGGCAATTCGTGGTGCGGTACATGGGTTGATGAATGAATTATTAGAAGCGCATCTCGTGGAGCATATTTTGCCTGAGCAATATGATGAAGCGCAGTTGCAAGAATTTTTAGATTTAATCAAAAAGTATAAATAATTGCTTTTTTAATTTAATCTCAAAAAGACATCAAATCTTATTTATGATCGCTTCTAAACCTTCTCTTGTAACTCTAAAGCCCTTTGATAGAGGGTTTTTCTCTTGTTCCCAGTGAGGTCAGCAGCAAGCTGTGAAGCAGATTTTATGCTTAAATCTTCTAAAAGTCGCATGAGCAGTTGATCGACTTTTTGCTGTTCCAGATCGACTTCGTTCGGATTACCTGCGATGACTAAAACCATTTCACCTTTTTGTTGATTATGATCCGCTTTGACCCATTCGAGTAACTCGCCAACTGGTTTTTGCACGATGGTTTCAAAAGTTTTGGTAATTTCACGGGCAAAACCAATACGACGTTCAGCACCAAAAATCTCTTGTATATCAGTTAGACAGCTTACGATTCGATGTGGCGCTTCATAGAGGATCAATGTTTCACTGTGATTTTTGAGTTGTGCGAGTTGCGCTTGGCGCTGACTGCTTTTAGCGGGTAAAAAACCCACAAAGAGAAAGCGATCACTCGGCAAACCAACGCTCGATAATGCAGCAATTGCCGCACAAGCACCTGGAATAGGCGTGACACGAATATCAGCTTGCTGTGCTGCACGAACCAATCGAAATCCCGGGTCGCTAATGAGTGGTGTACCTGCATCACTAATGAGTGCGACATTCTCACCGTTTTGTAATTTTTTGATAATGTCGTCAATTTTTTGCGTTTCGTTATGGTCATGCACAGCCGTCAGTGGTGTAGAGATGTTATAATGCTTGAGTAGCGGAGCTGACTGCCTCGTATCTTCCGCTGCGATGAGCGAAACAGATTCAAGAACGTTGATGGCACGATAAGTCATGTCATCTAAGTGCCCAATCGGGGTGGCGACGACGAATAATTGAGCACTCATACAGGAAAACTCCATGTTTAAAAATAAATTTAGGAATATTTTTGCCTTAACAACCAGTTTAACAATGATGTCGAGTGTTTTTCTGAGCACATTGGCGCAGGCTGAAATCTTGGTTATTTTACCTGAAACTGGTCCGATGGCGAATGCCAGTGACAGTATTAAACGTGGTTTAGTTCAAGCCAATCATAATGCGGACGAAAAATATACGTTTAAGTTTGTTGATGTCTACAAAAAAGATGTGGCGAAAGTGCTAAAAGATCATGTGAAAAAATCAACGCAACTGATCATAGGACCACTTGATAAAAATAATGTTCAGGAATTGGTTGCGGCTCAACCTAAAGTTCAAACTTTGGCGCTGAATCAGATTGATCGACAAGCCAAATCTATTTTTCAATTTGCCTTATCTAAAGATGAAGATGCGCAAGCATTGACCAAACGCATGCAGTGGGACGGTGTTGATGAGCTTGTTGTGCTTCGTGATCCGAGAACGATTGCACAAACGCAAAGTTTTTATGATGCGATGCATAAACTTTGGGGTGACAAAATGCAGGTGCAATCTAAGCTCGATCTCAAAAGCAAACTGCCATTTTTTAATCGTAACACTCGAGGTGTACTTTTGCTCGGTTCAGGCAAATGGTTAAGTGAACAAGACAACTTGCCGAAGAAAAACATTTATACATTACCGTATGCGATTGAAGAGAAATTCCCCATTGCCAAAGGGATGGTGTACTGCGATACGCCAGCGATTTATACCCATCAATGGGCGGATGTGATCGAAGCCTATAAACAAAAACCAGTGGTGATTCCATATCAACGTTTAATCGCTTTTGGTGCGGATGCATGGCAAATCAGTGACGAGTTGTTAAAGCGTCAAGACAATCAAACCATTCAGTTCCAAGGGCGTACAGGTGTAATCCGTATTGTTGATTCGATTTTATCGAGATCACCACAATGTTTCCAATCACAAGGTGATACACAAAAAGTGCTTTAACAGAACTTATTATCTTTAGAGTTGAATTTCAGTTTCAATGGAAGAACTTCGCCAACCAAACAGCGTAAAAACACTGCAAAAACTTATTGGGCAATGGGCTGAGGACTATGCGCTACATTATTTGCAAACGCAAAGTTTGCAATTGATACAGCGTAATTTTCATAGTCGTTATGGTGAGATTGATTTGATTATGCGGGATGGACATTGTCTGTGTTTTGTCGAAGTGCGGGCGAGGGCAGAAACGAGTTGGGCGTCTGCTGAGGAAAGTGTCAACCTGCGCAAGCAAGAAAAAATCATTCAAACTGCACAAATCTTTTTGCAAAAATCTCCTGAATTTTCGCAACTCGATTGCCGTTTTGATGTGGTTGCACTGTGTTATGAAAAGTCGATCATTGAAAAACTACGTCGAAATCTGAAATTAAAAAATTATGGGAATGATGACAAAAAGTTACTGCAATCCAATACACAATTGGCTAGATTAGACAATGAATCCAAGCAAATCATCATGGCTAAAAATTCAGTCATTGACACAGCAATTGAGCATGAGATGAATGTCGAAAATGTGCAGGTGAATTGGATTCAACAGGCCTATTTAAGTTAGTATGTTTTAGAATATATTTTGATTTACCAGTCGGCTTCAGGCTGAAATTATCTGTAGTTATGTTGTATGACATTGTGTTGTAAGAAGAGTACGCAAAGGAGTTTTAGGTGAAAGTAATAACCATTTTGGCTTTAACATTGGCGATGGGACTAGGCAGTGGATGTGCGTCATTTATCGCAAGTAATACTTCGGACACGGTCGGTACTTTGTCTGGTGAGCGAAGTATTGGTCAAGTGGTGATTGATAAGTCGATTGAACGCACAGCGAAGATCAACATGTACAAGCTTGATCCACGCTTTAAACAATCTCGTGTCAATATCAATAGCTTTCACAGTAGTGTACTGTTGACTGGTCAAGTGCCTGATGCACATTTGAAACAATTGGCAGAGGACAACCTCAAAGCCATGAGTGATGTCAAAACGATTCATAACTTTATCACTGTAGGCAACCAAGCAAGCTATAGCACGATCATGCAAGACTTGGCTGTTACAGCGAATACCAAAGGTTTGATTGTGCGTGCACCTGTGATCAGTGATAGTAAAGTTTTGGTTCATACCGAAGACGCTGTGCTCTATGTCATGGGACGTTTGAATCAATCAGAATCTGCCGATTTGCAACAAGTCTTACAGAATGTAGGTAATGTGACCAAGATCGTGACACTCATTGATCCGCTTGAGTTGACTGCAAATCAGCAAAGTTTAAGTTCTTCGAATAGCTATGGCAGTAATGGTGCAACTACAAATGGTGTTCAGGCTGTCGGTGTTGGTCTTGGTGCAACGACAATGCCTTTAGCAGAAGATACAACGCCAGTAGCGATAGACCCAAATGAAGCGGAGCCAACCACGCAACCTGTGGGCACAGAGCCTTAAGTTGTGTTAAAGCGATTAAAATCACTCACAATAAAAGAGCTCGTTACACTGCAATGGCTACCAAAATGGCGTTGGTATGACCTGCCGAACTATGTGCTGAATCAGCTCACAGTCGGGGATCATGCGATCTGTCACGAGGATTTGTCTTATGCAGAGTCAGCACGACAAAGGTTAGACCTGTATGTGCCACATCAGCCGAGAGCTGATCGTGCAGTGATCTTATTTGTGCATGGTGGTTCATGGCAACACGGTAACAAACAAGATTATCGCTTTCTTGCACAAAGCTTGGCGCAGTCAGGCTTTTTTGTAGCCTGCATGAATTATCGACTTGCGCCTGAGCATATTTATCCTGATTTTGTGGAAGACACCATCTTAGCAACCAATTGGTTGCTAGACCATTCTCAGTCGGCAGAATATGGCTATAACGCAGATAAGCTGATTTTGATGGGGCATTCGGCGGGTGCATTTAATATTTCAGCTGCGCTATATCATCCTGATCTTCATGTGAAAATTGAGCGAGAAAGTGCGATTTATGCGTTTATCGGTATAGCAGGTCCTTATAGCTTTGAGCATCGTGGTGATCCGATTGCACAGTTTGCCTTACCGCAAGACATTGCACCTGAGCACTTGATGCCGAATTATTATGTTCAACCAAATCAGATTAAACACTTATTGATTGTTGCAGGGCATGATACCCTCGTTGAGGATAGTAATACTGAAAAAATGGCTCAAAGCCTGAAAAATATTGGCAATCACGTCGAAGTTAAGCGAATTAAACGGACACGCCATGTCAGTGTCATTGCCACTTTGGCTGAGAAGTTTGCACGATTTTTCCCAACTAAACAGCTTATTCTTGATTTTATTGAAGATTAAAGCATTGAATTCGTTACGATTCAGATTGGATTTTAGTGATAGTATCCATGATCATTTGATGTGCAATACTACCTTGAATTGGAATCACTGGTAAAGCATCTATCGCAAAGAATCCCGCATCCGCGATTTCATCTTCTTGTAAATTGAGTTCGCCACTTTCATATTCAGCGGAAAATGCGATCATTAAATTGGATGGAAACGGCCACGGTTGGCTTGATAAGTATTGAATATTCTTTAATCGGATGCCAATTTCTTCCAAAGTCTCTCTCGCCACAGCGTGTTCAAGTGTCTCGCCAACTTCAACAAAGCCTGCAATCAGACCATACATGTCATTTTTTGCATGAACTGACTTCGCCAATAAAATCTCATGACCACGACGAATGATCGTGATAATACACGGTTGAACCCGAGGATATTGATAGTAATGACAACTTTGACAAACCATTGCCAATTGGGTGTCATGAGGCTGTGTTGCCGAACCGCAACGACTACAATAGCGGTGATTGTTACGCCATTCTAGCAGCTGTTTTGCACGAGAAGCTTGTTCAAATTCGGTCTTTGACCAGCGCATGATCAATTCACGTATCGGTACGAGATGAAAGCCATCGGGAATATCTGTTGCTTGAGAGATATTTCTAACGATAACTTGATTGGCGATATGATCGAGGAACAGTTCATCTTGAGTTGCTTCAAGTATTGGCAACTCAAAATGATCGTTAACAACTAATTGCTGATCGCAAAATAAATAAGCGAGTTGACTCGTCATGGTGTTCCTTAAGCGACCGCTTGCTCAAGCGCCGTGATACTTTGCAAGCCAATTTGCATTGGGCGAGCGAGAATCGGTTGATTTTGTTGAAGTTGCTCAAAATAGTAATCTGCACTTGAGATCGACTGTGCGAGTAACTTTAGCTGAGCTTCATCTAAACGCTTTTGTTGAGTCGTGATTTGATCGACCAATTGTCCTGCTTTTTGCAAAATTTCATGTCCATCATTTGATTCTAAAAATAGCAAAGCGCCCGATACTTCACGTAAAATATCCGCGATATCTACAAGTTGTTCAATATCTTGAGTTTGTTGATATTGAACTATTTGATCGCTGACTTTTACCAAAGAAATACGTGCTTGTTCACAGACAGCCATTTGCGCTTCTTCAATTTTGTCCAAAGTGATTTGTGTATTATTGAATTTTAATTTTAAGCGAGCAGGTGTGTAATTGCGTTCTAAGATTTGCAATGAATTGGTTGCAAATAAAAGGCTGCTCATCACGTCATTGGCGTGTTTGTCACTGCTCAGGTTTTCATTGGCTTCGATTTGCTCTGCTTGACTACGAAGCTTAGCAGCAGAATCTGTGAGATTGATCACTTGGAATATATTGACCGCTTCACGTAGACTTGCAAGGATTTCCTGACGTTCATTGTCTTGCTGAATGTATTGTCCTGTTTCAATGCGATTGCTAATACCTTTAATGTGATCATTCAATAGTTCAACCACTGTTTGAATGGTATCCAAATCAGGGCCATAAAGCTGACGACTGAGCACTTGCATCTGATCGTCACTTAACACTTCATCATGTACATTAAGTTGTTCACGAAGCTGCTGTGCAAGCTGACTTTCTTGACTCATACATAGGACGAGAATATCGGCATAGTCTCGCTGTGTTGGGCTAAACTGTGCATCATTTAAAAAAGCGTGGCTTTGCTGTTCGATCTGAACGAGGACACGTAAGCGTGTTTCAGTCAAAATAATTTGATCTAAATCTCTCAGTGCAATGTGGACAAAACGCCAATATTGCTCAGATGGTGTGCCCGTTGCAATCGACGATAAATAGTTGCCGCATAAAGATAAAGCTTGGAAGTCCAAATCTGTTTCTTGCATTTTTAATAGATTTAACAGACTTAGCTTGTAAAGACGTTGTACATATTTGCTTTTTGGTAAATCCGCAGGCGCATCTAAGGCAACATTTGGATGAACCGTTTCTAAAAATGGTGTAAGGAAAACGCCCTCACGTGTCAAAGGTAGCTGTAGACTTGCTTCAAGTTTATTAATCGTTGGCAATAAAAACTGCGGCGCTAAAGTCTCACGAACACATAAAAAGTCTAAATAGCGTTTTGTCACGTTGGTTGCTTCACTCATTGCCTCAACACGTGCATGATTTACTTGCCCAGACGTGGTGTCTTCGATCACTTTTTGCATCACTTTTGCAGTGAGTTCGTTGAGTTGACCCAGTTGTGGTTGTTCGACTAAGCGCAGAACGTGTGCACACTGCTCAAGATTTGTCAGTGCATCGTCTAGTCCAAATGGTGCGCTACCATCTTCCAATAAAGCACTTACCCCGTTTTCAACATGTTTAATGCTTTGATCAATTTCCTTTCGAACGATCAGCAAAGATGTCGGATCAAAATGTGATGAAGATTGAAATGACATAGGTTTAGACCTTTCCTTAGTTTGTGTGCTTCAGTAATAGACTTCAGCTTATTTATTTCATTTGATGACAATCGCTTTTAACAATGGATAACATACCACCGTCGTGCAGGGAGGAAAAGCATAAGCTGTGAAAAATCTAAGAATAATCCTATCAAAAACAGATTAAGTGAGATGCTTTTGAATACTCCATCACGATTCGATTGGTTTTGTTTCCGATACGGCAAATAAACTGTCTTTTTCATTCTTTTCTTTGAAAGTATTTATCCAAGCTTGATGTGCTTCCAATTCACTTTCCGTTGGAAAAATGAGTGGAATATCGTGCTGGGAATTTTGATTGAGATGGCTATTTTGTGTGTTTGCTACTTTTTGCTGTTGTTGATCAAGGTGCAAGCTCACCTGGCCACCAGTCATCGCAAGATAAACATCTGCCAAAATCTCCGCATCGAGCAATGCACCGTGGAAAGTACGGTCACGAGGCGGAATTTCATAACGCTTGACGAGGATGTCTAGGGAATTCTTTTGCCCTGGATGTTTGCGCTTTGCAATCGCAAGGGTATCTGTCACTTTACAGACACTCGATAACTTTTGATGCAAAGCACGTTCGAATTCTGCATCTAAGAAGTTCATATCGAAAGTTGCATTGTGTGCAACGATCTCTGCACCTTTGAGATAAGCGAATAATGTGTCTGCGATCTCAGCAAACTTTGGTTTATCTTTTAAAAATTCGTCGCTGATACCGTGAATATTTTCAGACTCACCCACTGGCTTTTCAGGATTGATATAGATATGAATCGAGCTACCTGTGAGTTTGCGGTTGATCATCTCAATTGCGCCAACTTCAATGATACGGTCACTGTCTTGATAGTAAAAACCTGTGGTTTCAGTATCGAGTATGAGTAGTCGCTCACCAACTTGTGGATTGGTGGTTTCAGTGATTTTGATATGCGCATTTTCTTTAATCTGAGCTTTGAGCTCAGCTTTTTGCGTGCTAATGATATTTTCATCAGAAATTTCATCAGTTACTTCTTCTTCTACTTCTTCTAAATGATCAGATTCTTCAGACAAATCAGTTTCCTCTATTGAGTCTGTGGCATCTAACCCAAATGGATCGTCCAATAACCAATCGGATTCAGTCACTTTTTTTTTATCATCATTTTTACCGCTTTGTGAACTAGGTGTTGATTGAAGTGAGTCTACGCCTTTGTTTGCCAGTTGATCGGCACGTTCATTGCCTTCATGACCTGCATGACCTTTGATCCAATGCCAATCTATATCGCGCCCATTCGTGATTTCATCAAGCGTCTGCCACAGGTCAGGATTTTTTACATTTTTCCAATTTTTCGCCTTCCAACCTGTAATCCATTCGGTAATGCCTTGTTTGACATAGTTGGAGTCGGTATAAATAGTCAGCTTTGCAGATGTCGGGCAAGCTCGAATGCCTTCGATCGCTGCGGTGAGCTCCATGCGGTTGTTCGTCGTATCTTCTGCACCACCAAATAGCTCTTGTTCGCCTTGTTCTAGGTCAATGATGTATGCACCCCAACCACCTTTCCCGGGATTGCCTTTGCACGCACCATCCACATAGAGCGTATATTGCTGATCTGTCTGATTATCTGAAGAAGAGGATGTAGAGGAATTGACCATAAGAACCAAAAAATAGATGTAAGTGTGATGGCGAGAGTGAGTTCAAATCATGCTATGTTCAGTACTAAAGTGCAAGTCGCTAATGAGCGCTTAACGTGATAACTGAATGTCGAGTAATCATTTTGCTTATCCTTGATGATAAATTTTTTGTAACATTTACACGCAAGGCATACATAAAAGGGCATTGTAATCGCTTCAAGGTTTACTACAATGCTGTGTTTAGCCGTTTGGACTTTAGTCGAAAGCGTTGCGTTTTCTAAGTGCAAAAAATCGCCATTAAAGACGTGCTAAGTGTAAGTCATAAATTTAGCTTTGTTTTATCTGACTAGAACTGTGAATCTAGTAATAAATATTTCATCAGTAATATTTTGGATTGTTTTATGTTGAATGCCAGCCCAATGATTTGGTCTACCGCCGTGAGCCGTTCTTTTCGTTTATCAATCATTGCGACCGCAATAGCGTCATTGGGTGTATTAACAGCGTGTAGTTCAACACCACAAAAAGCCTCTGTGGCAAAGTCTAGTGTTGCCGATGATGAGCTGCTAGATGCGGGCAGCGTTGACTCATTAGAAAATCTACTTTACGCCACAGATATGCGTGCGGTAGAAGGTGATCGACTATTGATTTTGCGTCATGGTGATGTATGGAAACGCATGACCGTTGGCTTCAAAATGAATCTTAATCTTTACAATCCACGTATCGAAGCGCAGCGCAGTTGGTTTATTACGCGCCAGCCATATCTTGATCGTTTGAGTGCACGTGCCAGTCGTTATATTTATTATACCGTGACCGAGGCAGAGCGTAGAGGTTTGCCTACGGAGCTTGCATTATTGCCAATTATTGAGAGCTCTTACGATCCTGCGGCGACCAGCACCGCAGCTGCGGCAGGTATGTGGCAGTTTATTCCAAGTACAGGTAAAATTTACGGACTTCGTCAAACCGATTTGTACGATGGTCGTCGTGATGTGGTGGAATCGACTCGGGCGGCGTATGAATATTTAAGTAGTTTGTACAACCAGTTTGGTTCATGGGAATTGGCTTTGGCATCTTATAACGGTGGACCAGGTCGAGTACAACAAGCCATCAATCGTAACAAAGCGGCAGGTTTACCCACCGATTTTTGGTCATTGAAATTACCGACTGAAACCATGAACTACGTGCCACGGTTTTTGGCAGTTGCACAAATCATCAAAAATCCGCAGCAATATGGCGTGTCCTTACCACCGATTGCCAATCGTCCACATTTCCGTGAAGTGGCAATACCCGGTGCGATTGATTTGAATGAATTATCACGTATCTCAGGTGTGAGCCGTGGAGAGCTGTATGCGCTGAATCCAGGACATCGTGGCAACTATACCGATCCGTTCGCACCAAAACGTATATTGATTCCAAACGAAGTCAGTGCCAACACCGATAGCCAAATCGCAAAAATGAAAACTGTTTCTGGCTCAGGAGGGCTTTGGGCAGGTGGTAGCGCACCATTACCTACGTTGAAAACTGCAAATACACCGTCATTACAATCTTCGGTATTGGTGACACGCAATCCAAGTGAATTGCCAAACTCCAGTGCGATTACTACTCAGAAAGTAAGCACTCCAACGAAACAAACGGCATCAGCTCAAACGACAACAAATAATTCTGCAATAAGAATCACAACATCAAGTAGTGCAAAAACAGAAAATACCACAGCGTCAGCCGTACCGACTTTTGAAAAACAGTCTACGCCTAAAGGTTCGAATGCTTTGGCAAATTTTGCTTCAGGCGCTTATGTACCAAGTGCACCACGTCTGCCTGTGTCGATTACACCAAGTGGCGCAGTCAAGCAAATCAATATCGAACCGCCGATTTCAGACGCAGAAAAACAAGTGATTGTTGCCGAACAAGCAAAGCAAACGGCAAGCTCGACTTCACAAGCTGCAATGCAAGTGGAAAAATTAGCGGAGCAACAACCAAGCGAAGCGGAAAAGCAACAAGTGATTGCGGAGCTTGAACGCATTGCACCTGAAGGTACTGAAATTGTTGATCCTTTGGATGGTAAGATTCGCTTGACTGCTATTCAAAGTAGTCAATCGATTGCAGAGCAGACAGGTCAAGACGTTGAGATTAATTACGCCATTCCAAAAGCGGTCGCTGAAGCGGAGCTTGCAGCCAAGACCGAAGAAGCAGCGTTGAACCGTGACAAACCAGTGATTGAAACCCCTGATGAAGTCGTGGTTGTACCGCCAAAAGGTAAACGTGAAATTTACACGGTGAAATCTGGCGATACATTAGCAATCATTGCCAGTCGTTTCGGGGTGAATTGGCGTGATATTGCCGAGTGGAACCAAATCAACGCATCTCGTCCACTTTACGTTGGTACCAAGCTGTACTTGTATGATGTAAAACCGCCTGTGCAAAAAGTTGAACACGTCAAAGCGCCTGAGCGTTACACCGTGCGAGCGGGTGATACTTTGACTGGTTTGGCAAATCAGTATCAGCTCAATCTACGTGATGTGGCAGCGTGGAATAATTTGAGCCCAACCAGTAACCTGCGCATTGGTCAGCGTCTAACTTTGGTTGAGCCAAAGGACTTTCAAGCGGCATCTTCTTCACAAAGAACGGAAAATAATGCGCGTCAAAGCGCAGAGGTCGATACGGTTGAATATCGGGTTAAACGTGGTGAATTTCTTAAGCAAATTGCTGATCGTTACGGCATGAGCACGACGGAGCTTGCGTCGTTGAATGCTGATCTCAATCCAAGCAGTGGTTTATTGGTTGGTCAGCGTATTCGTGTGCCTGCGAATCAAACAGTTGAGCAATCAACATCAAATACGTCTCAAAGCGAAACGGCAAAAGACGCTCAAAATCAAACTAACAGTTCAGCCCAAACTACTAGTTATACCGTGGTTGCAGGGGATTATCTAAGTAATGTCGCAACGAAGCATAAAATCAGTTTGGCGGAATTGGCGAAATTAAATAACTTAAAAACTAATAGTCAAATCTATGTTGGTCAGAAGCTACAAGTCCCAGCCATTGAAGAAGCTGTAAAACCTGCACCAACAAGCACCAAACGTCCAAGCACCTACCAAGTGCAAAGTGGTGATACGTTGATTGAAGTGGCGGATAAATTTGATTTGTATGTCAAAGATTTGGCAGCAATGAATGATATTGCCACCAATGCCATGCTCAGACGTGGACAAGTGTTGAAGCTACAAGCGGATGCAGGCGATACAAGTTCAACTTCAAACAACACAGAAAAAACTGTAAATGCCTCAACCGCAAATCAAATCCAAGCTGAAAGTGAAAGTAAGGCAAGCTTTAGCGGTGCAACCGAAAGTTATACTGTCCGTTCGGGTGAATCATTAACAGCAATTTCTAACCGCTATGGCATCACCAATGCAGAACTTGCAGGCTTAAATAATATCTCTAGTCGAGCAAATCTGCGTGTTGGACAAAAGCTCAAAGTGCCAAAACTCACACAAAGCTACCAAGTAAAACGTGGTGATAGTTTGATTGCACTTGCTCGTAAATTTGGCATCAGTACAGAAGAACTTGCCGAAATGAATAAGCTTAAATCCAATGCACAGCTTCAACTTGGACAAAGCCTGACTGTGCCAAATCAATAAAATTTGGCATTAGGATGACATTTTCACTTTAGCGGTTTGATTTTAGTGTTTTAATTTTTAAGAAAACTGTTCTAAAGTGACATAAGCATTTTGCATTATAGAAAAATAATCACAAGGAGTGTGTATGGGTTTTCAGGTTAAAGGCTTTCACTTAAAAGCTTTTCAGGCACCTTGTTTTGTTTTCGGTATGGCATTTTTCGGGATAAGTGCAAGCTTGAGCTATGCTGACGTGCAAACATTGAACTATATCAGCCTTGATACCACACCTGCTTATGCCAATGCAAAATCATTGCCTTATGCGAATCCCAATGCGCCTAAGGGCGGTATGATCACTTATCCTGCAACAGGCACATTTGATAATTTTAATAGCGTCAATGGCAAAGGCACGGCAGCTGATGGCGTGCAATATCTCTATGATACACTGATGTCGAGTTCACTGGATGAACCGGGGGTGATGTATCCACTGCTTGCCAAAAGCGTGACTTACGATCCTGAGCAACCGAAAACTGCAATTTTTCATCTTGATCCACGTGCCAAGTTTAGTGATGGCTCGCCACTGACTGCTGACGATGTGGTGTTTACTTTTAAAACGCTACTTAGCGAAGGTGCGCCAGGAATTCGGATTTATTTTTCTGATATTGAAGATATTCAAGCTACCTCCAAGCATGATGTAAAATTTATTTTTAAAACCAATGACAATAAAGAAATGCCATTGATCGTATCGTCGGTGAGCATATTTTCCAAAAAATATTGGCAAGATAAAGACTTTACCCGAGTGACCTCACAAGCTCCGCTTGGGAGTGGGCCATATGTGGTTGATCGTGTCGAAGGTGGTCGAAGCATCACCTACAAACGCAATCCTAACTACTGGGGCGAGAATGTGATGGTCAATCGAGGTGCTTATAATTTTGATCGTATTAAATACGTTTACTACCGCTCACTGGATATCGCTTTTGAGGGTTTTAAAACAGGGCAATACACTGCGCACACAGAATATACCGCTCGACGGTGGGTGACCGAATACAACTTTAATGCAGTGCAAGCTGGGCTGATCAAGAAAATCGAGTTTAAACATCAAAATCCAATTCCAACCCAAAGCACGGTACTCAATACTCGTCGTAAACCCTTAGATGATATTTATTTTCGTCAGGCGCTGAGCTATGCCTATGATTTTGAATGGATGAATAAGGCATTGTTTTATGGTAAATATCAACGTTTGCAAAGTTATTTTGCCAATAGCGAACTTGAAGCCCAAGGAAAGCCCTCATCAGCCGAGTTACAGGTTTTACAGTCGTATTTCAAAACCATGCATCCTTTGGTCAAACATGGCGTGATGAGAGATTGGAAATATCCAGTTTCTGATGCCAGTGGTTTTAATCGCTTCAATCTACTTGTCGCTCGAAAAATGCTGGAAAACCAAGGCTATAAGGTGAATAAAAAAGGGCAACTATTGGATAAGCAAGGAAAGCCGATAGCATTTGAACTGCTGATTCATCAAGATGGTTTGCAACGCACCTTGATGCCGTTTGTACGCAATGCCAAAAAACTGGGAATTGACATCACCGTGCGTCAAGTTGATGTGCCGCAATATATCGAGCGTAAACGTAATTATGATTATGACCTGACCACAGACGTGTTGCCACAGTCGCTCAACCCAGGTAACGAGCAAGCACGCTTTTGGAGCAGTGCCGCTGCCGATGAAGTGGGCAATTATAATTTTGCTGGGATCAAAAATCCTGTTATTGACGCGGTAATTGACCGTATTATTCGCTCGCCAAATCGTGAGCAGTTGGTCACCAATACCCGAGTTTTAGATCGCTTGTTGAAATCAGGTTATTATCATATTCTCAGCTATGGAAAAGGCGAGGATTGGATCGCAACATGGGATATGTTTGAACGACCAAAGCGTCAGCCAAAGCTCAATATAGGTGATCAATATTGGTGGATTGATGCGAAAAAAGCAGAGAAAGTCCAGCAGTATTTGCGTCGTCAATCTTAATCACACAGACCTGAAAATTTAAGGAATTGAGCATGGATTTTAGAAAGGGATCGCAATGACCACTTATATTTTAAAGCGTCTGTTACTGATTATTCCGACCCTGTTTTTGATCTTGTTGATCAACTTTGCCATTGTTCAGATTGCACCGGGCGGACCAGTTGAGCAAGCGATTCAACAAGCGGAAAACATGCAAGGCATGGGCATACAGGGCGGTGCAGAAACGGTATCTGTGGATAGCAACTATCAAGGTGCGCGTGGATTAAGCCCAGAAATGGTCGAAGAAATTAAACGCCAATATGGCTTCGATAAACCTGCGCATGAACGCTTTTGGTTGATGCTCAAAGGCTATTTAACTTTTGATTTTGGTACCAGTTTTTTTAAAGATAAACCTGTGACTCAGCTTCTTTATGAAAAATTGCCTGTCACGATTTCGCTAGGATTGTGGAGCACCTTGCTGATTTATTTGGTATCCATTCCTCTGGGGATTAAGAAAGCCAAACAGCATGGTATGGTTTTTGATAAAAGTACCTCACTATTACTTGCCGTGGGCTATGCGATTCCGACTTTTGCTTTTGGCGTATTGCTACTTGTATTTTTTGCAGGCGGTAGTTATTTGCAATGGTTTCCGCTACAAGGCTTAGTGTCTGAAAATTTTGCGCAACTCGGCTTTTTTGACAAAATTAAAGATTATTTTTGGCATATGGCATTGCCACTATTGACGATGGTTTTAGGTGGTTTTGCAGGATTAACTTATTTGACCAAATATTCTTTTATGGAGGAGCTGAATCGACAATATGTACTTGCTGCTCGTGCCAAGGGTTTAAGTGAAAATCGGGTGTTATATGGTCATGTATTTCGTAATGCGATGCTCATCGTCATTGCAGGATTGCCTGAAGCGTTAATTGGTATTTTCTTTGTCGGCAATTTGTTTATCGAGATTATTTTTAATCTTGATGGGATTGGACTACTTGGTTTTGAAGCGATTACACAGCGTGATTATCCTGTAATTTTCGGCACTTTATTCTTATTTACAGTATTAGGTTTGGTGCTGCGTTTAGTGAGTGATGTGATGTATCAAGTGATTGATCCTCGAATCGACTTTGAAACACGAGGGGCGAAATAATGTCACCACTGATGCAACAGCGTTGGGCTCGTTTTAAGAAAAATAAATTGGGTATGTTTTGTTTGGTTGCCTTTGGCATTATTTTTGGATTGTCGCTGTGTGCAGAGCTGATTGCCAATGATAAGCCGATCGTGGTGTCCTACAAAAGCGATCTATATTTCCCTGTGTTTAAGCAATATCCCGAGACCACTTTTGGTGGCGTTTTTGAAACCGAAGCGGATTATAAAGATCCCGTGGTGCAGAACTTGATTTTGTCTGATGGCTGGATGCTCAATCCTGTGATTCCATTTTCTGCCAAAAGTCCAAATATGGATTTGACCGTGCCTGTACCGTCTGCGCCGACCAGTCAAAATTGGCTCGGTACGGATGAGCAAGGGCGTGATGTATTGGCACTGATTATTTACGGTTTACGAATTTGTTTGTTGTTTGGCATTTGTCTGACGGCAGCATCGGCAGTGCTTGGTATTGCGGTGGGTGCGATTCAAGGTTACTACGGTGGTTGGATTGATTTGCTCGGACAGCGTGTCCTTGAAGTGTGGGGTGGTTTGCCAGTGCTATTCATGGTGATTATTCTGGTCAGTATGTTGAGCCCGAGCGTGTATTGGCTATTTGCGATTATGCTGTTTTTTGGTTGGACGGCGCTTGTGGGCTTGGTGCGTGCAGAGTTTTTACGCGCACGAAATTTTGACTATGTCCGTTCGGCGCGTGCGCTCGGTGTGTCCGATCGCAAGATTATTTTTCGGCATATTTTACCCAATGCGCTCAGCTCAACTATGTCACAGCTACCATTTATTTTGACGGCGAATATTACCGCACTGACCGCATTGGATTTTTTAGGTTATGGCTTGCCACCTGATAGTGCATCACTAGGGCAACTGCTTGAGCAGGGCAAAACCTATTTGAATGCGCCGTGGTTGACGGTATCTGGTTTTGCGACTTTGGCGATTGTATTGTCATTATTAATTTATATTGGTGAGGCGACACGTGATGCATTCGATCCAAGACAGCATTAAATCAATACAGCTAGAAACACTGGAGCGCAACATATGACCGTTGATACGATGCGCAAAGCAGATGATATTACTGATGCCAAATTTGATGCGAACAGTGATCCTATCTTGCTGATTGATGTGCAACAACTGACCATTGAAACGCGTCAAGGCAAGCAAACACAGACTTTGGTTGAAGATTTAAATTTTCAATTGCATGCAGGCGAAACCATTGCATTGGTTGGGGAAAGTGGCTCGGGTAAATCCATCAGTAGTCTTGCTATGGTGGGTTTATTGCCGGATCAACTTGAGGTCACAGGTAAAGTGAATTTGCATCAAGCTGATTTCTCTCACAGTAAAAATCTTCTGCAATTAAATGATAAACAGCTACAACAGATTCGTGGTCGAACCATTGCCATGATTTTCCAAGAACCGATGACGGCGCTAAATCCTTTGCATCGTGTCGAAAAATTAGTCGGAGAAATTTTACATCTGCGTGGCTTCTCTAAAGCTGAAGTGCGTGAGCGAGTTTTAGCATTACTCACCGATGTCGGGATTAAAGAGCCTGAAAAAAAGTTACGTCGCTTCCCACATGAGCTGTCTGGCGGACAACGACAACGGGTGATGATTGCCATGGCATTGGCGCAAGACCCTGCGATTCTGATCGCCGATGAGCCGACCACAGCACTGGATGTCACCTTGCAAGAACAAGTGCTGAAATTGCTGAAAGATTTGCAAGCAAAGCGTCAGATGGCAATGATTTTAATTAGTCATGATCTAAAGCTTATCGGGCGCTATTCTGATCAAGTGATCGTGATGCAAAAAGGACAAGTTAAAGAACAAGGTGCAACGGCAGAGATTTTCTCCAATCCGCAAGATGAATATACACAAAATCTGCTAGATCATAATTTTGGGATAGCGCTAGAAACTGCAAATGAAAATACGGTACTCACGCTAAATGATGTACAAGTCCGTTTCCCGATCAAAGCAGGTTTACTGAATCGAGTGAAAGACTATGTGGTGGCTGTCGAGCCATTGTCATTACAACTCAAACAAGGCGTATGTATTGGCATCGTCGGTGAAAGTGGCTCAGGCAAAACCTCATTGGCACTTGCTATTGCTCGCTTGATTGATAGCGAAGGACATATTCAGCTCAATGAACTACAACTCGATCAACTGTCTGAAAAGAAACTACGCCCATATCGCCATCAATTCCAAATCGTGTTCCAAGATCCGTTTAGTAGTCTGAATCCTCGCTTGAGCGTCGGTCAAATCATTGGCGAAGGTTTAGAAATTCAGGGTTTAGCCAAGTCAGATATTCAACAGCGTGTGGCGCACGTATTAACCCAAGTCGATTTGCCGACGGAGTTTGCCGAGCGTTATCCGCATGCGTTATCAGGTGGTCAACGTCAACGTGTTTCTCTAGCACGTGCACTGATCCTTGAGCCAAAGTTGATTATTTTAGATGAGCCAACTTCGGCACTAGATCGCACCACACAACGAGCCATGGTGAAATTGTTACGAGATTTGCAAGAAAAAATGAATCTCAGCTATTTATTTATTAGCCATGATTTGGCGGTAGTACGTGCGTTGTCACAGCGAATCTTGGTCTTGCATCATGGCAAAGTGGTCGAGTTTCAAGAAACAAATCAACTGTTTGCCAATCCACAGACGGATTACACCAAAGCGTTGCTTCAAGCGAGTTTGCTGACCAATTAAAAGATAAAAGAGCTTTATTGGGTGCGCAATATCAATACGATGACGCTGACGTTCAAATCAGCGTTTTAAAATGATATTGACTTTATTTCTGCTTAGTTGTAGTTTCTGACATACTAAATTGTCAACTTTATAGCCTAAGTAATTGATTTCTGATATAAGGCAACCGAGCGAAGGTGTATGAGTTGTATTGCGAGTGAGGTTAACGATTTAGCAGATTCTAAGTACTTTGACTATACGATATAAAATTTCAGAAGGATTTCCCATGAGCAAGCAAGTTCAGCTACAAGATCGTTTAACTATTCGTGGTATCGAGTTTAAAAATCGTATTATCAAAGGTGCGATGAGTGAAGCGTTGGCAAACGATGCAGGACAACCGAATCAAGACCTCGTGTCACTCTATGATCAATGGGGCAAAGGTGGTTTGGGCTGTGCGATCACAGGCAATGTCATGGTCGATGCACGTGCTAAGAATGAACCGGGTGTCGTTGTCCTTGAGAATGAGCGTGATCTAACTGTCATGAAACAATGGGCAGAAGTGGGTAAGCGTCATGGTATGGTACAACTGATCCAGTTGTCGCATCCAGGTCGTCAGTGTCCACGTGGCTTGAATAAAGAAACTGTTGCACCGTCTGCTGTACCATTTAGTTCGGCATTATCGACTACATTCGGTACGCCACGTGCGCTGCGTGAAGTTGAGATTTTAGATATTATCCGTCGTTTCGGTGAATCTGCTCGTCTTGCCAAGAAAGCAGGTTTTGAAGGGGTACAATTGCATGGTGCGCATGGTTATTTGATTAGCCAATTTTTATCGCCACTGACCAATCAACGCCAAGATCAGTGGGGCGGAAGTATTGAAAACCGTATGCGCTTTTTGCTTGAAATCTATAAAGAAGTGCGTCAACAGACTGGTGATGACTTTATCATTGCAGTAAAAATGAACTCAGCAGACTTCCAACGTGGTGGCTTTAGCGAAGAAGATGCCATTAATGTAGCAAAAGCTGTTGCTGACGCAGGGATGGATTTAATTGAAATCTCAGGCGGTACTTATGAAGCGCCTGCAATGGCGGGTGCCAAAGCCAAACAGCGTAAAGAAAGTACCATTGCACGTGAAGCATATTTCTTAGAATTTGCAGAAACCATTCGTGAGCATGTCAGTTGCCCATTGATGGTGACTGGTGGCTTCCGTACTGTCAAAGGTATGAATGATGCACTGGCAAGCGGTGCATGTGACTTTGTTGGGATTGCACGTCCGCTTGCAGTTGAACCTTATTTGCCAAACCAACTGATGCGTGGTGAAGATGTAAAATACGCAGTGAAACCGATTAAAACAGGGATCAAGCCTTTGGATAAAATGGCAATCATGGAAATCGTTTGGTACGCAGCGCAGTTTAAAACCATTGCAGATGGCAAACAGCCAAATCCAAATTTATCCCCACTGAAAGTCTTATTTAACTATTCACGTCGAAATATTAAAACTGTGCTCACTGGTAAGTTAAATTCGCGTAAATCGGCTTAACCTGAACATTTAGTGAGTTCGCATTAAGGATTTTAATGAAAACGGGTTAATGCTTAATTGATCCCTTTTCATATGCCAATTGCGTTTGGGTAGTTTGCTTGCACCGAGCGCTAGCTTGGATTTACCATAGCGCTCGTGGATTGCTTCAAAAGATTGCATCAACCTTTCTACTTTTTGAATTTTTACCACATCAGTATCTAATAAATCATGAATGTGTGCTGACTTGGGTTCTAGACAAGTTAAAACGACACCGCACTTTTTATATTCGATATTTCCTTTATAGAGTTGAGCAATTAGTTTTGATGCTTGATGACTTATTTCTAATAAATTGTCGGTGGGTTGAAGGAAAACAAATGATTTAGACTCATTGAAATAGGCTTTATTTGAATCAAAAGGACTTGATTGTGCAAAGGCGACCAGACAGCCACAAAGTAAGTCATCAGCTCTAAGACGTTTATACGCATCTTGCACATAATAAATAATAGCTTCTTGTAAATCTGATAGTTGGGTCACTCGTTTACCAAATGATCTACTTGCAATGATTTGTTGCTTTGCGGGTGGATTATGTTCTATATCAATACAGGATATGCCTCGTAATTCAAGAACAGTACGCTGCATGACTACGGAGAATTGTGTACGAATCAATTGAGCATCTGCACAGGCGAGATCGAAAACTGTATTGATGTTCATCTTATGTAGTTTTTTTGCTTGTTTATAACCAACACCCCAAACCTCTCCAACATCAATTTGGGCGAAAAGTTGTTCCTTACTACACATATCCATTTCATACAAATTGCAAACGCCTAAATAGTGTGGGTTTTGTTTTGCGAGATGATTGGCAAGTTTAGCCTCTGTTTTAGAGTGTCCAATTCCAACACAGACTGGCAAGCCAATCCATTGCAAGATATGTTGCTTCATCGTGTTTGCATATTGTAGGAGATCAAAATTGTTTTGATATGCAGTTAGATCCAGGAAACTTTCATCAATTGAATAATGTTCTTGTTCTTTATCAGTTACATATGCACTTAATATGCCATGAAAGCGACGTGACATTTCAGCGTATAACTCATAGTTGCTCGATAACACTTGTATGTCGTGTTGTTTGATTAAGTCCTTGATTTGGAAAAAGGGTGCACCCATCTTGATGCCAAGTGCTTTAGCTTCGGCAGAACGAGCGACAGCACAGCCATCGTTGTTCGATAATACGATCACAGGCTTATCGTTGAGCTTTGGGTTAAACATGCGCTCACAACTGACATAACAATTGTTGATGTCAACTAAAGCAAATATTTTGTTCATTTTCTTTTTCTTGTGGCTTTGATGATATTGGTGACTACGCCCCAAATAAGTAGCTCTTGTCCATCTTCGAGATATATATCATTGAAATCGGGGTTTTCTGCTTTGAGATAAATCAGGTCGCCTTGGATCACTAGGCGTTTGACAGTAAAGTCGTTATCAATCATTGCAATCACAATGTCATGGTCAAACGCTTCTAGGCTCCGATCTACAATGAGTTTGTCACCGACATCAATACCAGCATTCAGCATAGATAGGGAGTTTGCCTCGACAATGAATGTCGCTAGTTCATTGCCGACCATAAGCTCATTTAAATCTAGGGTTGCTTCGGTATAGTCTTGTGCAGGAGAGGGGAATCCAGCTGAAACACGTTCGAGTGCCACAGCAATTTTTACTTGGCTAGATTTGACAACTCGCTTAGCACGAAGCGAATTGCCAACTAAAGGGCTCGATTCGTTCAGTTTATTTGGCTCAAGTAAGGCGTTTATAGTAGGCGATGGACTACCATCTTTACCCATGATGTTTTCTAAAGTTGCCCATGCAACATCAGAGAAGTAGATAGGGATGCGCTTTGACATGATTTGCTCCTACGCTACGAGGCGTTTTTGGTGAAAATCGGTAATGACTAGCTTAGTACTGAATGGATATAAAATTCAAATTTAAAACCTGTGAATAATCAACACTGCGACAAGTAAGTTCGTTGTGAATGAAAATAAAAGAGGGGGGTTATAAGCCCGCCTCATAATCTGCACTGCTGAGTAATGCTTCTACATCAGCAATATTGTCTGCTTTGATCTTATAAATCCAACCTTTACCATATGGGTCTTCATTGACAATCTCAGGGTCATCTTCGAGCGCAGTATTGACTTCGATCACTTCTCCAGACACAGGTGCATGAATATCCGATGCAGTTTTTACCGATTCAACAATGCCTGCTTGCTCGCCTGCGGTAACAGTATCGCCAACGTCAGGTGCTTCAACATAGACCAAATCACCCAAAGCATCTTGCGCATGATCGCTGATACCTGTAATGACAATGTCACCCTCTACACGAACCCATTCATGTGTGCTTGCATAACGTAAATCTTTTGGGTGATTCATAATGTTCCCTTAAATTCTAAAAAATAAATCAAACATAGTCAGAGAAATTTAATCCTGCTACAGCGTTAACCTCGCTCGTAGTAATATTTGTACACCTTCGCTCGGTTGCCTTGTATCAGAAATTAATTTCTTCGACTATAAAAGCTTGGAAAAGTTATACCGTGTTTGACAAAAAAAGCAAATCATAAAGCTAAATGGTGATCACAATTTAAGTGAAAAATTCATACAGCTAAAGATCAACCGATTATAAATATGGATCTTTACGCCAGTTGCTTGGGCTACGACCACTCCAACGCTTAAATGCACGGCTAAAATTCGCAACGTCTGAATAGCCAAGCTCATCAGAAATTTGCTCTAAACTATAGTCCGTACGTGACAATAGCGCAGTAGCACGACGATAACGGACTTCATCAACGATGGTTGAGAAAGATGTCCCTTCGGTGGCAAGTTGACGCTTCAAGGTACGATCGGACATAAATAATTTTTCTGCGACCGCTTCGATACCGAGATGCTGTTCATGTTCGGTCAGAATGTCACGGACTTTCATGGATAGACGACGGCGTTCACCCAGTGCAGAAAGCTCCGTTTCGCAGTGGTTAATCGCTACTTGGCTAGATATCGGGTCGGCGTGTACCATATTCAGACCCAAATAGCTTTTATCAAAGCTTGCCAAGAGATGCGGTTGATTAAAGCGAAAGGTCGAGTTAATTAAATTTTTATAACGCTCAAAGCCTTCGGGTTGTTCGAAATCAAAATCAATGTCACCACGCAACTCTTGACCTGTCAAAGCTTGCCCCATCGTCAAAATGCCAATGGTCAGTGCCATGATAATTTCATTGCGAAGCGGTTGTAATTCGATATTACACTTCAGTTCAATGTTGGCTTTATCGGTAAAAGTAGAAAAATACAGCTGTAAAAAGGGCATACGTAGCTGAATAAAGCGGGAGGCGAGGACTAAGGCTTCGGTGGCATTTTCTGCGGTCATGATGGCATAGCCAATAAAGCCATGAATGGAAATACGCATCTGCGTACCAAGATGAAAGCCAAGACTTGGTTCACCAGTCAAAGCATGGGCTCGTTTGATCAGCTCATTGGCAACGTCAACAGGCATACGGGTATCAGGATGCGCAAGCTCTTCACTAGTCAATCCAAAAGGTTCAAAGAAAACCGTATCGTTGTAGCCCCAACGTGAAACCACATCGAGTAATAACAACCCATATACACCTGGAATACCTTGATCTTGGTGCATTGTCGTCATGCCAATATCCTTATCACACAGTCATGTCGCCATCTTGACGAAATGATTTTTCAATCGCTTAACAATACATATTCGGTTTTAATTCGTTTGGCATCATGCCACGAAGCAATATGATCCATCTTAAAAATTGTCTAACAACAAGATTCGCATTGCAATAGCTGAAATGCCGTTAAAAAGTGTTGAGAATGGTCATTCAGCTATTCAATTTAGCTTAGCAATTAAATCGAGGCGTTAGTCTTTTCATCGACGTTTTCATGGTCATCGTCTTGATGCTCATCAAGATTAATAAAGCCACCACTCTGACGTGCCCAAAGCTGTGCGTACAAACCATTTTGATGAATCAGCTCGTCATGAGAGCCTTGCTCAATGATGCGCCCTTGATCCAGTACGATCAGGCGATCCATTTTGGCAATCGTCGACAGTCGATGTGCAATCGCAATCACGGTTTTACCTTCCATTAAGTGCTCCAAGCTTTCTTGAATCGCCGCTTCAACTTCTGAATCTAGTGCACTGGTTGCTTCATCCAAAATCAAAATTGGTGCATCTTTTAAGAATACACGGGCAATCGCAATACGCTGACGTTGACCCCCTGAGAGTTTCACACCACGTTCACCGACATAGGCATCTAAACCTTTGCGACCTTTCATATCGACCAACTGCGGGATAAAGTCACTGGCTTGTGCTTTGGCAAGCGCTTCTTGCACTTCGGCATCAGTGGCTTCGGGACGACCATATTTGATGTTTTCAAGTACAGTACGATGCAGTAGAGAAGTATCTTGAGTCACTAGGGCAATATTTTTGCGTAAGCTGTCTTGCGTCACATCTTGGATATTCTGTCCATCAATTAAAACTTTCCCATCATTCACACGGTAAAAATGCAATAACAATTGAATCAGTGTTGATTTACCTGCGCCTGAACGTCCAACGATACCAATTTTTTCACCTGCTTTAATATCAAGATTGAAATGGTCTAAGACATTGCGGTCGGTATAGGCAAAATTCACATCTTTAAACTGAATGCGACCATGATCCACTGCTAAAGTTTTGGCATCAGCCTTGTCTTGAATCGCAATCGGTTTGCCCATGGTGTGCATACCGTCTTGGATTGTGCCGACATTTTCAAAAAGCTGTGTGACATTCCACATCAAAAATTCAGACAAACTATCCAGTTTCAACACCATTGCCGTTGACGCTGCGATCACACCAAGCGCTGCCTCACCATTGATCCAAAGATATAGCGATGTGCCAATCACACTGATATATAAAAATGCACTGAGTACATTAATCGAAATCTGATATTTCACACCCAAGCGCATTTGCTTATACACAGTGACCATAAAGTCCTGCATTGAGCGTTTGGCATAAATGCTCTCACGACCTGCGTGCGCAAAGAGTTTTACCGTTTGAATATTGGTGTAAGCGTCGGTGATACGACCTGTCATTTCGGCACGTGCATTGGCTTGCTCAGCAGACACTTTACCTAACCGTGGAATAAAATAACTGGCAATCAGTACAAATAAAGTGAGCCAAATGAGCAGAGGTAAAACCAATAATGGCGAGATCGAACCCAGTACGATATTGATACTGATAAAGTAAATCAGGACGTAGGCAAGCATATCGCCCAAGATTATCCAAAATTCACGTACCGCAAGTGCAGTCTGCATGACTTTTGCCGACAGTCGTCCTGCAAAATCATTATGGAAAAAGTCTAAGCTTTGACCCAAAAGCAAATTGTGAAAACGCCAACGCATACGCATTGGAAAATTACTAAATAAAACTTGGTGTTTGATGATCGACTGAAAACTGGCGAAAAAGACATTAGCAAATAAAACTGCAACCAACAGCATTAAATTCTGCTGATGATCTGCAAGAAATGATTCAGGTGAGCTTTGGCTGATCCAATCGACCAATTTACCGATATAGGTAAAAAAGACCACTTCAAAAGCAGCGGTTGCAGCTGTAAACAAAATAAGTAGTAATAAATAAGGTCGAACGCCTTTCGTCGCCTGCCAAACAAAGGCAAAAAATGTCTTAGGTAATGGTGCATTGAGATTTTCCGTCGGGTAGGGATTGACCAGTCTTTCAAACCAAGCAAACATAAAATACCTAAATCATTTTTAGAGATCACTACCTTAATATGGCTTTTCGATCAAAATTCAAATTTATCATTCAGTTTTAGAATGACAAAGTTTGAAAAAGTCTTGATGCAGTTAAGTCGTAGGTAGCGTAGCAGGAGAATGTATATTCGAGCGATTCTAAATCTTTGATATATTTGGAATGCGCTGTAATTTCGTGTTTATTTTAGCGCAAAATTACCCTATATTGCTGTATTTATCACATAAATTCTGATGTTAACGGCGTATTTCAAAGGCAAAACTAAGTGTGCTTGCCAAGTTGACACCGTATGTCGTCGCTAATGCCATTCACTTGACCACGCAAAATACTTAAATTATCATTTAATCTATGCAACAAAGTGCATAAATGCAAATTTGCTGATTTTTATTCGTTTGAATTGCTTTATGTGCCACGTATTTAAATTGATCAATTTAGATTACACTGACTTTTTTCAATCTTGATGATGAAAACGGCAGATAACTAAATCAGCTAAGCAAGACAGCCAAACGACAACACGACAGCCAAAGTAGGAATTCACCCATGACTAGCTATCAACACGTTTTACAGCCTTTGGATTTGGGCTTTACCACGATTCGTAACCGTACTGTGATGGGTTCAATGCACAGTGGTTTGGAGGATCGTTTTTATAATTATCCAAAGCTTGCTGCATATTTTGCAGAACGTGCTAAAGGTGGTGTAGGGCTGATTATCACAGGTGGTATTTCGCCAAACCGCCAAGGTTGGCTACTGCCTGCGGGTGGTACGATGAACACATGGGGTGATGTGATCAATCATCGTATCGTAACGCATGCAGTGCATAAGCATGGCGCAAAGATTTTGATGCAAATTCTGCACTCAGGGCGTTATGGTTATCAGCCTTTTGTGGTGTCATCTAGTCCGATCAAATCGCCAATTTCACCGTTTAAGCCACGTAAGCTCAGTGATAAGCAAATTCTTAGTACCATTGATGATTATGCACGCTGTGCCAATTTGGCAAAAAAAGCAGGCTATGATGGCGTAGAAATCATGGGCTCAGAAGGTTATTTGATTAACCAATTCCTTAGCCGTCATGTCAATCAACGTGATGACCGTTGGGGTGGAGATATCGAAGGGCGTATGCGTTTCGCCGTGGAATTAGTTAAAGCAATCCGTGCTAAAGTCGGCGAGAAGTTTATTATCTGCTTCCGTCTGTCGATGATTGATTTGGTTCAAGATGGCAACACGATGGAAGAAGTGATCATCGTTGCCAAAGCGCTTGAGCAAGCTGGTGTGACTTTGCTGAATACTGGTATCGGTTGGCACGAAGCACGTATTCCAACCATTGTAACTTCAGTACCTCGTGCAGCTTTTGTTAATGTTACGGCGGAAGTAAAACAACACGTATCCATCCCTGTGATTGCATCGAATCGTATCAATATGCCTGAAACTGCTGAACAAATTTTGGCAGATGGGCAAGCGGATATGATTCAAATGGCTCGACCATTCCTCGCTGATCCGTATTGGGTGAACAAAACCGCAGAAAATCGTGTTAATGAGATCAATACTTGTATCGCCTGTAACCAAGCCTGCTTAGACCATACTTTCCAAAATAAACGTGCATCTTGTCTAGTCAATCCACAAGCGTGTCACGAAACAGAATTGGTCTATATCAAAACTAAGAAACCAAAACGTGTTGCTGTGGTCGGTGGTGGTGTCGCAGGCATGTCTGCGGCAACTGTTGCTGCACAGCGTGGACATCAAGTGACCTTATTTGAAGCGAATAGTGATATTGGTGGTCAATTTAACTTGGCAAAAGTCGTTCCGGGTAAAGAAGAATTCCACGAAACCATTCGTTATTTCAAAGTGCAATTGGAAAAAACTGGGGTCGATGTCCGACTGAATACCCAAATCAATCGTGAGCAACTGGAACGAGAAGGTTTTGAAGAAGTGATCGTGGCAACTGGTGTTGTACCACGTCAGCTAAAAATCGACGGTGCAGATTCGCCAAAAGTATTGTCCTACGCCGAAGTTCTGAAAGGTGCAGAAGTCGGAAACCGTGTGGCGGTAATTGGTGCAGGTGGGATTGGCTTTGATGTCAGCGAATATTTGCTTAAACCGCCACATCAGCCACAACCACAACCACTCGATGAATGGCGTAAAGAGTGGGGCGTTGATCCACATGCAAACTATGATTCTGAAGGTGGCCTAGTTCGTGCTGAAGTTGAAACGCCAATCCGTGAAATTTTCCTGATGCAACGTAAAACCACACCGTTGGGTATTGGTTTAGGCAAAACATCGGGCTGGGTACATCGTGCGCAACTGAAAAAGCATAATGTAAAAATGATGCGTGGCGTGCAATATAAATCCGTAACCGATGAAGGGCTTTGGGTCGAAGTGAATGGCGTAGAGCAACTGCTTCGTGTTGATACTATCGTGGTTTGTGCGGGACAAGAGTCTGTCAAGGCGCTCTATCCACAAGAGGGTGAAAAGCACATCGCAAAATACCATATCATTGGCGGTGCAAAACTTGCGGCCGAGCTCGATGCAAAACGTGCGATTCGTGATGGTGCTGAAGTGGCTGCAAAGATTTAAAAGCAATTGAAAGAAGAAGTTTTGAAAACATTAGACGGTATATTGTTTACGGATTATGCAGTCAATGGTTTAAACTTAGAAAAGTCTGGAAATTCACTTGTATAAAGCATCAATGCTTTGTATCCTTGCGCACATGGAAGCGTGGCAGAGCGGTTTAATGCACCGGTCTTGAAAACCGACGAGGGTGTGAGTCCTCCGTGAGTTCGAATCTCACCGCTTCCGCCAAATATCATTAAAAGCCCTTGATTATTCAAGGGTTTTTTGTTTATGAGTTCTAAATTAATGTATTAGCCTACAGCTTTTTAAAAGTACAATTAATCTTTCCAATCATTACATGACCTTACAACCTTAAATTCAGCATCATGTGATAATTTGATCACAATCTTAATATTACTCATGGTGTTTAATAAACCATAATGACTAATCAGCAAACTCCACTTTTGATCTTATTTATTTCGTTATTGCTCTGTGCATGTCAACCACCGAACTCAAGTGAATCGGCAGGGGCACAAAGCCTGATGCTGTATTGGCAGTTACAACAAGAAAGCCTGCCAAGTCAGATTGAGATTCCTGTTGAAGGTGTCACTCAAGCTCAAATTGTCGACACTTGGGATGCTGCCCGCAGTGCAGGGAGAAAGCATGAAGGTGTGGATATTTTCGCACCACGAGGCACGCCTGTATTGGCTTCTACACATGGAATCGTTGCAAGATTAGGTACCAACAACTTGGGTGGAAATGTGGTTTGGCTGGTTGGTCCAGATCGTAGTCGACATTATTATGCGCATCTTGAAGGCTATGCAGATACCATTCAAGAGGGAGACTGGGTCGAAGCAGGTGAAGTCTTAGCATATGTGGGCAATAGTGGTAATGCAGCAGGCACACCGCCACATTTACACTATGGGATTTATTTGCGCGGAGAAGGTGCGACCAATCCGTATCCTTATTTGGTTAGTCAGGAGTAACCATTGCCTGTGCTTCATGCCTCGTTTCAGTAGTTTTTGCGGATAATGCAATGCATGGTTGAAATGTCAACAGACCCTAATCTTTTCACATCTGCCCCTCAATCGGCAGTAATGAAATCAGTTTGAGTCCCCATTTTTCCCACCAAGACATTTGTGGTTCTGTTTTGTAGGTAATGCGTCGATTGTCCTCAGTTTTCTTCTGCCATTCGAGTTTGCCTTGATCATTCAAAGTTACTTTATAGGCATAATTCATGATGTTTTGATCAAGCCCTTG
Source organism: Moraxellaceae bacterium REDSEA-S32_B1 (assembly GCA_001626925.1). Lineage (GTDB taxonomy): Bacteria > Pseudomonadota > Gammaproteobacteria > Pseudomonadales > Moraxellaceae > Acinetobacter. The sequence continues at coordinate 45,384 of LUOR01000025.1, forward strand.
ATGAATTGAAGTGGCGAGTTCAGGACTTTCCAAAATCACGCCAATTTCAGTATTCAAATGCGCAGAGCGCGGATCAAAGTTGAACGAACCGATAAAGACTTGTTGGTTGTCTAGTGCCATAAATTTGGCATGTAAACTACTGCGATCAATCGCATCTTTATCTACTTTTTGGTCAGCGAAAAGTTCTTTGCGTTCTGCTCGTGACAAAGTGTAGGGCATTGATGGAAGGAATTCATATAAAGAAATACCTTGCGCCAAAAGTGGCTCACGATATTTTGCATAGAAAGCATGCACAAAAGGCACATCGTTGGCTTTGTAAGAGTTAGTTAAAACTCGAATTTTCACGCCTTGCGCTGCAAAAGTTTGAATTAATTCTTGTGCTTGACGGTCTGGAATAAAATAGGCAGATACCAAATCAACATGACTTTTTGGCGCTTTCATATAGCTGGTCATTTGGAAATTGAGATGTTCTTCCTGTGGCGCATCTTTTTTGATCTTATCGGCAGAGTCTTTGATGACTTCCGCTTTGACCCATTGCAAAGGTAGGTTGGTGTTAAACCAGTCGTCAAAGGATAGCGATGAACTCAGAATGCCGAGATAATCTTCTACAGTGCTTTCAAACCAATTTTGTTCGAGCTGTTTGCGTAGACTTTCCATGCTGAGCCGATCGGCACGATTGCGATTGAGGTCTGCGATAGGGTAGGCGTAGTCATGATTCCAATATTCATCGAAGGAATTCATGATTTCATCAGTGGCTTGCCCAACTAATAATACATCCATGTCGGAAAATTGATAATTTTCCCCTGCATTGTAGTATTGGTTGCTCATGTTGCGTCCGCCAATAAGCGCCACTTCTTGATCAACAATAAAGGTTTTATTGTGCATACGTCGTGTGATGCGATCGAAGTCGAGCACCATATCCAAAGGACGGAAATTGCGAAAACGAAATGGATTAAACACACGGACTTGAATATTTGGATGTTGTGTCAATGTGCGTAGAGCAGCTTCTAAATTTTTACTATTATTGTCATCGACCAAAAGGCGAACTTTTACACCACGATCGGCAGCACGCAAGATGGCTTCAATAGCGAGTGCGCCGACTTTGTCATTGTCCCAAATATAATATTGTAAGTCTAAAGTTTGATCTGCACGTTCAATGAGTTGTAGCCGTGTTGCCAGTGCTTTAGTCGGCTCAAAAAGGACGTGATAACCCGTCAGATTCGGATGGCTTTGTTTAAGTGGTTCGAAAAGCTGTGCAAGTTGCGTATGATCTGTTTGGTATTGTGTCGAATAAGTGGGTAAAACCGGCTCACGCTGTGGCAAGGTAGAACAGGCTTGCAAAACACCAACTGATAGGGTCAATACACTGATGCGAAAAGCGGTGAAACGCATATCTGGACGAATCCTTATCTCAAACCATGATCATCATTGATCAATCAAATTTTTAAAAAAATAAAAGTGTAGAACAGTATATCGGAAAGAGGGGTAGAACCGAATGATTTTTAAAGCATTCTAAGAGTGGTGTGGTGAAAATGATCTCGCTCAAAACACATCATACTTGAAGATTGTCTTGAAAGCTGTCATATAATTAACATATTGATAACACATGATTCAGTTTTTGATTGATTTTGAACTGAAACCATCTTGCTAAATCATTTTATGATCATTATTACTATTTGTATTGTGAAAATAGTGATTGCAAAGGGCGAGTAGACTTCTGTACGTTTAAATAATTAAAGCATGAATGACCTTATGAATATTACAAATTTGATTTATTGGTGTATTGCAATAATGCTAGGTTGGGCAATCTGGCAGGCGTGGACAAGTGTAAGACGCACTGAAACCACACACCCTTTTAAAGCATTTTTATTATTGTTTATTTTTTATTTAGGATATTTACTTTTTCCTTGGGTTGCGCTGACCATTTGGCAATGGTATCAGTCAGATATTAATCATATTCAAGCAATTTCAAGTTTAATCATCGCTTCGCTCTTGATCTATGCACGCTTCATCGAACCGCACCATGTCGTGGTGAAGCATACAGATATCACGATTGATCCCAATTTTCCGATAAAAAATCCACTAACTGTTGCGCTGATTGCGGATTTGCATATCGGTCTGTATTCAGGAAAAGAGCGACAACTTAAAAAAATTATCAATAAAATCAATGAAGAACAGCCTGATTTTGTCGTAGTGTCAGGGGATTGGACTTATGAGCCCGAAGATAAGCTGACCGATGAACTCAGAATTTTGCGCCAGATTGATTGCCCAATCTATTCGGTGAATGGCAATCATGATGAGCAATATCCAGGACCACCGATTCAAGAGCTATTGGCAAAAGCTTTATTTCATAACAATGTACTCGACATTGAAAATCAAGTCGTTGAATTTGATGAAGTGCGTATGTTAGGTATCGGTGATCTATGGGCAGGCAAAGCTGATATGCAACAACTGCCTAATCTCCCACAGGATAAGCCTTGGATACTGCTTGCGCACAATCCTGATACGGTCGAAATGGTGCCTCGGCTCCCAAGTAAACCATTGATGCTGTCAGGGCATACGCATGGTGGGCAGATTGAGCTTCCTTGGATTACCAGTTACGTAATGCGAAAAGTATCCATGCTCGGACACAAAAAAGGTTACTACCAACATGACACCGCCAATGTTTTTGTCACTGTTGGCACGGGTATGGTTGGTGCACCATTTCGATTTCGAGTGCCGCCGACGGTTGATATTTTGCATTTGCATTGAAAAGTTATTTATGGTCGAAATAAGGTGATTTAGATCAGAAATGATGCTTTTTAATGAGAAAATATTGATGAAAAATCAAGCAATAGGCATGAAATAAGAATCAGTATATTTAATATATTTATGAATGGTATGTTTGGAATAAATCAGTGAATCTCTTGATCTCATGTTAGCATTGTTGCACTTAAAACTAATCGATTGGAAATGTCTTAAAATTCAATCATGCTGATCATGGTTTTTGCGATAAATCGCTATTATTCGATGGTCGAATAGATAAGCTTTGATGGTTTGTTAAAATTGCCGAATGATTGATTTTGATCTCAACTAAACTTGCCATTTTTGTGGTGATTTGAGTCAAAGATGATATGAGGGTCTTATGAATAAGGGTAAGTGATTTTATCTTTATTCATAAGTCTTGCAGAAATACTCTAGTAGTAGGGTAATTGGTATCGTTCGTGGCAGTATGCTTTTTTGGAAGTAATGAAAAGCATACAAAGCGTAACGCTATTTCGTAGTCAGCTGGTCTGACAATGTGTAAAACTCTTAATAGTTTGAATCGATTAAGAGAATGTGAATACGTGTTTACAAAATATGTATTCATGGACGTGATCTAAGCGATTACCACAATTGATTATGCAATAGGAAATGGGTCCACTCATGCAAGATGTTGCTGACGCCATGCGTCTAGACACAGAACTTTCCGCTGATAGTGCAGCGTATATAGAAGAACTTTATGAAAATTATTTGACGTCACCGGATTTAGTTGGTGAAGATTGGCGTCAATACTTTGATCGATTTCCTAAAGGTGATCAACCACACAGTAATGTCCGTGAGCAGTTTTTACTTCTTGCTCGCAACTCTGGGCGTTCACTTCCAATGTCGCAAAGCTCGGTCAGTACCGAGCACGAGCGACGTCAAATTGCAGTATTGCAACTGATCGCAGGTTATCGTAACCGTGGTCATCAAAAAGCTCGACTTGATCCACTGGGCATCGCACCTCGTGAAGATGTGCCTGATTTGGACTTGAGTACACACGGCTTATCTAAATCGGACTTGGATACTGTATTTAATACGGGTAATCTCGCAATCGGCAAGTCTGAAGTCACTTTGGGTGAGATGATTGCCGATATGGAGTCGATTTATTGTTCGTCGATTGGTGCAGAATATATGCACATCGTGGATACCGCAGAAAAGCGTTGGATTCAACAGCGTCTTGAAGGTGCACGTGGCAAGTTCGATTTCGATATCGAACAGAAAAAACATGTTTTAGAGCGTCTAACGGCTGCCGAAGGTCTAGAAAAATTCCTCGGTAACAAATATGTCGGTGCAAAACGCTTTGGTGTAGAGGGCGGTGAGTCTTTTATTCCAATGGTCAATGAGCTCATTCAACGTGCTGGTGCAGTGGGTTGTAAAGAAGTCGTGATCGGTATGCCACACCGTGGTCGCTTGAACTTGCTCGTGAATATCATGGGTAAAAATCCTGCGGATTTGTTTAGCGAATTCGAAGGGAAAATGGCGAACTCGTCAGGCTCTGGTGATGTGAAGTATCACCAAGGGTTCTCTTCGAATGTCATGACACCAGGCGGTGAAGTGCATTTGGCATTGGCATTTAATCCATCACACTTAGAGATTGTTGGACCAGTGGTTGAAGGTTCGGTACGTGCTCGCCAAGTACGCCGTAAAGATATTGGTGGTGATGATGTATTGCCATTGATCGTGCACGGTGATGCAGCGTTCGCAGGTCAGGGCGTGAACATGGAAACCTTCCAAATGTCACAGACTCGTGGCTATACGGTTGGTGGTACAGTCCATATCATCGTCAATAACCAAGTTGGTTTTACCACATCTGATCCACGTGACTCACGTTCTACAGAATATTGTACCGATGTTGCGAAGATGATTCAGGCGCCGATTTTCCATGTCAATGGCGACGATCCTGAAGCGGTGATCTTTGCCACTCAGCTTGCGCATGACTTCCGTCATACTTTCCGTAAAGACGTGGTCATTGATCTATTCTGTTATCGTCGTCGTGGTCATAATGAAGCGGATGAACCTGCGGCAACACAGCCGATCATGTATCAGAAAATTGCTAAGCAACCGACGACACGTACGCTATATGCCGACAAGTTAATTAATGAAGGCATCATAGATCGCTCAGAAGCCGATTCGATGATTGAGAGTTATCGGTCTGATCTCGAAGCGGGCAATCATGTTGCCAATGCGTTGGTACGTGAACCGAATACCAAGATGTTCGTGGATTGGAAGCCATATCTCGGTCATGAATATACCGATGTTTGGGATACGACGATTAGTATTGATCGTTTGAAAGAACTTGGTACGGTTATGAACACCTTGCCTGAAGGCTTTAAGCTGCAACGCCAAGTGCAAAAAGTCATTGACGACCGTATGCAAATGCAGACGGGTAATATGCCACTCAACTGGGGTGCGGCGGAAACTCTAGCCTACGCCTCATTACTTGATGAAGGTTATTTGGTACGTATTACAGGTGAAGACGTTGGTCGTGGTACATTCTCACATCGTCATGCAAAACTGCACAATCAAGCAGATGGATCAGTCTACATTCCACTGTGCCATATCAAAGAAAATCAACCACGTGTTGCGGTCTATGATTCATTGCTTTCGGAAGAAGCGGTGCTTGCATTTGAATATGGCTATGCAACGACTTTGCCAAAAAGCTTAATCATTTGGGAAGCGCAGTTTGGTGATTTTGTGAACTGTGCGCAAGTGGTGATTGACCAGTTTATCGCTTCGGGTGAAACCAAATGGGAGCGTGTCTGTGGTTTGACCATGTTGCTGCCACACGGCTATGAGGGTCAAGGCCCTGAGCATTCATCTGCACGTCTTGAGCGTTTCTTACAGCTCTGTGCGGAAGACAATATGCAAGTGATGACACCGACTACACCAGCGCAGATTTTCCATGCGTTACGTCGTCAGGCGATCCGTCCGATTCGTAAACCAATGATCGTGATGTCACCAAAATCATTGCTTCGTCATAAACTCGCTACTTCGACTTTGGATGAGCTTGCAACAGGCACATTCCAAACCGTGATTGACGAGATTGATGAGATCAATAAAGCTGACGTGACTCGTCTAGTGATCTGTGGTGGTAAAGTTTATTACGACATTCTCGAAAAGCGTCGTGAGCTCGGTCTAAACCATATTGCGATCGTGCGTATCGAACAGCTTTATCCATATCCAAAAGACATTATTAACGAGCTTCTTGAAAGCTATCCAAATCTCAAAGATGTAGTTTGGGCGCAAGAAGAACCGAAAAACCAAGGTGCTTGGTTATTCGTTGCACCTCGTTTGTACGAAGAAATTTTACCTACGGGTAGACCAATTAAAATTCACTATGCAGGACGTGAAGCATCTGCTGCCCCTGCGTGTGGCTCACCTTACTTGCATGCAAAACAACAGTCTGGGCTTGTACTCGACGCATTAGCTGTCCAAGCTGAAGAAACAGGAGATAATCAATAATGGCAACTGAAATTAAAGCACCCGTATTCCCAGAATCGGTCGCAGACGGCACGATTGCCACTTGGCACAAGCAAGCAGGTGAAGCTGTTGCACGTGATGAGGTCATCTGCGATATAGAAACCGATAAGGTTGTACTTGAAGTGGTTGCTCCTGCCGATGGTGTGATTAGCAAGATTATCAAGGATGAAGGTGAAACTGTACTTTCTGCTGAAGTGATTGCAGAGTTTGATGCAGGTGCAGCTGGTGAGTCTGCCAGCAAATCTTCTGATAATAGTTCAGAAGAGAAAGTCGAAGAATCTGTTGAGAAAACCGAAGCTGGTGCAGCATCTGTTGTCGAAAAATCTTCTAACGCATCACAATCCCAAGAGACAGTTAAAGATCAAGCACCATCAGTGCGTAAAGCTTTGACAGAAAAAGGCGTCGACGCCAAAGACGTTGAAGGTACAGGTCGTGGCGGTCGCATTACCAAAGAAGATGTGGCAAATCATCAAACTAAGCCAGCCGTTACACCACTAAGTCAATCTGTCGGTGAACGTGTTGAAAAACGTGTACCAATGACTCGTCTGCGTAAGCGTGTTGCAGAGCGTCTACTTGATGCAACGCAATCAACTGCAATGTTGACCACGTTTAACGAAGTGAACATGAAGCCAATCATGGAGTTGCGTAAGCAATTTAAAGATCGTTTTGAAAAACGTCACGGTGCTCGTCTTGGCTTTATGTCATTCTTTATCAAAGCAGCAACAGAAGCGTTGAAACGCTATCCTGCGGTGAATGCATCGATTGATGGTGACGATATTGTCTATCACGGTTTCTATGATGTGGGTGTTGCGGTATCTTCTGATCGTGGTCTAGTTGTTCCTGTACTTCGTAATACCGATCAAATGAGTTATGCAGAAATCGAAGGTGGTATTGGCGACTATGCAGCGAAAGCGCGTGAAGGCAAATTGAGCCTAGAAGAAATGACTGGCGGTACATTCACCATTACTAATGGCGGTACTTTCGGTTCATTACTGTCTACGCCGATCTTGAATCCACCTCAAACAGCGATTCTTGGTATGCACAAAATCCAAGATCGTCCAATGGCTGTCAATGGACAAGTTGAAATTTTACCTATGATGTATTTGGCATTGTCTTATGACCATCGTCTGATTGATGGTAAAGAGGCTGTTGGCTTCCTCGTGACGATTAAAGAGCTATTAGAAGAGCCTGCTTCTCTATTACTCGATTTGTAATAGCGGACAGCATCTTTAATTTCATCTTTCGTCTGAACAAAATTCGTTTTGCGCCGATGTTGGCTTTATTTGTAGTGAGGCTTCTGCGCAAAACAAAGGAGAACAATCAATGTCCCAACAATTTGATCTTGTTGTGATCGGTGGTGGACCAGGTGGTTATGAAGCTGCAATTCGTGCAGCCCAACTTGGTTTTAAAGTCGCTTGTATTGAAAAGCGCAAATTGAATGGTAAGCCATCTCTCGGCGGTACATGTTTGAACGTCGGCTGTATCCCATCTAAAGCATTATTAGACTCATCACATCGATATGAAGCGACTGTACATGAGCTCGATGAACACGGTATTACGACTGGTGAAGTGAGCTTTGATTTAGAGAGAATCTTAGCACATAAAGATAAAGTCGTAGAACAACTGACTGGTGGTGTTGCACAGCTTCTCAAAGGCAATGGCATCGAATGGTTACAAGGTTCAGGTAAATTGCTTGCAGGCAAAAAAGTTGAATTCACTCCATTTGAAGGTGAAGTTCAAACTTTAGAGCCAAAATATGTGATCTTGGCGACAGGTTCTGTACCTGTAAACATCCCAGTTGCACCAATTGATGAAGATTTAATTGTCGATTCGACAGGTGCATTGAGTTTCCCTGAAGTACCTAAACGCCTCGGTGTCATTGGCGCAGGTGTGATCGGTCTTGAGCTTGGTTCAGTATGGCGTCGTTTGGGTTCAGAAGTTGTCGTGTTTGAAGCACTAGACAGTTTCTTGCCGATGGCGGACAAAGCATTGGCAAAGGAATATCAAAAAATCTTGAAGAAACAAGGTTTGGATATCCGTCTAAATGCCAAAGTCGCTGGTACAGAAGTCAATGGTCGTGAAGTGACCTTGAAATATAGCGAAGCAGGCGAAGAAAAATCACAAGCTTTTGACAAAGTGATCGTTTGTGTAGGGCGTAAGCCATATACAGAGAGCCTGTTGGCGGAAGATTCAGGTATTAAAGTCACAGATCGTGGCTTCGTCGAAGTCAATGATCAATGCTTAACCTCTGTTGAAGGTGTTTATGCGATTGGTGACTTGGTACGTGGACCAATGCTTGCGCATAAAGCGATGGAAGAAGGTGTGATGGCGGTTGAGCGTATTCACGGTCATGCTGCACAGGTCAACTATGACACCATTATCAGCGTCATTTATACGCATCCAGAAGCGGCTTGGGTTGGTTTAACCGAAGAGCAAGCAGCTGAGAAAGGGCATACGGTCAAAACAGGTCAATTTCCATTTGCCGTGAATGGTCGTGCATTAGCAGCAGGTGAGTCAGCAGGTTTTGTCAAATTCGTTGCTGATGAAAATACTGATCGTTTGCTCGGTATGCATGTGATCGGTCCTGGCGCATCAGATATTGTGCATCAAGGCATGATTGCACTTGAGTTTGTATCAAGTGTGGAAGACTTGCAGTTGATGACATTTGCGCATCCAACCTATTCAGAAGTAGTACATGAAGCAGCGTTGTCTGTTGATGGTCGTGCGATCCACGCTATTCAACGTAAACGCAAGAAATAAGCATTAAGTAATGAGGAAGGTCGTCATTGTGCAGTTACTAATGGTCTGTGGTTTGGCTATTGCGCTGCGCAGTGATTCTCAAAAACCAGTGTCTGCCGAAAAGTTATAAGTCATTTCGGCACTTGAAACACGATTAAGGTAAAACAATGAATCTACATGAGTATCAAGCAAAAGCGTTGTTAAAAAAATACGGTTTCCCTGTACAAGAGGGTGTATTGGCAACAACGCCAGAAGAAGCAGCAAACGCTTTTGAGCAAATTGGTGGAAAATTTGCAGTCATCAAAGCCCAAGTCCATGCAGGTGGTCGTGGTAAAGCAGGTGGCGTAAAAGTTGTTAAATCTAAGGAAGAAGCTGCCCAAGTTGCACAAGACTTAATCGGAACACGTTTGGTCACATATCAAACTGATGCAGATGGTCAGCCTGTGAATAGCGTATTGGTTTGCCAAGATGTTTATCCAGTTGAGCGTGAACTGTATTTTGGTGCAGTCGTCGACCGTTCTAGCCGTCGTATCACGTTCATGGCATCTACTGAAGGTGGTGTAGAAATTGAGAAAGTGGCAGAAGAAACACCTGAAAAAATTCTCAAAGTTGAAGTTGATCCTTTAGTTGGTTTACAACCATTCCAAGCTCGTCAAGTTGCATTTGATTTGGGTTTAAAAGACAAGCAAATCGGTCAATTTGTAAAAATCATGACAGGTGCTTATCAAGCTTTCTTAGAAAATGATTTTGCACTCTTTGAAATCAATCCATTGTCAGTGCGTGAAAATGGCGACATCTTGGCAGTCGATGCAAAAGTTGGTATCGACTCAAACGCATTGTACCGTTTGCCAGAAGTTGCAGCATCACGTGACAAATCCCAAGAGAATGAGCGTGAGCTGAAAGCCTCTGAATTTGAACTCAACTATGTTGCGCTTGAAGGTAACATTGGCTGTATGGTCAATGGTGCTGGTCTTGCAATGGCAACCATGGACATCATCAAATTGTACGGTGGTCAACCTGCAAACTTCCTTGATGTTGGCGGAGGCGCAACCAAAGAGCGTGTGATTGAAGCGTTCAAATTGATCTTGGCAGATACCTCTGTACAAGGTGTATTGATCAATATCTTCGGTGGTATTGTGCGTTGTGACATGATTGCTGAAGCGATTATTGCAGCGGTTCAAGAAGTCAATGTAACTGTACCTGTAGTTGTTCGTCTTGAAGGGAACAACGCAGAACTCGGTGCAAAAATTCTTGACGAATCTGGTTTAAAACTAACTTCTGCAAATGGCTTGGCTGATGCTGCAGAAAAAATCGTTGCTGCAGTAAAAGGCTAAGGGAGTATCAATCATGAGCGTATTAATTAATAAAGACACCAAAGTATTGGTACAAGGTTTTACGGGTAAAAACGGTACTTTCCATTCTGCACAAGCACTTGAGTATGGTACAAAAGTCGTTGGTGGTGTAACGCCTGGTAAAGGTGGTTCTACCCACTTAGACTTGCCTGTATTTAACACCATGAAAGATGCAGTGGCTGAGACAGGCGCTGATGCTTCTGTAATCTATGTACCTGCACCATTTGTACTCGATTCAATCGTTGAAGCGGTTGATTCTGGTGTGGAGTTGATCGTGGTGATCACTGAAGGCGTACCGACCATCGATATGCTTAAAGCAAAGCGTTACCTTGAAACCAATGGTAATGGTACACGCCTAGTTGGTCCAAACTGCCCAGGCGTAATCACTCCAGGTGAATGTAAGATTGGTATTATGCCAGGTCACATCCATCAGCCAGGTCGTATCGGTATCATTTCACGTTCTGGTACATTGACTTATGAAGCGGTTGCACAAACCACTAAACTTGGTCTAGGTCAATCGACTTGTATCGGTATCGGTGGTGACCCAATCCCAGGTATGAACCAAATTGATGCTTTGACATTGTTCCAAGAAGATCCTGATACAGATGCAATCATCATGATCGGTGAGATCGGTGGTTCTGCGGAAGAAGAAGCAGCTGAATTCATCCAATCAAATGTGACGAAACCAGTTGTGGGCTATATTGCTGGTGTGACTGCGCCGAAAGGTAAGCGTATGGGGCACGCAGGTGCGATCATCTCTGGTGGTAAAGGTACTGCGGAAGAGAAGTTTGCTGCATTTGAAAAAGCTGGTATGGCGTATACACGTAGTCCTGCAGAGCTTGGTTCAACCATGTTGGAAGTTCTGAAATCTAAAGGTATGGCTTAAGTTTTGTCAGAAATATTTTTATCCACTACGTCATTAACCTCATTTGCAGTACGTCGAGTACAGCATCATTAGGTTGCCTTGTAGTAGACTTAAACTATATAGACAAAATTAAAAGTTATAACTTTCTTAAAGTTTCTCAAAAGCATCTCTTCGGAGGTGCTTTTTTATGGCTTAGATTAGCATTTGAAGTGCAACACTATGTTGTTGCCATAATACCTGATTCGGACTTTTAAAACCGATGATTTTATTTTAAGCTGGAACAATAACGTGCGAATTTGAAAGCATATGTGCAAAAAAGTGCATGATTGACCCCATCTGATAATTTTATGTCCTCTATAACACTCCTCAATCATGATTGAATTTCCTAAAATAAATTGAACAATCGGAAATATTGACATCAATTTTCAAATTTTATGGATGTCGTGGAGATGAAAAAATGAATGCAAAAGTACAAATCTCTAATCGCCCAGGTGCGTCATTCCCAGTTCGTCGTATGAACTTCAACTTTGACGACGTACCAGAATATTGGATGAATGAGTCTGCGGGTTTGACGCACTTCATGACTGCGTTATCTGCATTATTTCCTGCGGGCGAGCAACTGTTCATCGACAGTGTTCGTGCAGTCCGCTATCACCCAGCTATTAAAGATAATAAAGAATTGCAAAAAGAAATCAGTGCATTTATCGGTCAAGAGGCAATGCACACCCATGAGCATGTTGGCTTTAACGCATCTGCGCAAAAGTTTGGTCATGATGTGGCAATACTTGAGAAAAATACCGATAGTGTGATTCAGTTTGGTCGTAAGCTTTTTGCCAAAGCCATGAAACCTTTTGGTTATACCCAAGAGATGATTGATCTCACCGCAACGACTGCGCTTGAGCATTTCACCGCAACGATTGCGTCAGAGCTATTGACCAATCCACACATTCAAGAGCTGATGAAAGATGACACCATGCGCTATATGTGGCTATGGCATGCCGTAGAAGAAAATGAGCATAAAGCGGTGGCTTATGATGTGTATCAAGGTATCTTCGGTACAGGGATTAAGTCATATGGCTTACGCTCAGTTGCCTTAGTAATTGCGATGAGCATGATTTTAGTCACTCAAGCACAGTTTACTTTGCGCCTACTTAAAGCAGATAAGAAACTGAATCTCAAAGAATTAACAATGATCTATAAATTTGCCTATAGCCCATCAAAAGGCATCATCACAGGTTTAGCAGGTGAGATGTTGGCATACTTCCGCCCACGCTTCCACCCGAATGATTTGGATACGGTAGCTTTGTTGGATAAATGGAAATCAAAGCTAGGTCTTTAATGGTCTGACGTTTGCTATAGCTATAAAAATAACGATTTTAAGCATTGACGGTTTTTCATCACGTCGTGCCTGCAAACACAGGCACGATTTTTTTTATTTAATTTTACAAAAAAAAATAAATTGGGCGATGCTGATTTTTCAGCTCAGCTAATAATTATTGAGAACAGTTTATAAAAATTATGACCAAAAATTCAACAACTTGAGTGGTTCAATGGTTTTTGATAATTTCAAGATGAATTGTAAATGCGTTTGTTTCTCATTATTAATTATTTAAAATCAAATACTTATGATGATGTTAGGCTTGATTTAAATTTATAATCATTCATAATAGAGAAAAGTTTGGAGGTGAGTTATGCAAGGTAATCCTGAAGTCATTGACTATTTAAATATGCTGATTGGCGGTGAGCTTGCTGCTCGTGATCAATATTTGATCCATTCTCGGATGTATGAAGATTGGGGCTTGAGCAAAATCTTTGAGCGTATCAATCACGAGATGGAAGAAGAAGCGACTCACGCTGATGCGATTATTCGCCGTGTATTGTTCCTCGAAGGCACGCCTAATATGGATCGTCATGACATCAATGTTGGTGATGATGTGGTGAGCTGTCTGAAAGCTGATCTTGCACTCGAATATGAAGTACGTGAGAAATTGGCCAAAGGCGTAAAGCTTTGCGAAGAAAAAGGCGATTTCGTGACACGTGATATGCTTCGTCAGCAGATGTCTGATACTGAAGAAGATCATACTTATTGGTTAGAGAAGCAATTGAGATTGATTGAGAAAATTGGTTTGCAGAATTATATTCAATCGCAAATGTGATTTTTAATTGTAGAAATCATTCGATTTAAAAAAGCCAGCGTGATGCTGGCTTTTCTTTTAGCTTTAAAATTCTATTTAGGCTCTGTTAACATCGGATCAAGATCACAACTTTGCATGAGATTTTCAATGATTTTATCAGTTTGCTTTTTTGAATAAAGAGAAAGGCTAATTTTCTCTAATGTTTTAGGCATGGTCGATTGATTGGAATAAGTAAAGCAAACTTCTGATTTATATCGCCAAAATTTTTGAAAATCTTGCTTTGATAATTTACGCCACCATTCATACTTTCTAAATTTTTGAAATTCAATTTCAAGTATGGGTGGCTTCAGAAATTTACTGATTTCACCCATATATTTAGTTAGAAATTTGCGTGTGATAATGCGTTGATTGTTAATCGTGATATGCTCAAATGCACGTAGCAAACCGAGAAAAGCACTGAATCCAAATATCAAATAATGCTTTGTTTGAGCTGAGTCATTTAAAAAAGTCATTATGCCTAAGACGACAGCCAATACGATCAGGCTGTAGGAATTAAACGGTGTTGTTTTATAAAGAATATGTTCATTAGCTTGTAAGTGCATGGTTTATTTTTTCTTCTGAAATATTAAAATGTCATTTAAAACTTGCTTGGCATGGGTTTGCGAGTTGACGCTACTATAGTGGTAAACAATCGTGCCTTGCGGATCAATCAAGAAACTTTCACGCTTTGCCACTTTGGTGATACCAAAATTTCGAACAATACCAAACTGCTCAGCGAGCTGATGTTGATGATCGGCTAAGATCGGGAAGGGTAATCCAAGTTTTTCAGAAAAAGCCTGATGAGATTTCACATCATCAAGACTGACACCCATGACTACAGCATTGGCTTTTAGAAATTGTGGGTAGAGATTTTTAAATTGTTTGGCTTCTTCTGTACATCCTGGTGTGTTGTCTTTTGGATAGAAATACAGCACTGTCCATTTACCACGAGTGTCTTTGCTTTGATGCCATTTGCCATTTTGATCTTGGAGTTTATAAGTCGGTGCAACTTGACCAACCCATTGCTTTTGTTCGTTCTGTGATGAATTGATGAGTGACGTTTTTGCAAAAGTAGTCGCACTAGACAGAGTGCAACTGAGTACGATCAGCGGAATATATTTTGAGATGTTCATTTTATTCTACAAATAGGATCAGTCGTTCTATGATAACTGGGTTTAAGTGTCTAATGTAAAAAATCCATGCACAGAGACATGGACTTTTATGTTTAAATTTTAGATGGGGCAGTAAAAGAATTATTGCTCAAGATCAAAAGCAGTTTCTGCTTCACTTTCAGCTTCTGGTGCTACAGCAGGGACTTTTGCCAACATACGCTCACGAATAAGACCTTCGATTTGCTCAGCGACTTGTGGATTTTCCTCAAGATAGCGGATGGTATTGTTTTTACCTTGTCCGATCTTATCCCCTTGGTACGAGTACCATGCACCTGCTTTTTGCACGATGTCTTGTGCCACAGCAAGGTCGATCACTTCACCGAGCATATTGGTGCCTTTGCCGTATAGAATTTGGAAAAGCGCTTCTTTAAATGGCGGCGCCATTTTATTCTTCACAACTTTAACTTTGGTTTCGTTACCAACGACTTCGTCACCTTCTTTGACTGCACCGATACGACGAATATCCAAACGCACAGATGCGTAGAATTTCAACGCATTACCACCAGTTGTAGTTTCAGGGCTACCGAACATCACACCAATCTTCATACGGATTTGGTTAATGAAGATCACCATACAGTTTGAGCGTTTGGCGTTACCTGTGATTTTACGCAGAGCTTGGCTCATCAAACGAGCTTGCAAGCCCATGTGTGAATCGCCCATTTCGCCTTCGATTTCGGCTTTTGGTGTCAGTGCTGCAACGGAGTCGATAACGATCAAATCAATCGCACCAGAGCGCACCAGCATATCGGCGATTTCAAGCGCTTGTTCGCCATTGTCAGGCTGTGAAACCAAGAGGTTATCAATATCTACGCCAAGTTTTTTTGCATATTCAGGGTCGAGCGCATGTTCTGCATCGACGAATGCACACGTACCACCAGCTTTTTGACATTCTGCGATCGCTTGCAAAGTCATTGTGGTTTTACCTGAAGATTCAGGGCCATAAATCTCAATAATACGACCTTTCGGCAGACCACCAATGCCCAAAGCAATATCTAGGGTGAGCGAGCCAGTTGATACCGCTTCGACCGCTTGTACTGTGTTATCACCCAAACGCATCACGGTATTTTTACCAAATTGCTTTTCAATTTGGCTTAGCGCTGCGCCTAATGCTTTTGATTTATTCTCATCCATCTCATAACCTCAATATTGTGAATTTTAACTTTTTAACCAAAGTGGATGCCTAGTCTGCGTCGCAAGATCATTATTTTATGTCAATTATTTAAAATCAATGACAGTTATCTAAAACGAATGACCGTTGGTTGGCAGTATCATGGCAGAATTTTGGTGATAAATCGAGTGTCGATTTCACTTAAAACGACACCGTTTGTCGCATATTTTTATCTTCAATTCTCCTAAATATTTTTAGCGATCTTCCATCATTTCATTCATCAAAATCTCTATGCGGAATTTACCATTAATAAGCATCATCATTATGCCAATCCGCAACCGAATATTGATTATTTTTCTCTTTAAATTTATGGATTTGCCGACGATCTTTCTTACTTGGACGATGCTCAGGTCGAGCCAAATTGTGCAGTTTGCGCTGTGAACTCAGTAGCTCACGACGTGCCACGCTCATTTCTGTTTCATCATAGAGTAATTGTGCTTGCGGTGCACCGCCACGTTGTGCAGACAGGGCTTTGATTTGCACAGTTTTTTTATCGAAACCTTGCTGAATGGTCAGCTCCATGCCAATGCGTACTTCTTTGGATACTTTGACCCGATCGCCATCGTGATGCACTTTTCCACCTTCAATGGCGGCTTTGGCAAGTGAGCGTGTTTTAAAAAATCGAGCTGCCCAAAGCCATTTGTCGATGCGCATTGATTCTGTTTGATTGGATGCGCCGTTTTCAGCGCTATGTTCACGACTGTGTTCTTTACGATTGCTTTTACTCATGTGTGCTTTGATTGAAATGCCGTTTGTTAAAATAGTGGTTTAAACGATTATGTACCGTATAAGTTACTAGATTTGTCATCATCTAAATAATTCAGTAAATCAGTAAGCTGATCAAGATGAAGATAATTTGGATTTAATTCCGTTCTTGTGTTACTCGAATCAGGCTCGCTAATACTGAATAACTGTGCAATACCAAACTGCTTGGCACTATCAAGCACCGCATAATTATCATCAATAAAAGTCACTTGTGACACATCAAAAGGATAGCGCTGTTGCAAGGTCTGCCAAAAGCGTTGATCTTCTTTGGCGTAGCCAATCGACTCACTGCTAATCACCTGTTTGAAATAAGGGCGAATCGGCACATTTTCAAGTTTTAAATCAAGGGTGACTTGATCTGCATTACTGACAATCCAACATTCTATGTCGAGATGTTGCAGTGCATTTAACAGTTCAAAACAACCGAATCGTGGTGCAATCAGATGACGATTTTCTTGCTGTATCGCAAAGGCATCGACACCGATATGTTGTCGCCAAAACTGAGATGAATACCAATTCAGACTGCCTTGAAACTGCAAATAATATTGATATAGCTGTGATTTTGCCTGTTCAAGCGTGGCTTGATGTTCAATCGCCCAACGCTCAGGAACGAGTTGCATCCAAATATAGGTATCAAATGCCAAATCCAACAACGTGCCATCCATATCAAAAAAGATGATCGGTTTTGAGATTTGCGCTGAATGATTTGCTACAGTAGTCATGGATAAATCGAGAGGTGAGTATGTTTGCTAAAGTTGCATTAGAGCAGATGCCACAGAATTTGCAACAGTTGAGCCGTATTTTACAGCAGGCAAGTGCCATCATTGTGGCGGAATATGAGCGTTATCAACGTGGTGGGCAATTCCAAATTAAGCGGAAATCTGACAACTCGCCTGTGACGCAAGCCGATCTGAAAGCGCATCGATTTATCAGTCAGGCTTTGGCGCAACTCACTCCGAAATTACCGCTTTTATCCGAAGAAGGTGAGCATAACGAACGTCATCAATGGCAACGCTTTTGGATGCTTGATCCGCTGGATGGCACCAAGGAATTTATTGATCAAACAGGTGAATTTACGATTAATCTGAGTTTGATCAAAAATGGTGAATCGGTGATTTCTGCCATCGCTGTACCATTGATGTCGAAGCTATATATTGTAGAAAAGATTGTAAAAAATAATCATGAAGAAAGACAACTTCCGTATCGCTATCAATGGAATGCGCAAGGTCAAACTGAGTTATTTCAATTTCATCATGATTCAAGTAAAAATGATTCAAAAAAAGACAAATCAATACGTATTGCCATGAGTCGCCGTCCAGAGCGCAGTCTTCGCTATCAGGAATTTTTAGATTTTCTCACATCGCAAAATATCAGTTACCACAAAGTGAATGCAGGCAGTGCCTATAAGTTTTGCATGATGATTGAGGGGGAGATTGATCTTTATCCACGCTTTCATCCGACCAGTGAATGGGATACTTCGGCAGGACAAGGCTTGTTGCAAAGCATAGGCGGAGAAGTCTTTGATCTCAGTCATCGACCGTTTCGTTATAATCAACGGACAAGTTTGCTCAATGGGCAGTTTATTGCTTTGCGTGATGTGAGGGATTGGATATTATTTTCACACTATATGGAAAATCTTGAATAATTCTTGCAGATTTTTATAGCAAAGCGAGTGAGCTGTGCTAGATTGAAATAAAGATTATTTTTTTTATAAAAATCCATACCTATGTTTACTGTACTATTTATTTAGAAAATGATTTTATATGTTGATATAATTTTGAAAAATCCTCACATGCTAAGTAGATAGTGAGCTGCATTGCAAAATACTAATGCGTTGGTCTAATAGCCAACATCACTCAAATTTATATATACTATTCACCGAAAATCAACAGTTTGAACAGATACTACATTGACTGAAATGCACGTGCCAACGCATAATTTACATGTTTGAAATATTGATTCGTTACAATGAAGACTGAGCCACAAGCTTGGTTCTTCACATCACATACTTATTTATACACCAGTAAGTTACATACCAGTAAAAAAGGAGCTACATATGGCCGGTGGAAAGTCAAAAATCATTTATACATTAACTGATGAGGCCCCGCTACTGGCGACATACTCGTTACTCCCAATCATTGAAACTTTTACCAAGCCAGCGGGCTTAGAGATCGAAAAGCGTGATATTTCTGTCTCTGCACGTGTGCTTGCAGAGTTTTCTGACTATCTGAACGATGATCAAAAAGTCCCAAATACGCTCGCCGAACTTGGTCGTCTAACCCAAGACCCTGAAACGAATATTATCAAGTTGCCGAATATCAGCGCCTCTGTATCACAGCTCAAGGCATGTATCAAAGAGCTTCAGTCCAAAGGTTTTGCACTACCTGATTTTCCAGACAATCCAACGACTGAAGAAGAAAAAACCATTCGTGCGAAATATGGTAAATGTCTAGGTTCTGCGGTCAATCCAGTGTTACGTGAAGGGAACTCTGATCGCCGTGCGCCAACTGCCGTGAAAAATTATGCAAAAAAACACCCACATTCCATGGGCGAGTGGAAGCAATGGTCGCAAACTCACGTATCGCATATGGATGAAGGTGATTTTTATCACGGAGAAAAGTCCATTACGCTTGATCGTGCACGCAATGTCAAAATGGAACTGACCACAGAAAGTGGTGAAAAAATTGTCCTTAAGCCAAAAGTTGCGCTTGAAGATGGCGAAGTGATCGACTCAATGTTTATGAGTAAAAAAGCATTGTGCGCTTTCTATGAAAAAGAACTTGATGACTGTAAAGATGCAGGTATTTTGTTCTCGCTACACGTTAAAGCAACCATGATGAAAGTGTCACATCCGATTGTATTCGGTCACTGTGTCAAAATTTATTATAAAGACGCTTTTGAAAAACATGGCAAATTGTTCGATGAGCTTGGCATCAATGTTAACAATGGTATGGCTGGTCTCTACGAGAAGATCGAAACTTTACCAACCTCTTTGCGTGAAGAAATCATTGAAGATTTGCATGCTTGCCAAGAGCATCGTCCTGCACTCGCTATGGTGGATTCTGCCAAAGGGATTACCAATTTCCACTCACCGAATGATGTGATCGTAGATGCGTCAATGCCTGCAATGATTCGTAGTGGTGGGAAAATGTGGGGCGCTGACGGCAAACAACATGACTGTAAAGCGGTGATGCCTGAGTCGACCTTTGCACGGATTTATCAAGAAATGATTAATTTTTGCAAATGGAATGGCAATTTCGATCCACGTACCATGGGTACAGTACCAAACGTTGGTTTGATGGCGAAAAAAGCTGAAGAATACGGTTCGCATGATAAGACCTTTGAGCTTGAACAAGCCGGGGTTGCCAATATTGTTGATCTAGATACAGGTGAAGTGCTGTTATCGCAGAATGTGGAAAAAGGTGATGTTTGGCGCATGTGTCAAGTCAAAGATGCGCCGATTCGTGACTGGGTAAAACTTGCGGTAAATCGTGCACGCAACTCAGGCATGCCTGCGATTTTCTGGCTTGATCCTTATCGTCCGCATGAAAATGAATTGATTAAGAAAGTCCAAAATTATCTAAAAGAACACGATACTGAAGGGCTGGATATTCAGATCATGTCGCAAGTACGTGCCATGCGTTATACGCTCGAGCGTGTGGCTCGTGGCGCAGATACGATTTCTGTAACAGGTAATATTTTGCGTGATTACCTCACTGATTTGTTTCCGATCATGGAGCTCGGTACTTCTGCGAAGATGCTATCTATTGTGCCGTTAATGGCAGGTGGTGGCATGTACGAAACAGGTGCGGGCGGTTCTGCGCCGAAGCATGTACAGCAATTGGTTGAAGAAAATCACTTACGTTGGGATTCTTTGGGTGAGTTCTTAGCACTTGCGGTATCACTGGAAGAGTTGGGCATGAAAGAAGACAATGCCAAAGCTACCATACTTGCTAAGACATTAGATGATGCAACGGGATTATTGCTTGATCATGAGAAATCGCCGTCACGTCGTACAGGTGAGCTTGACAACCGTGGAAGTCATTATTATCTCGCAAAATATTGGGCGGAAGCGTTGGCAGCGCAAGATGACGATGCAGAGCTCAAATCAACATTTACGCCACTTGCAAAAGCCTTGGCTGAGAATGAAGAGAAAATCGTAGCGGAACTTACCGAAGTGCAGGGTAAAAATACCGATATTGGTGGCTACTATGCGATTGACCCTGAAAAAGTGAAAGCAATTATGCGTCCAAGTGAAACCTTTAATAAAACCCTTGAGACAATCTAGAGCTTAAAGTCGCTTTGATTTTAGTTTTAAGCTGTTTGATATAAAGCCAGTACCAAGCGTACTGGCTTTTGTCATTTAATAGAATATTGAGCAAAAGGATAAAACATGAAACGCAGACGATATAATGTGAATCATGCTATAGTCATCAATCGAATTTTTAGTTTTAGCGTTTAATGAGGGGCAATTGGACACACTTCACGCCTTACCCAAAAGTATGTTTAGTGCAGTTGAATTATTGCCTGACCATGACACACCAATTGTTTTATTTACACGACATTCGATCCGTGAACTTGTGAATGGGCAGGGCTTGGCAGGTTATGATTTGCAACTCACTGATGAAGGGCGTGTGCTTGCAGAAGCGTGGGGTGAATACTTAACGCAGCAAACTCAACGTCAAATCGTGAACTGTATCAGTAGTCCAATACAGCGTTGTCTTGATACTGCAACATTGATGATCGCAGGTGCAGATCGACACTTTTCAGATAATACCCATCAGATTGAAATTTTTGAAGAGTCCTTACTAGTTGAACCTGGAAGCTTTGTCGTAGATATTGATTTGGCTGTTCCGCATTTCCGAAAAAAAGGGGCGGTGAGCTTCATTGATAGTTTTGTCAAAAATACACTCCCTGGGATGAAGCATCCGATTCGAGGAGTATTGGATGTGTTAGAGCTTTTATTTCACTCACATCTCATCCAAACTGAAAAAAATACGGACACTAAAAACCGTGCATTAAGCTTAGCGGTCAGTCACGATACGATTTTGGCCGCATTCATTGCAGTGATTTCAGGACATTTCCAAGTACAGAAAAAAGATTGGCCAGAGATGATGGAAGGGGTTTTTATTTGGTTTGAAAATACCTCAAGCTTTGAAGCGTCACAGCTCAATTGGGTATGGCGAGGCGAACGACATCAACTTAATATTCATGATTTAAAAGCGAATATTTAAGATCTAATATTTAAAAGCCAATATTTAAAAGCACTGTTAGAAAAATACAGTTAAAAACACAAAATATTATTGAAAGCATATTCGACTTTTACACATCAACTTTATAGTTCAAAGTAAGCTCATCTCCACACTGTCCACGAATCCCCCAATTCTCTTTTGGTGTTTCGATAATGGTAATTTCGATATCTTGCGTTGAGATACCACATTGATGTTGTATATTTTGAAAAAGTGTTTGAATAAGCAATTTTTTTGCAGATGTTGAGCGACCCTCAAACATCAAAATTTCGATGATGAGATACTCCTTGCTACGATCATCAGGAAAAATAAAATCTGCTTGCTCAAGGGCAAAGAAACGCTGAAATTTCTTTTCTATAGGATATTGTAGAGCAGTAATAAGCGCTTGATGAATCGCATCAGAAAGTTGGGCTTGATGTGTTTGGAGTGTGCTTGCCAAGCCGTAAATTTTGATTTGTGACATAAATATTTTCCTAGTTTATTGAAGGTTTTATTGTTATTGATAAATTCTTCAAGCGAGATGAGTGTGTTGTATTGTTGAGTGTAAATTTTCAAGCAAGTTTTTAAAAAGTTGTAGATTGTATAAAGCGGTAGCTTGAAAAGCATTAGAGCTAAAAAAAGCCCAAAAGGGCTTTTTTTATTGCATAACTTCGATTGAAGTTATAGATGCTTAGTTAGTAGCCAAAGCTTTAACTTGAGCATTCAAACGGCTCTTATGACGAGCTGCTTTGTTTTTATGGATGATACCTTTATCAGCCATACGGTCGATCACTGGTACAGCCGCTTTGTACGCTTCGTTAGCAGCAGCGTGTTCACCAGCAGCAATCGCAGCGATTACACGTTTGATATAAGTACGAACCATAGAACGCAAGCTTGCGTTGTGTTGACGTGCTTTCAAATTTTGACGAGCACGTTTTCTAGCTTGAGCAGAGTTTGCCACTCGTGCACTCCTTGAATTAGTGAGTTTGGGGCGGGCTCGATGCATGTGTATGTGCTTTTGACATACAGCTATACCAGCCCGTAAACAAGTGGCATATTTTGAAGAAAGGTCGAAGCGAAGTCAAGTCTATTTGTAGCTATTGGTCAAAATTGGTCTTTTAATTGACGAATTTTTTTGAATTCGTCTACGCTTTGACAGCGTAGGAATGGATTGGTTTCAAGCTCTAGTTCAATGGTTGAGGGTAAGGTGATTTTTCCCTCAGCACGTAAAGTTTTTACTTCTTCATAACGTTGTTGTAAGGCGATATTTTCAGGCTCAACGGTGATGGCAAATTTACCATTACTTTCGGTATATTCATGTGAGCAATAGACTTTTGTCCGTGGTGGCAGAGCCGCCAGCCGATTTAAGGAGTGATACATTTGCTCATAAGTGCCTTCAAATATTCGTCCACAGCCAAGTGAAAATAAGGTATCACTACAAAACAGCGCATCTAACTCGTCAATAAAATAGGTGATTAGCCCAAGCGTGTGCCCTGCGGAAGTAAATACATCGACTTTTAAATCTGAAAATGTAATGACAGCGTCATCTTCAAGCCAATGATCTGCTTGTCCAATGGCTTCTTTTTCCGCCAAAGGTGCATACACAACCGCATTGGTTTTGGCCTTGAGCTCAGGAACACCAGCGATGTGATCATTGTGTTTATGAGTGATCCAAATTTGCGCAAGCTCTAAACTATATTTTTCGCAATAATCTAAGACTAAATCGGCTTGGGTCGGGTCGATTGCAACAGCTTGATGGTGATGGGTGTCAATCAACATCCAAATATAGTTTTGTAAGGCATTGCCAACTTCTATGGCTTCGATTCGAAATTGCATCTTTGCGCTCCTTGACAATACTTATGCTGTTATTTTACCAGTTCAATGATTATTAAAAAATTTGTTCTAAAGCTTTACGTAAATACGGATCAATATCTTGTTGACGCAATAACCATTGAACATAGTCGAGCGGGACTTCTTTGAGTGCTGTGCCTTTGTATTTTCCAAAAGGCATAAACTGTGGCAAGCGTGCGATTTGTGATTGTTGATAGAGCTGTTCCATGTCAGTGATTTTCAGCTCAGCCACGATACGTTTAAGCAGTTCGGTAGTGAGTAAGACATCGGTTTTGGCATTGTGTGCATTGCGCAATTGCTGACGTGTTACCTCTAAATCATTAGAAATAAAATAACTCAAAGTGCTTAAAGAACGGCTCTCAAGCTCAGGCCAAAGGAAACGTGCTAAAGCTAAAGTACAGATCGGTTTGATATGCTTCACCGATTGCCCACAACGTGCCACTGCCGCCACATCATAATCAATATTATGTCCGATCATATAGATGGTATCTTCAGGCAAACGGAACTCACGATAATTCGGTTTACCCATCAAATCATTAGGCAAAATATGATGCACTGCCATTGATGCCAAATGCATCGACATGCCGTCATCGAGGCTGAAATATTCATCATAAATCTGATCTTCGAAGACTTGAAGACCTGACGAATCAAGCTGTACAGGCACATAAGCGACTTCGATCGGCAAGCCGTTTAATGAATGTGTTTCTGTATCGAGGACGAGGCTTTGCATGAATTATTCCTTAACCAATCAATGCTTATTTGAGTTGTGAATTTAGAAAAAACTTGGGTTTAATAGGCGTTGTACGAAGACACCGAGAATGCGTGGCTCAAGAATGATTGTACAGATAATCCCGTAAGCTGCACCCCAAAGATGCGCACTATGATTGATGCCATTGTTACCACGTCGCTCAGCCCAAAAGCTATACGCAACATACAGAATCGCAAAAATAATCGCAGGCACGGGAATAAAGAATACGAAAATCAAATTCCACGGTTGAAATAAAATAAAGGCAAATAGAATCGCTGAAACCGCACCTGATGCGCCCAAACTAAAGTAATTCACATCATTTTTATGTTTTAAATAACTTGGCAAAATCGATACGATCAAACCGCCGAGATAGAACAATGCAAAGCCCATGTCAAAGGCATATTGACGGTAAAACTGCTCCAACACACGCCCAAAGAAAAACAGCGTGATCATGTTAAAGAGTAGGTGAAAACCATCAGCATGCACAAAACCATAAGTAATTAAACGGTCAAATTGTCCTTTGCCTACCGCAGGTCCCCAAAAGATCAGGCGATTCATGATGCGAGGCTGATTAAAAGCAAGCAGGGAAATGATCACGGTAATGATGATAATGGCGAGAGTGTGGTTAATCGTTAAGTCCATAACACAATGTTTTCAAATTAATAATAAAACCAATATAACAGATCGATTGATAGATTTTTAGCGAGGATTGCTGAGTTTTGTATTTTAAAACTTTTATCGAATCATTTGACCAATGAAAAATGCCAAACAGGGCGTTTGGCATTTTTTTTGAAAGTTTATTTGCGATTTCGAAAAAAGTCGTTATTAGTAATAGGCATCTAGTGCTTTGACTGCTGTGTCCGTAAAGTCCGTAAATAGACCATCCACACCTAGCTCAAAGAAATATTCATATTCTTTGATTGGATCATTTTGATAGTCACTGGCGAGGCGACGTGGTTCATTACGGAAGGTAAATGGTACGACTTTTAAACCGACTTGATGCGCATCAGCAATGAGTGTTGTCGGTTCAGCTAAAGTGCGGTCACGATCATCGACTAAACCATCACCAGTGATGTCGTCCGCCTTGCCATCGCCGTTAGCATCCGTACTTTTATTGCCGACGATATATCCTTTCCATGGGCCAATAATGTCTGCATAGGTTTTGATCTCTGCAAGCCCCGAAGGTGTCAGCATATCGACATAAGTACGATTGTCACCATTCAGTTCAAAATCATAAGGCTGATTGAGCGGTGGGACGTTATCTATTGTCCCATCGAGTTTTAAACCTGACGCATCAATGAGTTGTACTAATTGAACTTCAGTTTTGCTATTGAGATATTTCAAATTCGCCACTTCAAAAGATTGGATAATGACATTTGAGTCTGCGCTATTGAGCGAATATTTATCCAATAAACGAAGCAATTCATCTTCCATCGCAAGCCCTAAGTCTTGATGATAAGTCGAATGTTTGAGCTCTGGAATGATTCCAATTTTACGACCTGTTTCACTGCGCTGTGCAATGAGAAGTTGTAAAATTTCCTCAAATGTCGGCACGTCAAATTGACCGTTATAAGATTGATCACGTTCCGCCAGTGGTTGTATGGCTTTTAAAGTTTTTAGCTCTGCAAGGGTAAAGTCAGAAATAAACCAACCTTCTTCTTCGATACCATCTACCATCATGGTTTTTTTACGATCTGCAAATTCAGGATGATCTTTCACATCGGTAGTCGTGGTGATATTTGGTTCATGGCGACTGACTAATACGCCGTCTTTGGTCATCACTAGATCAGGCTCGATATAGTCTGCACCAAGCTCAATGGCTTTTTCATAACCTGCCAAAGTATGATCGGGCAGATAGCCACTGGCGCCACGATGTGCAAATATGATCGGACGATCTGCAGAAGTCACTTGTTCTTCGTCATCATCTTCACATGCTGTTAAAAAGAGTGGTGTACAAAGTAGCGCACCGAGCATCATGCCAAATCGTTTGCGACGAGATGTGTTAAATCGTTTTGAATGAGTAAGTTGTATTGTCATGCTTTGTTCCATTGCAAACAGCGTTGTTATGATTGTGATTCACTGTGCCAACGCAATATGACAAGACCATGATTTTAGAAATAAAACGCTGTATTGAAAATGTACTTAATTGAATAAGTTTTATTGCAATGACTGAAGCTTAAAATGAAGAACTTCTAGAATCTGCTGAACGATAGATCGCATTATTTTCTCGTTTTCCAACAGCAATCACAAGTACGATAATTTCGTCATCAATCACTTCATAAACCAAACGATAGCCAATGCTACGAAGTTTTATCTTATAGCGGTTTGGATGACCAGATAATTTGTTCTTTGGTATACGAGGGCTATCTAGCAATTTTGTCAGTTTCTTTTTAAACTGTTGCTTGATGCTGGGATTCAGTTTTTGCCATTCATCGAAGGCCTGTTCTAAAAACTCTAAGTTATAACTCATCAATATTTACTCGAATGCGCTTTTGTTTCGCACGAGTGTCTGCAATCTGATTTAACTCCGAATCTTCAAGTTGTTCCAACATGGCTTCATAAAGATCGGCAGGGATACAATAAAAAGCAGGTGTATTGCGGTTGAGAATTGCAACAGCCTCACCATTACCAGCTAGAACAGTATCCATTGGGCTTTTTTTTAGTTCTGTAATACTTGCAGTCATTCGTGCATGAATTAATTGAGTCATAATTAAGCCTCTGAATAATTGATAGAAAATAAAATTGGCGCAATGGTTACAGAGTGTATTGACGGTCTAATTTTTTGAAAAATTAAGATTTCTTTTTTTAGAGAGGCATGTATTTGTTTATTTTGCTTTTCCTCAAAAAGTTTAAAGCATTTAATCAATTGTTGAAGTAATTTGATTAATCGAATATGTCTTATCAACTTATCTCTAAATGTAAAACTTTTAAGAGAATAGGGATAAGGTGCTTTATTCCGCATCTTCTCTAAAGCTAAAAAAGCAACAGTCAGAGCATTTTTAATTCGGTCTTTCCAGTTTGATAAATATTTAACATTCATTGGAATCCCCCTTCACATTATTGTGATAATACTATATTTTTGGTGTTTTTAAAAGCACTCTTAAAAGCACTTTTGTTGAGTTCTAATTTTAATAATATTCAGGTTGTAATATAAAAAACCGATCAATCATGATCGGTTTTTCTCAAATTTTTCAAAGGAATTATTTTTAGCCTTTAAGCATTTCAAGTAACGCTTCTTTGCTTAAGTCTTGCGACTCACTATCACGGCGACCTTTATATTCAAAAGTGCCTGCATCTAAGCCTTTTTCACCGATCACGATACGATGTGGAATCCCTGTCAATTCAAGATCAGAGAATTTCACCCCTGGACGCTCATTACGATCATCGAGTAGCACATCGAAGCCGAGCGCTTGCAGTTCTTGATAGAGTGATTCAGCGGCTTCCACAGTACGTGGTGATTTGTGTGCATTCATCGGGACTATCGCAATGTCAAATGGCGCAAGTGCTTTTGGCCAGATAATCCCTTTTTCATCGTGATTTTGCTCAATTGCTGCTGCCACCACACGTGTCACACCAATACCATAGCAACCCATGGTAACAGTTTGCGGTTTACCATCTTCACCAAGGACTTTACAGCCGAGCGCTTCTGAGTATTTTTGACCGAGCTGGAAAATGTGTCCAACTTCGATACCACGGCGGATTTGTAGCACACCTTTACCATCTGGAGAAGGGTCGCCATCGACCACATTACGCAAATCTGCAACTTCGCTATAGGTCGCATCACGCTCCCAGTTTGCACCTTGTACGTGTTGATCGGCAATGTTTGCACCTGTGACAAAATCAGATAATACCGATGCTGCACGATCGACTAATACGGTAATGCCTTTTTCTACCAAGCCTTGAGGCCCAACTGAGCCTGCTGGTAAACCAACTGATTTCAATTGTTCTTCGGTGGCAAAAGTTAAAGGACTGGCAATCAATGGATGATTTTCAGCTTTGATTTCATTGAGCGTATGATCACCACGCAAGAAGATTGCAACAAGTGGTGATTTGCCATTTTCTTCAGCTTGTTCGTCACTAACTGCGCCTTGTACCAAAACGGCTTTTAAAGTTTGTTTGGCATCAATTTTAAGTAATTCACACAGCGCATCAATGGTTTTGGTATTCGGCGTATCAATGACTTGCAATTCTTGTGTAGGTGCAGCACGTTCACCGACCAAGATCGCTTCGGCTTTTTCCACATTGGCTGCGAAGTCTGATTCGGTAGAGAACACCACATCATCTTCACCGCTATTCGCTAAGACATGAAACTCATGCGAGCCTGAACCACCGATCGAGCCTGTATCAGCTTGCACAGGGCGGAAGTCCAAACCTAAGCGATTAAAAATATTGCTATAGGTTTGATACATCAAGTCGTAAGTTTTTTGTAATGACGCTTGATCGACATGAAAAGAATAGGCATCTTTCATGATGAACTCACGCGAACGCATCACACCAAAACGTGGGCGAATTTCATCACGAAATTTAGTTTGAATTTGATAGAAATTCAGCGGTAATTGTTTATAGCTTTTCAGCTCATTACGTGCCAAATCGGTAATGACTTCTTCGTGCGTAGGACCGAGAACGAACGGATTTTTATGGCGATCTTGGATACGTAGCAATTCTGGTCCATATTGCACATAGCGACCAGACTCTTGCCATAAGCTCGCAGGCTGAGTCACTGGCATAAAGACTTCGAGTGCACCTGACGCATTCATTTCGTCACGAACGATGGCTTCGACTTTATTCAGTACACGGACACCCATTGGTAGCCAAGTGTACAAACCTGACGCCAATTTACGAATCATTCCCGCACGCAACATCAACTGATGTGAAATGACTTCCGCATCGTTCGGTGTTTCTCGTAATGTGGCAAATAAAAAGCGACTCGCTCGCATACAATGTCCTAATCAAAAATCTACTAATTCAAAACGTCTTCATTTAAAGGTATTACACCGCATCAATGTGATTGCTATTGATTCAAAAATCAACATTTTCCACAGCGCAATCGCACAGTGTATTACAACCAAATTGTCGGATTCAAGACATTATAGTCATCGCAGTTCCAAGTATTACGGCGTTAATCTCGTTCGCTGTACAATTTGCACACCCTCACTCGATTGCCTTGTACTACGTAAAACTGTTTCGCCTATACAGGCAGGTTGGTGACCACTAGATTTCATATGTCTTAAAAAGCTCGCTATGATATGATTTTTCGAAACATTCGTGAACTAAAATTTTTCAAATCTTCTAAATAAGTGAAAAATACTGGTACTACGATCAAGGTCAATAGTGCCGAAGTGATAAGACCACCAATCACTGCATGTGCCATCGGTGCACTTTGTTCGCCGCCTTCACCCAGTCCAAGTGCCAAAGGTACCATGCCCATTACCATGGCACACGTTGTCATCAGGATAGGACGTAGACGAGTTTGACCTGCTTCTAAAATTGCCTCATGCCGAGGCATGCCGTGATCCATGGCTTTTTTGATAAAGTCGATTAGCAAGATAGCGTTCTTTGTCACCAAGCCCATCAACATGATGATACCGATGATCGAGAAAATATTTAAAGTACTGTTAAATAAGAATAATGCCAAGAACACACCAATCAAGGACAATGGCAATGCCATCATGATCGCAGCAGGATGGATAAAGCTATTAAACTGCGAGCCAAGCACGATGTAAATAAATACGATGGACAATGTTATTGCAGTCATCGCATAACCTGCAGACTCTGCCATATCTGCATTCGCCCCTTGCGTAGAGAATCCGTAGCCTGGCGGTAGGTCAAAGTTTTGCTGCAAGTTTTCAATATCTCGCCCAATATCACCTGATGGACGACCAGCGGTATTGGCTTCGACTAAGATTTCACGGGTCAAATCACGACGATTGATTTGTGATGCGCCGAGCGTTTCCCCCATCGTTGCAAATGCTGTAAATGGAATCAATGTGCTTGCGCTGTTATTCGACAGGGTTGAATTTTGGGTCGAATTGGCGATTGTATTTTGAGTTGCGCCATTTTGTGCAGAGCTTGAATTCCCACTAAAATATAGCTGTTGTAAGTCACTTGGACGTGAACGATCTTGTTCTGATAGGCGAATATTTACATCATAATTTTCACCATCCTCATCTTCCCATGTGGTGACATTATCACCTGCGATGAGCGGACGAAGAGATGTAGCGATTTGATTCACCGACAGTCCTAGATCACTGGCGATTTGACGATTAATTTCAATTGAAAGTGTCGGTTTTGGTTCACCGAGTGAACTTTCTAAATCCACTAAGCCCTCAATTTTTGAAATCTCCGCCATAAAGCGATCAGAGATTTTTTGCAGTTCTTTCAGGTCAGGTCCTTTAATCGAGATCAAAATCGGTTTTTGACCACCCGATACGCTCTCATCAGCAGAAGCCACAGAGGTGATTTTGATCCCTGCAACGTGTTGAATGCGATCTCGGAAGTCATTGGTCAGCTCAATCAGCGATTTTTCACGTTCTTTGCGTGGTGTCAGACTGACTTTGATACTGGCGTGATTTTTGCCTTGATCATTAACTGCATTGACCACGCCATAAGTATTTCGCACTTCAGGAAATTCTCGAAGGATTTCCTCAACTTGTAACAATTTGGCATTGGTATATTGAAGTGATGAATCGACCGGTGTTTCGAATTTGACGATCGCTTCGCCTTTGTCTGGAATTGGCACGAACTCTGTGCCAATCAAGCCCGCCAATCCAAATGCACCGAACAGTGAACCCACCGCAATCATCATGGTAATCAAGCGAAAGCGCAGTGACCATTTCAACACTTTGGCATAGACATCATTCAATCGATCAAGTTGATTGGATGTCCATTGAAAAAAACGAGTAATGACGCTTGGCTTTTTATCTTTGTTTTTATCTTTCTTTTCTGCCCAATGTGCTGAAAGCATTGGATCGAGGGTAAAGCTGACAAACATCGAGATGAGTACTGCAGCACTGACAGTCACGCCAAACTGATAAAAGAAACGCCCGATAATGCCACCCATAAATGCCACAGGTAAGAATACTGCGACAATGGTCAATGTGGTGGCGAGTACGGCAAGTCCGATCTCTTGTGTGCCTTCGATGGCTGCGGTGACATGATCTTTGCCCATATCGGCGTGACGTACGATATTTTCTCGCACCACGATCGCATCATCAATCAAGAGCCCAATACTCAAGGATAAGGCAAGTAGGGTCATCAAATTGATACTAAAGCCGACTGCCCAAACTACGGTCAAAGTGCCGAAGAGTGCAATGGGTAAAGTCAATCCTGTAATAATTGTGGAGCGGAACGAACCGAGGAACAGTAATACGATCAATACGGCGAGAACAGCACCCTCAACGATGGTTCTTGCCACATCTTTGATCGAGTTACGAATACCTTTTGATGTATCTGTGACGACGGTCAGACTCATACCACTTGGCAGTTGAGTTTTGATCTCATCAAGACGTTTATACAGGTTGTCAATAGTCGAGATCACATTGGCATCGGAGTTGCGTAGAATATCGACCGATAGCGCAGTTTCACCATTCAGATAGGCGCTACTTTCTTGCTCTGCGGTGCGATCAGCAACTTCTGCAACTTGTCCCAAACGGATTGGCACACCATTCAAATTACTGACGATGAGATTGTTGAAATCCGCAGGCTGACGAACTTTGGCTTGGATTTCGACAACTAATTCTTTATTGCCTTGTTTTAATGTGCCCGCAGGAATTTGCACATTTTCACTTTGCAGAGTTTGCATGACTTGATTGATGCCAATGCCATAGCTTTGCAAACGCAGTGGATCGACTTCGATGCGGATTTGACGTTCAGTTTCACCTTGTAGATTAACACGACCGACACCTGATACCGTGCGCAATTGCGGAATAAGCTGTTGATCGACGTAACTACTCAGTTCACGCATATTCATTTGCTTAGACTCAAACACCACCGACATCACCGCGCCAGCCGATGGGTCGTAGCGCTCAATGATTGGATCATCAATCTCATCACGGAACTGACTAGATACAGAGGCAATTTTGTCACGAACTTCTTGGGCGGCGACTGAGGAGTCCACGTCGAGATTGAACTCGGCAATGACCATCGATAGCCCTTCATTGGAAATCGAAATGACACTTTTTAGCCCTGAAATGGTATTGATTTGATCTTCAAGCTTTTCAGTGATTTCACTCTCGACAATCTCAGGCGATGCGCCTGCATACGTGGTGTGGACAACAACAAAAGGGAAGTCGACATCTGGAAACTCTTCGATATGCATACGTTGCCAAGAGGCCAACCCAAGTACCAAAAAGCACAACATCATCATGATGGTGAATACAGGATATTTGATACTGATTCGAGTAAACCACATGTCGTCAGATTCCTTTCTTGAATTATTTTTTTAGCTTATTTATTCGTAGTCGTTTGCGCTGTTTGTGATTTGATACTTACTGTCTGATTGGCATCATCATGTTTAAAGTCGATGAGACTGACCAAGTCGTTATTTTGTAGACCGCTGACGATAGCAAGCTGATCTGCAGTTTGTTTTTGCACCACGTCAACTTCAATTTTTAACAGTTTTTGCTCACGGATTACCCATACATAAGGTGATGTATCAATGTGTCGAATTGACTTTAACGGAATAATTTGACCTGAAGCTTGTTGCTTATTATTTCGAATAATTGAACCCTCAACAAAAGCACCGATGTGCAGCGGTGCTTGTGCACTTGGCTCAGCATAAAAAGTGATATTGCGACTGGCTTGATCTGCGACAGGCGATACCCGAGTGACTTTGGCAGGGTAGAGCTTGGTATCACCTTGTAGGCGAAACTCAACATTTTGACCGACAAAAAGTTTGTACGCTTCGGCAACCGCAAGACTGGCTTTGATCTCAAGTTTTGATGGATTGACGATTTCAAATAAAGTCTGACCAGCGGCAATGGTCTGTCCTTGCTCGATCTGACGATTGGTAATGACACCATTGATCGGGCTACGTATCACCGTATCTTGGCTGGCTTTTTCGGCAATATTGACATTGGCTTGTTCCGCCTTAATTTGTTCAGCTTGCGCACGATACTCAACTTGGCTTTGCTCATATTCCAACTTGGAAATGAAACCTTGTTGCCATAGTCGACGTTTGCGATCGACTAGAGATTTGCTTAATTGCGCTTGCGCTTTAGCCGCTGCGAGGTTGGCTCTTGCCTGAGCCAAACGTGCATTATTATCTTGATTATTGAGGCGGGCGAGGACTTGACCTTTTGACACAGATTGACCAATATCCGCAGACACTTGCAACGCCGTGGCACTCACTTGCGACTGTACACTGGTTTGTGAGACCGCTTGAATGGTACCTGTAAATGGTGATTTATCAGCAAGCGATCCAGATTTAACATGCACGACGTCTGCAGCGATCAACTCAATTGGCTCATTCGTGGCAGTTGGCGTGCTTTCGGCTGTTTCTTTTTGACATGCACTGAGCCCGATTAAAAATAGAATAATCAGTGAAAATTTAATATTTTGTTGTTTTAGAATGTCCATATATTCATTTCGCACTTGAATAAGTGCATGCCAATATAGAAAGGTTTACATCAATTGTAAACGGTGAATCACATAATCGTAATAATCTTGTTGATCAGATATGGTTCGTTTTAAGTTTTCGATCGCATCACGTGTGTTTTGAATGTGCTGTTTATTATTATAAATATTGCTTTCCAAGCTGGTCGGTACCTCTTCTTTGTTTAACAAAAACTTTGCTTTTGCTGTGAGATATTCACTGCGATCAGTCTGCAATTGTTTCATTAAGATATATTGTTGGCGCAATTGTTTGTTCAAAACTTTCATCACATCATTTTTTTTGCGAGTAGCATATTCCACATCACGAAAAGAGCGTTTGATTTGTAAATCTTTGCGATGACGTTCAAATTGAACTGCACGTTGCTTTTCCTCACGCAAATCTTTTTCAACATTATAGGCAGGCACTTTTTTGATCAAATACATATTTTGATCAAGTACCTCATAACCTCGGCGAATATGTGTTGGCGTGACAGAGCGGCTGACCGTAGCGACACCATTGCTATAATATCGATAGTAGGCAGCTTTTGGCTGTGAGTTGTTGGCAAAGACAAAATGGCTCGAAAACGCAAATATCATCGACAAAAGAATGCCTAAAATGCGTTTAAAATAAGTTTTGTGCTGTATTTTCTTAATATTCATCAGCAACTTCATTCTAAGTGTATAGACCCCTAACAGTCTTTCGATTGTGGATTGAACTAGGATATTAAGTCAAGAAAAACATGAAAATAAAGCAAAAAATCCCAGCATTCAACTGGGATTTCGAAGCTAAAAAAGCGAAAGGTAGTGAGTTATTTATTGCGAATCCAAGTTTGGCTACGACCAAACACTTCTACGCCGACATAGCCACGCATACGCAGGCGATTGCCATTGCTACTGACTTTGATTTTACTTTTATAGACTTTGCCAGTAAGTGGATCGAGAATCGTTCCGCCTTCGTATTCAGTGGCATTCTTTTGCTTCATTCCATCTAGCACTGTTAAGCCAAGAATAGGCGCATTTTTATAAGGTGCAGGGCAGTCTTGACAATGCGTCTTCGGTGTATAGCCTGGACGTGGCAAGATTTTGATAATTTTACCTGTATATACACCTTTGCCATCTTTTTTGATTTCAATCAGGGCTTTACTAAAGCCTGTTTTGTCATCAATTGAGCGCCAAGTCCCTTCGATATCTGTTGTTGCGAACACAGATGCGGATGCCATCAGTAATGAGCTAGATAATAAAAACAGCTTGATGCCTTTCATTCGGTAAATCCTATACAGTTGTCAACCTTATAATCTCATCTTAACGCTTTAAAATAGGTGAGTAAATATGATGAAAATGTCTAATAAGTATCCTTTTGAGAACTTTTAATTGACAAAAAATGTCACTTAGCACATTTCTTGTTTTGAAAAATATTGTAATTAATTGAATTATAAGTAAAAAAATAAATTTATTTTTGTCAGTAATATTTCTAATTTTCTAAATGCACAGTTGTTCATATTTGCTTCATGTTTAAATTTTTTTGTAATGTAGTCAATGTTAGATATACAAATCTGTGATTTATGCCGTTTTTATTTGTTGCTAGTGTGATTTATTGCAATGTATGAAATAAAATCGGTAACCATATCGAAGTAAGTACGGCATTGATTGCCATGCCAAAAGCAGCATAACGCCCTGCAACTGTACCAC
Source organism: Moraxellaceae bacterium REDSEA-S32_B1 (assembly GCA_001626925.1). Classification (GTDB taxonomy): domain Bacteria; phylum Pseudomonadota; class Gammaproteobacteria; order Pseudomonadales; family Moraxellaceae; genus Acinetobacter. Next base: position 80,990 of record LUOR01000025.1, read on the forward strand.
GTTGCCATGCTTGCACCGTACCGATTGCATGCGCGGCTAATCCCAAAGCCAAGCCTGAGGCACGCTCATCATTGATATGTCGTAATATCCACGGTGAAAACGCTGCGCCGATCACCCCTGATAAGATCACAATAAGGCTGACCATAGCGAGAGGGGCATGAAGTAAGGTGGCAATATTTAATGCCACAGGTGTGGTTACGGCACGTGTGGCAAATGCCAAAATGGTAGGCTCAGCAAGGTGTAATAAATAAGCAAGTCCCATTGGTAGTGCAACAGCACTGATACTAGCAAAGGCGAGAATACCAATCATCGGTTTGAGTGGTAGATCGTCAAAACGCATTGCAGCGAGCGGAATAGCCAGTGCAACCGTGACATATCCGAGCAGGTGATCAAAATACGGCTGTACGTTCGCCATGTAGTCTTCGTAATGCCAATTCACTAGCCACAACAAGATAATCACCCAAATCATTGCAGTTACGATCACAGGGATTTGCGGAAGATACCGAAACCCGATCTTGCCAAGAATAAAGGCAATCAAAGTTAAGACAAAACCTGCAAGTACCGTGAGCATGGAAGATCCTTAATGATTGTAAATTAAGTTAAAGCTGAGTTGAGTTAGCTAGGTTGATTTTAAGTTGGGTTGAATTAAAGCCAGCGTTTAGAGATTTTGGCATAGAGCCATAGCGGTATCAACGTACTGACCGCCATCACCAATAAGAATGCAGGAATCTCAGCACCCATCGCCACGAGCATGATCACAGCACCCGCTGAGATCGGTAAAAATGCAAACGCACTTTCTTTCATAATCCAAGCATTGGCATCAATCATTCGGTGTGGAATCGGCTTAAAGCGTCGCCAAATGACCAGTACGATCAGCAACAAAGCCAAGCCAATTAAATTACCAAGCTCAGGATGTCCAAATAAAGTCATCAAAGCAACCGCACCTTCACGTGCGATCACGATGAGTAGGACGGTAAAAAATAAGGCGATCCAGTCGATTTTACTTTTCATGTCAGACCTAAATATCTCAATATATTGCCTTGTCAGGTGCGTGAATGTGCCGAATTTAATCAGATCTTAAAATATAAACAATGACCTGAATACCTAAAGTTGAGCTTTTTATGGATAAAGTACAGGTTTAATTCTGTTCAAAGGCTTCAAGTGGACGTCTAAACTGCACTGCTTGTTCGCCTAAGATTTGATCCATATCATGATGGTTTTGACCGATGAGTTGAATTAGACGTTCGCCTGACATGCGTACGGTCAGATGTAAAATACCTTCTTCGTCATAACGTTCTGATTCAATCACTTCTAAATGATGCAATTGGCTACGAAGTTTACCATGCGTTGTATCAAGACGAAGCTCAAAGGTTTTCAGCTGACCAAGTAATGACTCCTGTACAGCTTGCATCAACAAATCCATGCCTTCACCCGTATGTGCCGAGACATAAACACGCTCAGGCTGATGCGGTTTGCGATAAATAATTTTCGCCTCATCATTGGATTGATCAATCTTGTTATACACTCGCAAAATCGTGACATCCGCACCAATTTCACTGAGAACACTTTCTACAGCTTCGATTTGCTCCATCATATCTGGACTACTGGCGTCAATCACATGGAGTAGCAAGCTGGCTTCTAAGGTTTCTTCAAGTGTCGCTCGGAAAGAATCCACCAGTGAATGGGGCAGGTCTTTAACAAATCCTACGGTATCGGCAAGGACTACCGTGCCTAAACCCTCCCACTGTACACGACGCAACGTCGGATCGAGTGTGGCGAACAGTTGGTCTGCGGCATAGACATCACTTTCCGCCAAACGATTAAACAGGGTCGATTTACCTGCGTTTGTATAGCCGACCAGTGATACCGTTGGAATTTCGGCTTTTTGTCTTGCGGCACGACCTTGTAGACGAGTTTGGCGCACTTTTTCCAGTTTATCTTTGAGCTGCGTCATACGAATACGCAATAATCGGCGGTCAGTTTCGAGCTGTGATTCACCGGGGCCACGTAGACCGATACCACCTTTTTGACGTTCCAAATGCGTCCAACCTCGAACCAGTCGTGTAGACAAATGCTCAAGTTGTGCCAATTCGACTTGCAGTTTCCCTTCATGGGTACGAGCACGTAGGGCGAAAATATCCAAGATCAAACCTGTGCGATCAATAACACGGCATTTAAAGATTTTTTCTAAGTTACGCTCTTGTGCAGGGGAGAGTGGGTGATCAAAAATAGCGAGATCAATTTCTTCCTGATGAATAAATTGGGCAATTTCTTCAGCTTTCCCTGAACCAATAAACAGCTTTGGATCAGGTCGATTGCGTGAAGTGGTCATGTGCTCCATGATGTCCGCACCTGCCGACTCGGCAAGCAGGCGAAACTCTTCTGCATCCAAATCTTCTAACATCTGTACTCGGGTGCTAATTAAAATTGCTCGTTCGCCACCTTGATGCCGTTCAAAATATTCCACGCAGTCGTTATCTCTATAGTAAGTCAAAGAGGTCTATTGTAAGAAAAAAACAGGGTTTTGACTATTTGACTTATGGTTTATCTTGATACAGGTTTAATCAATGAAGTCAGCTCATGATCACTATTAAAGTTATAAAATGATTTTCTGTTTTGATCTAACATTGAAAACAATGCAAAAAGGGAAGAGTTGATGGAAAAGCGGATTTGGATTTTCAGGATACTATTTATTATTGGTTTTTTCCTTATTGTTGCTTCAATCTTAAATTATTTTAGGCTACAAAAAATAGGAAGTGTCGTTGCGACCAAAACACATAATGTACTTTTTGAGGGCGTATATATTACTCAAGCCCAATCTGACATTGATAAGATTATCTTTTTTGGTACTTTTGCCTAATATGTTCGGTCGATTTTATGCTGAGAAAAAAGGCTATCTGCCTAAAACCCCAGAATGGCATCGAAAAGTAGATTGGAAAGCTGATATTTTTGGTAGAAAAAAGTAAAAAAAATTGGCAGAAATAGTGTTGGCTTAATCACTTTCAAACTGTGAAAAAGGATTTGTCAAAATGAAAATGCTAAAACTCAGCGGTTTAGGTAGTTATCTATTGAAAGAATTCATGTGAATCTTGGGATGCATCATCATTGAATTGGCACATTTTACCACTTTGATGCTTAGCAAAAATAGATTATGGTTACAGTGAAAATATAATTTTTTAGGAAAACGGCGTCAATGTCGCAACAACCACTTTATCCATCAAATCAAAACACAGATCAGAAGCCAAAACAGCCAAATCTACAAAGTCACCATGTAGGTCAAACGCAATTGCCGAAACGCAATTTATTGCTACGCATTGCCTTATATATTAAGAAATTTTTTCATCTATTGATCGTGCTCTTTAATGGTTTTTATCTTATTTTTTCAAAAAAACTTTATAAAAATCCAAATGATCCAAACAATACACGCTATGTGCAGTATTTTTGTCGTCAGCTTGGAGAGGTCTTTAATGTCAAAGTGCAAGTACATGGCGAGATTGCACGGCAACCTGCCTTGTGGGTGAGTAATCATATTTCATGGTTGGATGTGGCAGTGCTAGGCTCAGGTGCGAGAGTATTTTTCTTGGCGAAAGCAGAAGTGGCATCATGGCCGATCATCGGTAAACTTGCACGTTGGGGCGGTACATTATTCATCCGTCGAGGTTCAGGTGATTCGGCATTGATCAAGGAACAAATCACTGAATTTTTAAAGCAAGATACCCCTGTTTTGTTCTTCCCTGAAGCGACCACGACTGATGGCACTCGGGTAAAAAAAGTCCATGGCAAACTTTTGGCATCGGCGATCGAAGCGCAAAAGCCAGTACAGATTTGTCTAATAGCTTATGTGAATCAGCAAGGTCAGCTCGACAATATTATTCCATTTATTGGCAATCAAGGCTTTGTGCAAAATCTAACGCAAGTCTTGCAAATGCCCGTAGTGACTGCACATTTGGTAGCTTTACCGAGTATAGATAGCCGTGTGCATACGGTGGAGAGCTTGACAGCGTTGGTGCAACAGGAAATGCAACAAGGTTTAGAGAAATTACATCAACAGCTTTTACGATAATTGTCTTAAAACGATTTTTTACTCTTGGATTGTCGTCTGAGAATGTCGTCGTTATTTAAATAATTTCTGTTTGATTTGATCTTTAATGACACTCAAAGGTTGTTTGGTACGTTTTGGACGTTCACATAGATTGCCTGAATAGTTTGGACAACTATTTTGCATCGTAGTGGTACATGATTCACAAAAAGTACATTCATAAGAGCAAATAAAAGCTAAAGATTCGTGGCTCAACGATTGTTGGCATTTATCACATTTTGATTTCATTTTTTAGCATTTCGATTTACTCCATTAAATTCATGATGCATTTTATCTGTTTAATTTACTCAGGATAAGCGGCTTTCTTCAAGGCTTTAATATCTGTATTTGGTGAGCACAGTGAAATAAAATCATAACCATAGCCACGAAGCAAATGTCCTTTGCGTAAAGCAATCCATGTGGTATTAGTGCCAAATAGCGAGGTTTTGATCTGTTTTAAACGATGATCACGTTCTGCATCGAATGCTACCCCATTGACAATACCTACGCCCATGCCAAGCTCAACATAGGTTTTGATGACATCGGCATCGAGAGCCGACATGACGATTTCCACATCAAGGCTAGCTTCTTGAAAGGCTTGGTCGATCTTCGAGCGTCCTGTAAAACCGCCGTGATAGGTGATCAGCGGATATTCAGCAAGATCGTACAAACTCAATTCTTCAACTTGGGTCAACGGATGATCTTTCGGCGTCAAGATGCAATGTTGCCATTGATAGTAGGGCACACTTGCTAACGCATCTTCAGTGGTGAGTGACTCCGTTGCAATGCCTATGTCTGCCTCACCGAGTAACAACATTTCAGTAATTTCTACTGGGCTGCCTTGTTGTAGGATCAGGTGGACTTTGGGGAATAATTTTTTAAATTGACTGACGATCGGCGGTAGCACATAGCGAGCTTGGGTATGTGTGGTGGCAATGGTCAGTGTGCCTTCATTGACCAGATTAAAATCATCCGCAAGGCGTTTGATATTATCCGCATCGACCAACATGCGCTCGACAATACCGAGTAAGGATTGCCCAGGTTCAGTCAGACCAAGTAGACGCTTTCCTTTACGCACGAAAAGCTGTACCCCAAGCTCATCTTCCAAATCTTTGATGTGCTTACTCACCCCAGACTGTGAGGTGTAGAGGGCATTGGATGCCTCAGTCAGATTGTAGTTCTGACGTACCGTTTCTCGGATAATTCTTAATTGTTGAAAATTCACTCAATATCTCCGTGAATAATGCAAATTCGCATCATTACTTATCAAGACAAGATTTGCTGAAATTATAGATTCATTTACTTTTAAATGTTGAATTATTTCAGCAAATTAAGCGTCTTTAATTAGTTCAGTATAGCAACTTTACCAGTATAGTCAGAGAACTTTAATCCTGCTACTGCGTTAACCTCACTTGAAGTACTCTTTGTACACCTTCGTTCGGTTGCCTTGTATCAGAAATAAATTTCTTCGACTATCGTAATCTCAGCAATCGCTTATGCCGACTGCACCACATCAAAAATATGTAAATTCGTTGCTGCAATCCACACTGACTGTTGTGCTCGCAGTTGCAATTGACTCGCTTGTTCAGGAGTCAAACGGATTTCAATTAATCGTCCATCATTATCACGGAACTCCGCCAAAATCTCGCCTGCAATCCACAGCTCACGTTGGAAATGTGCCTGAATAGTATTCTGCTGTGGTGTGGTATGAATGTGCAATTCATTTGGTCGAGCAAAGGCAATCACTTGACCTTCAGCACGTGCCTGATGATTAGGCAGAATCAAATTGGACTGACCCAGTTGTAAGGTATTTTGCTTGACGTTGCCGTCAAAACGATTTGCCTGACCTAAGAAATCAAATACAAATGGACTGGCAGGAGAGTCATACACTTCACGTGGCGTACCGATTTGTTCGACTTGTCCATTATTCATCACCACGATTTGATCAGCAACTTCAAGTGCTTCCTCTTGGTCGTGCGTCACGAAGATTGAGGTAATGTGCAATTCATCGTGCAGATTACGCAACCAACGACGCAGTTCTTTACGCACTTTGGCATCCAGTGCGCCAAAAGGCTCATCAAGTAATAACACACGTGGTTCAAAGGCTAGGGCACGAGCAAGGGCAATACGTTGACGCTGACCACCTGAAAGCTGCGCAGGATAACGATCTGCCAAAAAGCCAAGTTGAACGAGGTCGAGCAATCGAGTGACTTTTTTCTTAATCTCCGCTTTGCTTGGACGTGTTTTACGAGGACGAACACGCAGACCAAAAGCGACATTATCAAACACAGTCATGTGACGAAATAAGGCGTAATGCTGAAAGACAAAACCCACTTGACGGTGACGCACATGCACATCAGTCGCATCTTGACCTTCCAGAAGTACATGACCTGAATCCGCCGATTCTAAGCCTGCGATGATGCGCAGTAGCGAGGTTTTACCACAGCCCGATGGACCAAGCAGGGCAACCAATTCGCCCTCTGGGAAGTCGAGGCTAATGTCCTGGAGTGCGTGGAAATTTCCAAAATGTTTATCGATGTTTTTTACTTGAATGCTCATGTCGAATTCCTAAAATTTGTGGTCATTAATTACGAATCAATTTAAGTCTAATGCTGTTTAGTCAAAGTAGTTTAATTTCGCTACAAGGCAACCGAGAGAAGGTGTACATGTCGTACATCGAGCGAGGTTAACGCCGTAGCGGATTTGAAATAATTTGACTAAATGTTTTCTTGGCGAAGCTCAACCCATGTCTTTATGATCAAAGTCACGATTGCAAGTAGGGCTAACAAGGTCGCTACGGCAAATGCTGCACTGTAGCTATATTCGTTGTAGAGAATCTCGACATGCAGTGGCAAGGTATTGGTTTCACCACGAATATGTCCCGACACCACTGATACCGCACCAAACTCACCCATTGCACGGGCATTACACAGAATCACACCGTAGAGCAGACCCCATTTGATATTGGGTAAGGTCACTTTCCAAAACGTCTGCCAACATGAAGCACCCAGTACAATCGCCGCTTCTTCTTCCTCTGTGCCTTGCGCTTCCATCAATGGAATTAGCTCACGCGCAACAAAAGGCACGGTGATAAATACAGTTGCAAGGATGATTGCTGGCACGGCATAGAGAATCGCTACATCACGATCTTGCAACCATTCGCCCCACCAACCTTGCGTACCGAACAGTAGAACGAGCATTAGACCTGCAATCACTGGTGATACCGAAAACGGCAAATCAATCAACGTGGTCAGAATAGATTTGCCTTTAAATCGAAACTTGGTTACCGCCCAAGCGGCTGCTACACCGAAGATCACATTCAGCGGTACAGCCACAGCAGCGGTGAGTAGGGTGAGTTTCACCGCAGATAAAGTATCAGGCTCAACCAATGCCGCAAAAAACACCGCACTGCCTTGACGGAAGGCTTCGACAAAGACCAAAACCAAAGGTAACATCAAGCAACTGATAAAGAATAAAAGGGCGATCCCGATCAAAACATAACGTACAGCGCTTGGCTCACGTGTCGCATCTTGCGATTGTAGGCGCAGTGCCAATACCGTTGAAGAATGATTGGCGTTCATGATACGGTTCTCCCTGTACGGCGACTTGACCAACCTTGTAACAGGTTAATAATCAATAAGAAAATAAATGAAATGACTAACATCACCACTGCAATCGTGGTTGCGCCTGCATAGTCATATTCCTCTAAGCGAGAAATAATCAGTAGCGGTGCAATTTCTGTTTGATAGGGTTGATTTCCTGCAATAAAAATCACCGAGCCATATTCACCAACACCACGTGCAAAGGCGAGGGCAAAACCAGTAAGTAATGCAGGCAGTAAAATCGGGAGAATGACTTTTGTAATCGTCTGCCAACGATTGGCACCTAAGGCACTGGCGGCTTCTTCAAGTTCAGTTTCCAAATCGGCAAGTACAGGCTGTACCGTACGCACCACAAAAGGAATCCCGATAAATACCAAAGCCAACGTAATCCCGATCGGTGTATAGGCGATCTCGATCCCAACTCGATCAAAATACTGACCAATCCAACCGTTCTGCGCATAAAGTGCGGTCAAGGCAATCCCTGCAACTGCTGTCGGCAATGCAAAAGGCAAATCAATCATGGCATCGACTAGACGCTTACCAAAAAACTGATAACGCACCAAACACCACGCCAAAATCAAACCAAAGACGAGGTTTAACGCTGCAGCAAATAAGGCTGTGGAAAAGCTCAGTTGTAAGGATTTCAGTACACGTTCTGAGCCTAAAATCTCCCAAAATCCATCCCATCCAATCCCTAGAGAATGGATAAACACCGCAGATAAGGGCAAAATCACGATTAAGGTCAAATACGTTAAGGTAATCCCAAGAGTTAAACCAAAACCTGCGATCACACGGGACTGTCGTGCCATAGGAACACCTAATTATTCAAAAAAACTAAAAACGCTCAAGAATTAAAAAACAAAAGTAAAAACCAAAAAAGAATGCGAACTAACCAGCCAAACTAAAACGTCTTTGCAACACGGTATTCTTTTGGAATAAAAATGGTTGCTGTTGCATCACCTGCAAATAATCAAGCAACTGCCACCATGCGCCATAACCTGATTCAACATTGATATGCCCTGCAAGCCCTTGATTGATATACGGCACATCCCACGCTTTGGCATAGGTGATGGCATCTTCAAAAGCCAGCCAAGGATCGTTTTCACTTAAGATCAATAAGGTCGGTAAATCGAGCGTATATTTCAAAAAGTCTTTCGCATAAGAGTCTGTTGCATAAGCGTCGTCTGTTAATGAATTATTGCTATTCACAACATCTGCAAAACCTGTTGTAGAAAACCGTGCAGGATTGGCAGGCGCAACAAGAATGACTTGTTCAACCCATTGTTTCAGCTGTGGATATTGATTCAATGCTGCAATGGTAGTTAAGCAACCAAAGCTGTGCGCTACGAGCTGAATTGGACGATGATATTGGCTGACATGCTGATAAAAGCGTTGCACCCAATGATTCAATACAGGCTTGTGCCAATCCTCTTGCACAACTCGAGAGGAGTCGCCCAGCTTATAGGCAAGCCATGACTGCCAATGATTGGCATCACTATCACCTACACCTGGAACGATGATGGTATGTAAATTATTTACCTTGCTCATCTGCGCCATCTCTTGGTTGATTTTCATTACAAAGTATCAAATTGCATTGTTTAAATTTGCCTATTAAAATTTGCATTACTTGCTGTTGTTGGCTTTAACGATTTGATCGAATCCGCCACCATTATCAAAGTGTTGCTTTTGCGTCTTTTCCCAACCGCCAAATTCTTTGTCGATAGTGACCAATTTCAACGGTTTAAAGACATTGCTGTACTTTTTCAGCACTGCTTGATTACGTGGACGATAGTAATTTTTCGCTGCAATCTCTTGTCCTGCAGGGGAATACAAATAGTTCAGATAGGCTTTGGCTAAGTGCTCATTGCCATTTTTCTTGGCATTCTTTTCAACGACTGCAACAGGTGGTTCAGCCAAGATGGACAGACTTGGGGTTACGATCTCAAACTTACCCGGTTGCTCACGAATCGCGAGATGTGCTTCATTTTCCCAAGCGATTAAAACATCGCCGATACCACGTTCAGCAAAAGTCGTGGTTGAACCACGTGCACCTGAATCCAGTACTTTGGTATTTTTATAAATCTGACGGACGAACTCTTGCGCCTTGGCATCGTTCCCACCTTTTTGATGCTTCGCCCAAGCCCACGCTGCGAGATAATTCCAACGTGCACCGCCCGAGGTTTTTGGATTTGGCGTGATGATTTCGACGCCATCTTTTACCAAATCCGCCCAATCTTGTAGACCTTTTGGATTGCCTTTACGCACCAAGAACACAATCGTTGAAGTATATGGCGTTGCATTATTTGGTAATTTTGACTGCCAGTTTGCAGGGAGTAATTTTGCCTTTTCAGCGATGACATCAATATCCGCCGCCAATGCCAAAGTCACCACGTCGGCATTCAAGCCATCAAGCACGGCACGGGCTTGCTTACCCGAACCGCCATGGGATTGTTCAAAATTAACATCTTGCTTGGTGCGATCTTTCCACCAGTCGCCAAAAGATTTGTTAAACTCGGTGTATAGCTCACGGGTCGGGTCATAAGACGCATTGAGAAAATCTTTAGCAAAAGTTGCACTACTTAAACCTAAAAGTGCGATGGCAATACCTGTTTTAATGTGGTTAAATTTCATGAATCTTCTCCAAAATATGAAAATTGAATGTGTGCAAAAGTTTTCGCTGTTTTCGATAAAGCAAGCATATGTAGTTTTCTAAAGCATAAAAAATAATTAAAAGCGCAATTCATATGAAAAAAAGTGATTTATAAGTTGTTTTAAAAATAGGAATAGTTTGAAATGATGCACGTATCGCCAAAGAACAACTGATTATGCTGATTCAAAAAAACACTCAAATCATCCCTGATAATGCACATCAACATATTGTTTCTATTGAAGATCGTGGATTTTTATATGGCGATGGCTGCTTTAGTACAGCACAGTATGGTCGAAGTGAAATTCAGCTTTGGCAAGGTCATCTTGCACGGTTTGAAAAGGCGATTCCTGCGCTTTGCTTGAATTGTGATATGAATCGAATAAATACAGATAAAGAAAAGTTCTTAAATCAAATATCAGCGCAATATGGCGAAAATGCACACGGCACAATCAAAATTCTCATCAGTCGAGGGCAGGGACAGCGTGGCTATGCACCACCTGATCAAGCAGCGGATCTGTATTTTTACTTTTATCCAAAATCAGAAAATTCGAATTCTAGCGAAATTCCAAGTTTAGAAAAAGTAGGATTGATGGATCAAGCCTTATCTACGCCAATGCAACAACTGCGTGGCATTAAAAGTCTGAATCGACTTGAGCAAGTGTTATTGAAACATCACGCTGATCAACAGACTTGGCAAGAAGCGCTATGCTTTGATCAAAATGATCATTTGGTGGAGGGCATTTCGAGTAATTGTTTTGTCTATCTCGATGGGCAGTGGCATACGCCAGATTTGGCGTTAGCGGGGATTGATGGTGTGATGCGTCAAGAGCTTTTATCTCGGATGCAACACTTTCAAATTGCACATCAAATCCGTAAAATTAAGCGTTCAGAATTGGCATCGGTTCAGGCGATTTTTTTCTGCAATAGCTTACACGCAATGCGGATCGCTCAAACTTTGATTGATGAAAATGCTGAACAACGACTTGATCAAAACATTTGTCAAACTGTGTTTCAGCAGTTGCAATTATCCGATTTGAGTTAAGGTGTTCACGCTTTCATTACAGCACTCTGCTTGAATATGAGCGGTAAAGAAGTTTAAATCTTCACATTATTTTATTAAGTATTTTTTATGGCAAAGCAAACGCAACGAAAGTCGTCAACTTCGAAAAAATCTGCAAAACAGAAACCTAAGTTTTTTAATCGAAAATTTCCAAAACTCATCGCTGCGGTTTTTGTAATTGGATTGCTATGCTGTGCATATGTTTTATCACAAAGTCTTTGGAAAGATTATCCTACGGATAAAAAAGTACAGATGCTGTCAATCGAAAAAGGGCAGACCTATTCCAAATTTATTGACCAATTGGCTCAGAACGATCAAGTTAAATTTCCAATCGTACTGAAACTTTATCAACGCCTTGTCATTAACGATACGATGAAAGCAGGCGTGTATGAAGTGAATCAAGGTGATTCGATTGCCTCGGTTTTAAGCATGGTAAGTAATGCTGAAAATGCACAAATGAGCCGTATTTTGGTGATCGAAGGGACGACATTTAAGCAACTAAAACAGCAACTAAAGAATAATCCATATGTTAAAAACACTTTGCTTGATCATTCGGATGCGGAAATTTTAAAAGCCATTGGTGCAACCGAATCCCACCCAGAAGGCTTATTTGCGCCTGATACCTATTTTTATGCCAAAGGCGAAACGGACATCACGATTCTGAGAGATTTGTATCAACGGCAGCAGAAAATTTTGGCAGAAGAATGGGCAAAGCGTAGTGCAGATTTACCTTATGACAATGCTTATGAAGCGCTCATCATGGCTTCCATCGTAGAGAAAGAAACTTCGATTGATGCGGAACTTGAGCAAGTGTCAGGTGTCTTTGTGCGTCGTTTGAATATCGGTATGCGCCTGCAAACTGACCCAACTGTGATTTATGGCATGGGCGATCGCTACAAGGGCAATATTCGTCGCAGTGATTTAACCACGCCAACGCCATATAATACCTATACCATCAATGGCTTACCGCCGACGCCGATAGCCTTGCCGAGTCAAAAGTCGATTCATGCAGCCTTGCATCCTGATGATAGCAAAGCAATTTATTTTGTGGCGACAGGTGATGGTGGGCATAAATTTAGCAATACATTAGCTGAGCATAATCAAGCGGTGAAAGATTATCTAGCGCAACTTCGTAAGAATCGTAGTGAATGATTAGAATAAGGAATAACGATGTTTATCAGTTTTGAAGGGACGGAAGGTGTTGGTAAAAGCACACTGATTGCCAGTTTAAATCAGGCTTTAAGTGCTGAACATGATGTGGTATTGACCCGTGAACCAGGTGGAACACCGCTTGCAGAGCAGATTCGTGAATTGCTTTTAGCACCACAGCAAGATGCGACTCAGCAAGAACAGATGAGTCATGCGACAGAATTACTCCTCATCTATGCAGCACGTGCGCAACATCTAGATCAAGTAATTTTACCTGCATTGTCTGAAAATAAAATCGTGCTATGTGATCGTTTTGTCGATGCCAGTGTTGCTTATCAACACGGCGGGCGAGGTATGGATAAATCGCAAATTGATCTCTTAACCGATACTTTTGTGGCAAAAATGCCTGATGTGACTTTTTGGCTTGATTTGCCTGTAGAGCAAGGCATGCAACGTGCGAAGAATCGTGGTGCGCTAGATCGGTTTGAACAAGAAAAAACGGAATTTTTTCAACGCATTCAAGCAAGCTATCGCCAATTGGCTGAACAAAATCCACAACGCATTATCCGCCTTGATGCATCTCAAAGTGCAGAACAGCTTTTTGAAGAGGCTTTATCCATTATTCAAGAAAACATGAAAGCTTAGGTCAATCCTTTCAATCAAATCTTATAAACAACAATAAAGCCAGTGACCATCGGCTAAGATCACTAGCTTTGCTCTGGAGGAATAACCACATTATTTTTGTTTTTCGTTATGGAAAAAGTATAGCAATCAATTTTGCCAATCAAATTAGCAAAACATATCAAAACTAAAATAAACGTTAAGAATTTATTATAAACGTACGCTTCATAATATTTGCTTCTTGCAATATTTGTCTTATGAGTAGTTGTTTAGATTATTGTTTTAAAAATAATTATTTGTTCAGGGCTTTTGTTGATTTGATGAGAAGCCTAATCAAATATTCTCTTATTATTGGCAAAAATTGACATTGATTTGGTCGTCAAATGTCAATTATTGTTTTAGTGCTAAACCTGTGAATTGGGTGTAGTCATCTCGCATTGGACACTTTACAATAAGCCACTTTTTTGAAGTTAGGCACATTCATGTTTAAAATTTTTTTTACAGATCAGCAAAAGTCGATCAAATTTACGGACTATCCTAGCAACGATCCTGTAAAGTTTATGATGAATTTTAAGAAAATTTTTCCAAGCACCATGGATTTGCTATTGCCTGTTTTACCTGATGACACAGATCAGATTGACACCATTACTTGGGAAAGTACGCAGTCTGATTTTGAGATGTTTAAACGGCTCATTCAGGAGTGGGCTACTATTGAGCTGCGTCTAACAGCCCTGACAAAACTGAAAAATCGTGAATCTGCCAACCAACTGGTCAAGCAAGCGCAACAAGCGCGTAAAAAACATCAGCAACAGCAAGATCGACACGACGCATTACACGGTGACTTCGTGTTTCTATTGGCGTTACACAGTTATTTGGACACGGAGCTCGTTGAAATTGGAGCAAAATTTTATTTGCCAACACTTCGCAATGACTGGAAAAATGACGTACCTAAAGCAGTTTTAATGTTGTCATTTTGAGCAATATGTACTTCATCGCTACATTTGCTGACATAGATAATTCTTTTAAAATATATATTAACAATTTGAAAATAAACCGCTGTCAATTGACACACACCTTACAAGAGGGTTTGTTAGTATAGTTTGCATAAGTTGATGATCTGTTTAGTGCTTTTTCAGTTTTTGCAATTTTGGATTTGTGATAGATACGCTGAATTTGCACTGAATATATCAAAAATTTTTAAATTAAATTTTTTTGATTAGAGGAAGAGAAATCACATGGCAAACACCAATCAAATCGGTCTTGAAAAAAAAGACATGACAGAAGTTATTAAAAAATTAAATAACCTTTTATCTAGCTATCATATTTTTTATATTAACGTGCGTGGTTATCACTGGAATGTGAAAGGCGAGCATTTTTTCTCTCTGCATGAAAAATTTGAAGAGCTTTATACAGACTTACAGCTTCAAATTGATGAGATTGCAGAACGTATTTTGACACTTGGCGGTGTGCCACTTCATGCGTATTCAGATTTCTCTGAAAATGCATCGATCAAAGAAGATAAAAATGTTCACGATGGCAAAGCATGTGTGAAAGGCTTAGTGTCTGGCTTGCAAGCTTTGATCGAAGAGCAACGTATTGTTGCCGAAGCTGCAGAAGATGTGGACGATCAAGGATCAGCCGATCTTGTGACTGAATATGTTCAAGAGCAAGAAAAATTAGTTTGGATGTACACTGCATTCTTAGGTTAATTTTTCAAAAATTTAAATCACTTAGATCTTAAATTTTCTAGTTAGATATTTTAGATATCTTGGAAAGCATCACATCAGTGGTGCTTTTTATTGTGATGTTTTGAAATATCAAAATAAAAAACCAATCAACTCAGCTTCAAAAGTTGATTGGTTTTAATCTCGTTTTAGTTTTGTCTGCGCTCTCATCCTTTGGATTGTTGTCAATCCTTCGGTTTAATCGATTCTTATTTTTATGCGTTAATTTATTTACTCATGATCTTAGATCAGAAGTTATTGTTCTCATGTTGTGAGGCCAATTTTAGGCAGACAACTTGACGATTTGATGACAACAACAATTATTTTATAGCACTTTTTTAAATAGAAATTTTAAAATCTTTAGCGTCTTTTTTCTCTTATGATTTTTCAAGCTTTTGTACATAATGTCCTTGATGAATCGAAATCTTTCGAGTCCCGATTTTTGCACCAGTCTGTTGATCGATGACCACTGGCTCAATCATCGTACCTTGCTGATCATCGTAGAACTGATGCATCAGGTCAGGATTTTGATGCGGTACATGTTTACTTCCCCAATCGGCAATCACAAAAAGAATCGGTAAAAAATCTCGTCCTGCTTGAGTGAGTAAATATTCTTCACGGGGTGGATTTTCTGAATAGCGACGTTTTGTCAACAAACCATTTTCCACCAAATCATTGAGGCGTTTGGTAAGCATCGTCGGGGCAATGTTCAAACGCTTACGAAATTGATCGAAACGTGTAAATCCTGCATGCGCATCACGCAAGATCAAGATACTCCAGGTGTCACCAAAGACAGATAGACTGCGTGCAACAGGGCAGGTGTCATTCACGATTTTTTTGCTCATAGTCAGATGCTCGTCTTTTTTAATTGATCATTTACTACTTAAAAGATAGTAACACGATTTAAGATCAAGCTCTATGCATGTCTTTTCGAGAAAGATTTTGAGCACTTTATATTTAAGCAGTCGTTTAAAACACGGCGTGATAAATCGCTAAAGCATCGGCTTCGCTGAGCTCACGTTGGTTATTTTGCAATAATCGGGTTTGCAACATCGCATCGTGCGCAAGTGTATCTAATAAATCTTCGGCAATATCCAGTTCAGAAAGTTTTAATTTCAAACCACTTTGTGCACAGATGTTTTGCATGTGATTGATAAATTGTTGGCAAAGTTCAGGTGTTGTGCCTTTGGCATTTGGAATGATTGCCAGCATAAGTTCTGCATACAGTGTTTCTGTCACTGGCGCATTAAATTTTAAAATTTCACATAAGACGAGGGCGTTGCTATGCCCATGAGAGAGATGACAATGTCCGCCGAGTGGATAAGCGAGTGCATGAACAGCAGCAACTGGTGCGTTGGCAAAAGCCTGACCTGCAAGCATTGCACCGAAAAGCATATCTTGACGTGCTACTAAATTTTGTGGTGACTTGAGTGCAATCGGTAGTGATTGATCAAGTAATTTTAATGCT
The DNA here is from genome assembly GCA_001626925.1 of Moraxellaceae bacterium REDSEA-S32_B1. Taxonomy (GTDB): domain Bacteria; phylum Pseudomonadota; class Gammaproteobacteria; order Pseudomonadales; family Moraxellaceae; genus Acinetobacter. The sequence continues at coordinate 97,342 of LUOR01000025.1, forward strand.
TGGATTGCAAGCAAGTCAGAATATGAATTTTTCTTATGTTTTGAGGTGTAAGCTTCGATGGCATGGACCATTGCATCGATACCTGTTGCTGCGGTGATGTGCGTAGGGAGATTCACTGTGAGCTTTGCATCAAGTATCGCAGTATCTGCATAAAGAATTGGTGACACCACACCAGATTTTGTGGTTTCTCCAGTGGTGACGATGGCGATCGGTGTGACTTCAGAGCCTGTGCCTGCGGTGGTTGGAATTTGGATCAATGGCAGGCGAGGTGCTTGGACTTGATCGACACCATACATCGAATGCAAGGGTTGCGTTTGGTTTGGGTGGGCAAGCACAGCAATCAGCTTGGCGACATCCATGGCACTACCACCACCTAAGCCGATCACACCATCGACTTGAGATTGTTTGGCAAAATCGACTGCTGAGAGTACTACATGATCAGGCGGATCAGCTTGCACATCGGTATATAGTTGATGATCGATTTGCAGTTGATCAGTGACTTGTTTGGCGATGCCTTGCGTGACTAATCCTTGATCGGTAACGACTAAAACATTCTGTATTTTGAGTTTTAAACATTCCTCATTAAGATGCGTCAAGCTATCAATCCCAACGATAAAATTTGAAACTGATTCAAAAACAAATCCTGACATGCTTTATCCTAAATCTTATGTATACTCCGTGTTGTCGCTAATGTAGCATGTGAAATCGTTACATTCTAGTTGAACATCAGGCTAAAACTTGGATTCTTATGTCGAACACAGCAGATCAAAACTTTAATAAACGACAAGATCAAACATTGCAGACTTCACAGCCTTACAAAGTGCTGTGCGTGTGTTTGGGAAATATTTGTCGCTCACCCACCGCAGAAGTGATTTTGCAACAGCAAGCTCGATGTGCAGGATTAAATATTCAAGTTGATTCGGCAGGCACCAGTAATTATCATCCAAACAAAACACCTGATTCACGCAGTCAACGTCATGCACTTGCACATGGTTATGATTTGAGTGGTTTGCGAGCAAGACAACTACAATTGGCTGATTTTCAGAATTTTGATCTCATCTTGGCAATGGATCATGAGAATTATGCTGATATTCTGAAATTGAAAGCGCAATTAGGTCAAGTCAATTCAAAAGTTGCGATGATGAGTGAACATGATGCAAGCTATCCAAAGCAATCTTTACCTGATCCATACTACGGTGGTGCAGATGGATTTGAGCGAGTGATTGCACAGTGTGAGTCAAGCAGTCGGGCGTGGGTGAAATATTGGCAATCGCAAAATATCGGCTAATATACGATTTGTATTGCAGACATTAAACTTCATAGAACATCATTTGGAAAATACGTGATAGCTACACACAACAAGATCAATCAAAACATACAGCACAATGTTGATTTAAGCCCACACAATACACTGGCGTTACAGTCGCAAAGTAGTCATTACTTTGCAATGACTGATATTAATCAAATCGAAGCGATTGTTGAGTTTGCAGAATCGGAAAAACTATCTATTTTCATTTTGTCTGGAGGTAGTAATATTGTGCTGCCTGCACAGATGCAGACCTTAACTGTGCATGTGCAAAACATGGGTAAAGAAATTGTTGAAGATAATGAAAATGCAGTGCTACTCAAAGTTCAAGCAGGTGAAAATTGGCACGAATTTGTAAAATGGTGTTGTGAAAATGGCTATCATGGACTCGAAAATTTAGCATTGATTCCAGGTTGTGTTGGCGCATCGCCGATTCAAAATATTGGCGCCTATGGCGTTGAAGTCGGCGAGTTTATAGAACAAATTTTTGCCTATGACTTAGTGCAAAAATGCCATGTCATTTTCCACGCAGATGAGTGCCAATTTGCTTATCGAGATAGTCTGTTTAAACGCAATGCAGGGCGATATATCGTTTATGCGGTCAGTTTTCGACTATTAAAAAAAGCAGAACTGAAACTAAATTATGCTGATGTGGGACAGCGAGTTGGTGATGCGCCAACACCAAAAAAATTATTTGATGCGATTGTAGCGATTCGCCAAGCGAAACTCCCTGATCCAAAAGAATTTCCAAATACAGGCAGTTTTTTTAAAAATCCAGTTTTGGATGCAACACAGTTTGCCGAGTTTATTAAGAAGCACCCGAATGCCCCACATTATAAATTAGCAGATCAAGTTGATACATCGATCAAAGTCGCAGCGGGTTGGCTCATTGAGCAAGCAGGTTGGAAGGGGAAACGGCTTGGTTCGGTGGGTATGTTTGAGCGTCAGGCATTGGTTCTAGTGAATTATGCAATTGCCGATCAACAGGATGTAAAGAACACTTATCAACACATTCAACACGATATCTATCAAAAATTTGCTATTCGTCTTGAGCCTGAACCCGTATTATTGGGTGAAGATGGTACAATCCAAGCACATAATCAATGATTGATTTGCATGAAACCTTTTGAAACACGATAAATAGGAATCTATGGTAAAACTAGCGAAGCTAAAAAGTATGATGTATTGGGTGATTGGTTTGTCGGTCATCCTCATTTTGCTTATTGCTTTTGTTTATAGCCCATATTATGCCAAAAGTGGCTTGTGGCTGTTGGATCGCTTTGTTAGTCAAGAAGTTGATCCAGTGGCAGCTGAAAGCCAAAAGAACGGACAGCTCAGTGCTGAAAATGAGCTTGAGCCTGGTTCGAAAGAGTGGGTGGCACGACAAGCCTATCTTGCCGAAGTGAATCAAAGCTTAGATCAGAATGATGCGTCCAAGTTTTTGCAATTACAGCAACGCTATAACTTATTGTTGAAAATGATTGCAGAGCAAAAACAAGATGAACTGAACTACCAACTTCAAGTTTTTTCTGACAACGAGTTTAAAGCCAATATAGCACAAGATCAGAATCAGGCTTCCGCTTTGAATAATATTGAAAATAGCGTAGATGATGAAAGCGAAGTAGAAATAGATATTGAAGCTTTGTTTGAAGATGTCATTAGTGATGAAAATCAACCATTGTTTGAGCAGTATCGTCAATTTTTAACGGATACTTCTACCAAAATTCAACTTGAAAACACTTCGTCTGAAGCCACACAAGTTCAAGCACCATTTATTTTTCAACGCCCTGCACATCAGCCACATGCTATCGTGATTCTCGGTGGTGGCTTGACCAGTGGTGAGAAGAAAGGTGAAATTGTCGTTAATGCGTATACCAAAAAGCGATTAGAACAAGCTGTGGAAGTCTATCAAAGCCACAATCTGCCGATTGTACTCAGTGGTGTGGAAGCACCTTATATGCAGAAGTGGCTCGAACAACATCAAATTCATGCACAATTCTTAGAAAATCGTAGTATGAATACCTGTGAAAATACCCGATTCAGCTCATTATTATTACAAAAGCAGGGTGGTGCGCCGACCGTGTTTTTAGTGACCGATGCTTATCATATGGCGAGAGCAAAGCGATTGTTTGCGATCAATGGTATTGCGACAATTCCTGTGATTGCACCATTGCCAAATACGTTGACTGAGTGGCAACCAAGCAAACAAAATCTAATGCACAGTCGCCGTGCAACCTATGAAATCCTTGCCACCATGCGTGATGTATGGTTTGGTGAAAGTAACTGCCGAGAGATTCCTTAATTATGGCGAATATCCCATTTATGAATCCTGCGTTACTCAGCGCAACTGATTTACCGATTCCCGATCCGATCGAAACGCCAAAGGCACTGAATCATTTGGATTTGTCTGAGCCAACTTTGCTCAACCCAATGCTTGAGGGTTATCAACGGCTTTATGCACTTGATCAACTGAATAGCTATCATTGGCAAGGTGTGGTTGAAGTTGATCAATATCGTATTCATGTTCAAATTTATGAACCAAAATTTGCTGAAGATGAACAAGGCGAAGTGAAAGGCTCTGTCTGGTTGGTACATGGTTATCTTGAACACAGCGGGATTTATCAACCAATTATCAAAGAAATTTTGGAGCAAGGCTTTAGCGTACTTGCCTTTGATTTGCCAGGTCATGGACTGAGTAACGGCACAGTAGCGGGTATTGAAGATTTTGATGATTATCAAAAAGTGCTACATGGTATTGCTGAAGTCGTTGACGATGCAAAATCTTTACCTAAGCCCTGGCATGGCATTGGACAAAGTACGGGCGGTGCGATTTGGATGCACCATTTATTGGAATATGCTGAAAATCGACAGCAACCTTTAGTCGATCGCGTATTGTTGTTATCACCTCTGATACGCCCTGCAAAAAGTTCTTGGTGGCACAACTCGGTTGGGTTGGGTATTGTGCGACGCATTCGGCGCCAAGTGCCTCGAAAGTTTAAACGTAATAACCATAATCCTGAATTTCTACGTTTTGTTCGATTACAAGATCCTTTGCAACCTCGTGCGATGAGTATGGATTGGATATTGGCATTGTCAAAGTGGATGCCTCTGATGGAAGCACGACCACCGTGTCGTATTCCTGTTTGGCTGGCGCAAGGTGCGCTCGATCAAACGGTGGATTGGCGTTATAACCATGAATTTATTCGTCGAAAATTTCGTTTGCAGACTTCATTGATTTTGGAAGAAGGTTCGCATCAGTTGATCAATGAGCGTGAAGATATTCGTGCTGCGCTAACAGGATTAATCCCTGCATTTTTGCATGCCAAATATAAGCGTCAATACTATTAAAAGCTCTTTGTAATAACTGATTGGAAAATGCGTAACTAAAATACGCTGAAGAGATTTGAGAAAAATGCTTGATCAAAGACAATTAAACATTTCCATCATCGGCACAGGGCGGGTTGCAACCCATCTTGCACAACATTTGTATCAGACCAATCAAAAAATTCGGTACATCTTTAATCGGAGTTTGCAAAAAGCACAGGCTTTAGCAAATCAAGTGAATACAAATGGTATTGATGATCTAGCACAAATTGGCGATTCAGATATTGTTTTGATTTGCGTCAGTGATTCAGCTATTACAGAAATTGCTCAACAACTTTCCCAAAACCAATATCAAGGCTTAGTTGCGCATACTTCTGGAAGTACAGCACTTCAAGTGTTAACTGATTTTGGAATAAATTCAGGCGTGTTTTATCCATTACAAACATTTAGTTTTGATCAAAAGATTGATTGGCAAAACACACCGATCTTTATTGAAGCTAAGTCATTGGATGCTTTGCAAAAATTAGAAACCTTAGCTAAAAACTTTAGCTCGAAAATTTATCAATACAATTCTGAACAGCGTTTGTCGTTGCATCTTGCGGCAGTATTTGCCTGCAACTTTAGTAATTATTGTTTTGACATTGCACAGCAAATATTGAATGAAAAGCATGTTGATGTGGATTTGTTATTGCCATTGATCGATGCAACCACTGCAAAGTTAAAACATGGTCGAGCCGTACAAAACCAAACAGGACCTGCTGTGCGTCATGACCAGCACATCTTAGAGATGCATCAGCAGATGTTAAGCGATCGACATGATTGGCAAACGCTTTATCTTATGATGAGTCAGGGCATTCAACGGCGCGCAGAGTAACTGCATGAAATAGATATCTTATTTGAATAAATAATAATGATAAATTGACCAACATCATTGCTTTATCAAAGATCAGGTGCTAGTTTTTTAAAACTACAAAAAAGTGAGTCGAAAAATGACCTATAAAGATGAAACATTAGCGATACATGCAGGCTACCAACCCGAACCGACCACCAAATCAGTGGCTGTGCCGATCTACCAAACTACTTCTTATGCATTTGATAATACCCAGCATGGGGCAGATTTATTTGATCTCAAAGTGCAGGGCAATATTTATACACGGATTATGAACCCAACCACGGCAGTGCTTGAGCAACGCATCGCAGCATTGGAAGGTGGAATCGGTGCGCTTGCCGTAGCTTCAGGCATGTCCGCCATTACTTATGCGATTCAAACCATTGCAGAAGCAGGGGATAATATCGCATCCGTATCAACGCTATACGGCGGCACATATAATCTGTTTGCTCATACATTACCCAAACAAGGCATCGAAGTACGTTTCTTCGACTACCAACAACCTGATGCATTAAACGATTTAATCGATGAAAAAACGAAATTGATCTTTGTCGAATCAATTGGCAATCCATTGGGAAATATTATTGATTTAGAGCGAATTTCAGAGATTGCACATGCGCATGGCATCCCTGTGATTGTCGATAATACCGTCGCGACACCTGCATTACTCAAGCCTTTTGCCTACGGCGCTGATATCGTCATCCATTCATTAACTAAATATATCGGCGGACATGGCAATAGCATAGGCGGTGCAATCGTCGACAGTGGTAAATTTCCGTGGGGGAAATATCCAGAGCGATTTAAAGTATTGAACACCCCTGACCCAAGCTATCACGGTGTGAATTACGTCGAAGCCATAGGTGATGCTGCGTATATTGCACGTGCACGGGTTGTCCCACTTCGTAATACAGGTGCAGCAATTAGTCCGCTCAGCGTTTTTTTGATTTTGCAAGGATTGGAAACGTTAAACATACGCATGGAAAGACATACTGAGAACGCACAAAAAATTGCCGAATATTTAAAACAACATCCTAAAGTCAAATGGGTAAATTACGCAGGGCTAAAAGACCATCCACAACATCACTTGGCACAGAAATACCTAAAAGGCAAACCATCGGCAATTTTATCGTTTGGTGTGCAAGATGGACGTGAAGGTGGCACACGATTTATTGATGCATTAAATCTCTTTACACGCTTGGTGAACATTGGAGATGCCAAAAGTTTGGCATGCCACCCAGCAACTACAACCCATCGACAGCTTAATGAAGATGAATTGAAAACTGCTGGTGTTAGTAGTGACATGGTACGTTTATCGATCGGGATAGAACATATTGATGATCTCATAGCAGATCTCGAACAGGCCCTCGACCAAGTTTAGTTCAATCAAGCTAGAATAAATGCAATGTGATCCAGCCATCAAATTCAAAGCGTTTGATGGCGTGTAAAAAATTCGCACTGAGGAAATGTTTCAAAATAAAGTGAGACGGTTCTATTCGAGGGCGTTAGGCAAGTCAATCAAAAGATTTCGCTCAATAGACAGGCAAAATTTGATAAAAAAGAATAAATCCGCCTAAAAAACGTGCACCTGTCATATAGATCAAAGAAAAGGGGTTGCGTTGGTAGGGAAATGCTGTAGAATGCGCACCTATCGGCGGATGGTTAGATAAAAACTTATTGATAAACAAGGGCTTGGCTAAAATGGTTGGGTTTTAAGTTTAAAAAATGAGTTTTAAAAAATATCTAAATATCCAGTTGACTTTTTAGAGATAGAGAGTAATATAGCCGACCTA
>LUOR01000026.1 GCA_001626925.1 Moraxellaceae bacterium REDSEA-S32_B1
GCTATAGTCACGTTGTGTACGTTTAACTCGTTGTTCTCGTTTATGTTCCATAAAATAAGTCTCTTAAGGTGTAAACTTATTTCAGGACGGGACATACTTTCAAAAGATAAGGGCTGAATCATCAGCCCTTATCTTTACTCAGTTTGATCTACTTTACAATAGATCAAGTCAATTGAGCTGCTTGGATTTTCTTGGTATCTACAGTGTCAGCGGCTTTGGTGTAGTCAGCCATTTGATCAAAGTTGAGATACTTGTAGATGTCACCTGCCATGCTGTCGATTTGCGACGCATATTGCTTGTACTCTTCAGGAGTCGGCAGTTTACCCAATACCGCAGCCACTGATGCAAGCTCAGCAGAGGCAAGATATACATTCGCACCTTGACCTAGACGGTTCGGGAAGTTACGCGTTGAAGTTGAAACAACTGTCGCACCTGGTTTCACACGTGCTTGGTTACCCATACACAGTGAACAACCTGGCATTTCGGTACGTGCGCCCGCTTTACCATAAGTATTGAAGAAGCCTTCTTCCATCAACTGCGCTTCGTCCATACGTGTCGGCGGAGCGATCCACAATTGCGTAGCGAGTGAGCCCGCAGGCACTTTTTCAAGTAATTTACCCGCTGCACGGAAGTGACCAATGTTGGTCATACAAGAACCGATGAATACTTCATCAATCTTGTCGCCTTGCACTTCAGAAAGCAATTTTGCATCATCTGGATCGTTAGGGCAGCAAAGCACTGGCTCTTTGATGTCGGCAAGGTCGATTTCATAGACTTTGGTGTATTCAGCGTCTGCATCAGCTTGTAGCAACTCTGGATTCGCCAACCATTTTTCCATGTTTTCGATACGACGAGCCATAGTACGTGCATCGCCATAACCTTGTGAAATCATCCACTTCAGCATGGTAATGTTTGAACGGAGATATTCAGCCACTTTCTCTTCTGACAATGTGATCGCACAGCCTGCAGCAGAACGCTCAGCAGAAGCATCAGACAATTCGAATGCTTGTTCAGCAGTCAAGTCTGTTTCCATTTCAGTCAAGTCGATCTCTAGGATACGACCAGAGAAGATGTTTTTCTTCCCTTTCTTCTCTACAGTCAAGTCGCCTTCTTTGATCGCATACAAAGGAATCGCATGGACGAGGTCACGTAGTGTGATGCCTGGCTGCATTTTACCTTTGAATTTCACTAATACAGATTCAGGCATATCGAGTGGCATCACACCAGTCGCTGCAGCGAATGCAACTAGACCAGAACCCGCAGGGAAAGAAATACCAATTGGGAAACGTGTATGTGAGTCACCGCCTGTACCGACGGTATCAGGCAACAACATACGGTTTAACCAAGAGTGAATAATACCGTCACCTGGACGTAGCGATACACCGCCACGGTTCATGATGAAGTCAGGCAAGCTGTGTTGCATTTCTACGTCAACTGGCTTTGGATACGCAGCTGTGTGACAGAAAGATTGCATCACGAGATCAGCTGAGAAACCTAAGCACGCCAAATCTTTCAATTCGTCACGTGTCATTGGGCCAGTGGTATCTTGCGAGCCCACAGTAGTCATTTTTGGTTCACAGTAAGTGCCTGGGCGAACGCCTTGACCTTCTGGAAGACCACATGCACGACCAACCATTTTCTGAGCGAGAGAGAAGCCTTTGCCAGAGTCAGACGGTTGAACTGGAGTGCGGAACAATGTAGATGGTTCAAGACCCAATGCTTCACGTGCTTTATTGGTCAAACCACGACCGATGATCAAGTTGATACGACCACCAGCACGCACTTCGTCAAGAAGTACAGGGGTTTTCAGTGGTGATTCAGCGATTTGCGCACCGTTTTTAAATGCAGTGACTACCGCTGTTTCTTTATTGATTTTTAGGGTAATTTCATCACCCATATTCATGTCATTGACATCAATCTCGATTGGCAAAGCGCCCGCATCTTCCATCGTGTTGAAGAAAATCGGTGCAATCTTACCACCTAGACACAAACCACCATCTTTTTTGTTTGGAATATGTGGGATGTCATCACCGAAGAACCAAAGTACAGAGTTCGTTGCAGATTTACGAGATGAACCTGTACCAACCACGTCACCGACGTAGGCAACTGGATTACCTTTGGCGATCAATTCTTTGATTTGGTTGAGTGGACCAACTTCGCCTGGTTGTTCAGGATTGATGCCGTCACGCTCGTTTTTCAACATTGCATTGGCATGTAGTGGAATATCAGGACGGCTCCACGCGTCTTGTGCAGGAGACAAGTCATCGGTGTTGGTTTCCCCAGTCACTTTGAATACTGTGAATGTAATTTCGTCAGCAACGTCTTCACGACCTGTGAACCATTCAGCGTCAGCCCAAGATTGAACAACGGCTTTGGCATTGGCATTGCCTGCTTTGGCTTTATCAGCAACGTCATGGAACGCATCAAATACAAGCAAAGTCTTTTTCAATGCTTCAGCTGCGAGTTCTGCAAGCTCAGCATCATCCAACAGCTCAACCAATGGCGCAACGTTATAACCACCAAGCATCGTGCCAAGTAGATATACTGCACGCTTTTTATCAATTAGCGGAGAAGTTGCTTCGCCTTTTGCAAGCGCAGCCAAGAATGCAGCTTTGACATAAGCGGCTTGGTCAACACCTGCTGGCACACGGTTTTCAAGCAAATCAACGATATACTCTTCTTCACCCGCTGGTGGATTTTTTAACAATTCAACCAATTCAGCTGTTTGAGCATCGTCAAGCGGCTTCGGTGGGATTCCGAGTGCGGCACGTTCTTCTACGTGTTGGCGGTAAGCTTCTAGCACGGTGTTATTCCTCTTCTTTAAAAAATTATTTGTACGCAGCTGACTAAAGACAACCTGACAAATAAATTGGACGGACAAATTGTACTAAATTTGACACTAAAAGTTAATGCAATCGCTGTGCACAAAACTTGATGATGATTATTTATTTAGAAAATACCATGCATCAATCTGCACTATTTGTGATCACTGACATCCTTTTCTACTGGTAAATTCTACGCAACTTCCACAAATTCATTTTGCCAAAATGCGACAAATAAAGCATTACGACCTTTAGCGATAGCATGTATCAGAATCTTAAAAGTTTGAATGACTAAAAAGCACATTGCCAATGTTTGTGGACATTGGCAATGTTGATTATAAGGTTTAAAACTTCCAGTTATAGAACACGTCAATCGCACGTTCGAGTGAAGACGTTGCCTCCAAGTACAGACGACGGTTAACTTGATAACGCAAGGTCAAAGTATTGACTGGGGTAAAGATACCGACGCCATAGCGTAGATAAAGATCAGGCGTGATATAACCTGTCACACTGACTTGGGTATCATTGCCCGAACCTTGCGCATCAAGCGCCAATCCGCTGAGACCAAAGCTTCGTCCAATCTGATTGGTCAAGGCTCGTGTCCCACCAAGCCCCATACTGATCCCTGCTGCCGCAAGCGTGTTATTCACATCCGACTTGAAGCCTTCGGTATTGTTGACTGAGCCAGCGCCCGAACTAATCCGACCTGTAAGCAAGGCATTGAGTGCCTCTTGCTCTGTCAGTCCTGCATCATTATAAATCTGAATATTTGGACTAGAGGCTTGCCCTGTGATGCGCACACCTACGGTACTATTTTGCACATCTTTACTGGCATCAATATCTAGACCAGGGTTGGCAAGCTCTCCACCGAATCGAGCAATCGCTCGAGTGAGTTCTAGGCGCTGACCATAGGCTTCAATGGTCACCTGACGACTGACACCGATTGCACCATTAGCTTGTAATGCGATCTGCGTACCACGTTGACGTAGGTTAATACCGCCAACCAGTGGAATGGTACTGTTAAAGCCTCGGAAAATCACACTATTACCCAAGCTCACATCAATATCCGCATCTATACGCCATGGACGTGACGCTTTTAAGATTGCGAGCTGATCTTCGTTACTTCGTACGATACGTACATCACCAGATGTTCCAACGACATTTGGGCTACTTTCAGGCATGGAGATAATTGCACGAGGAACTTTGATGTCGCCTCTCACAGTCAAAGCACGTCGAGCAGGCTGAATGTCGACTTCGATATTCGGCGAAACCGAAGCGCTGATCATCGGTGGCTGTGCAACCAATAACTCTTGTCCTGCAAGATTAAGTTGAATTCGTGGTGAGCCCGACCAAGTTGCCAATCCAGTAATCTTGCCGACACCTTTACCTGAGTTAAATGCACCCTCAAGAATCGCTGATGTCCCTTGTATAGATGAAGCAAGCTGAATATTTTCAAGATTCAACGGCACACTGATCATTGCCACCTTGCCATCTTTGAGACGAACTTCACCGTTAAAGCTCGGTTGCTGCAACGTGCCTGCAAGACGACCCGCTGCCGACAATGTGCCATCTAGCTCACGCACGTCAGCAATGAATGGTTTAAACAGATTGAGTTTGATTTGATCCAAGGCGATCTGACCTGACAAGGATTTATTTTCACCTTGTGTGCCAACCAAAACGTCAACATAGCCTGTACCAAGTAGCGGCGAATCCGCATTGAGCTTGAGTGCTAAAGCATTCGCTTGGGTTTGGGCTGTTAAGCGGACTTCTCGATATTCAATCGACGTCGGCGGAATACCTTCTTCATTGGACAGTCCAATATGCCCTTGACGTGTCACCAACTGCGCTTCGACATCCATCGGCTGTCCTTCACGCCATGCTACATCGGTATAACCATTGAGACGACCGTCAATGGCGAGACCTGACGGCATGAAAGCTTGAAAATCCGCAAGCTCAATATTTTGCATTTTGGCTGAGACAACACCTTGCGTTTTACTGGCGATCAAAGGCTGATCAAGACATATTTGGCTTTGCTGACGACCCTGACTCATCCAGCAATGTGCTGTTACCGTGATTTGTCCTTTTGCTTGGCGATAAATAATCGATGCATTTTGATTTTGCGTCAAACGGACACGCTGTGAATTGAAGTCCCCTTTTTGGATTTGTCCAAGCCAATCATTTTGTGCATTAAAACCACCTGCCATTTGCACATAGAATTTTGACTTATCATTATTGCCATCAAGCTTGAGCAGATGCGCTTGACGTGTGCCGATGAGTTCTGCTTTGACTTGATCAATACGACGCTTATTACTTGTAAGCCCTTGTAGATTAAATACTAATTGTGAAGCAGTTTGACCTGTTGGCAGTGTGCCAATCAAAGATACTTTTTCCACATTAAGATTATCACCATACGCCAGATTTTCTGCGATTAAATTTGATTTTGCTTGAATGCTTGGCTGACTTTGCACTGACAAGAAACCTTTTACCGTCCCGCCAAGTCCTGGATACAGTTGATCTAAGTTGGGTGCGTTGACATTCAATTGGAGACGTTGTGCATTACCAGCGGCATGAACAATATTGTTGGCATAACTCAACACTAAATTATTCGCTTCAAACTGCTGCGGAACAAAACTACTATTCTCACCAAAACTGACGCTGAGGTTGCCTTTACCAAGCAATGGTTTGTTATTGATATTGCCTCGAAGGTTTAGGTTCTGCACAGAAATATTTTTTTGCTGTTCAGACCAGCGACCTGTAGTGTTGACACGACCTGTAATATTGCCCGTGACATTCCCGACAAAATACTGCGGTTTAAATTGATCGAGTAGCGCACGTACATTCCACGCAATACCATTTTCAAGATTGACAATCCCATTGGCATCGAGCTTGCCTGCTGCACCTTGATGGAAAAGCTCATTAATTTTAATCAGCTTCGGTGTCCCCGATACATTGATTTTCAAAGGTCCTTGACTGTAGTTTTGTGCGTTCAGCCCGCCATCATATTGCACAGCAAAGCCTTTTAAGCCTGATTGATTTTTGCCATCATGCATGAGGACGACAGCGGTAGATTGCCCTGTTAAGGCAATACTTTGCGTTTGATTGCCTTGTGGTAGCTGTCCAGTCAGATCAATCCCTTTCAGTTGGATGACTTGCTTATTTCCAGTGGCATTGTTCTCGGCATAGCCTGATGCTTGAATCGAACCGTCCAAACGATTGACTGGCGCAGCAGGACTGATCGTCTGTGGATTGAACTGATTTGCTAGAAGATTTGCTCGCCAACGTAGTTCAGATCGATCGGTTGGCAAGTTGACCACCGCATTACCTGACAGTTTGCTTTGTCCTTGTGTCAAACTAAAGTCTTTAACATTTAATATACTATTGGAAAAGTTCAAAGTGCTTGCATATTGTCCCGCAGGCAGGCTAGATGATTCATGCGCACGAATCAAAGTCGCCAAGCGAATGTCTTGCCCTTTGTCCGAGAGCGCTAAATCAACATCGCCTTGTTGACTATTTAACCAACCAACATACGGAAATTTGCGGTCAATATCTTGCCAAGCAACTTGCACTTGCCACGGTTGGGTAATTTTTTCATTATTTGCGTTTTGTTTTGCAGGATTTTGATGCAACTTGACATCCCAACGTTCAAATCGGTCAAAATCAAGCGTGGCAACAATATCAGCAGCATTTTTCATTGCGCCTTTAGATGATAATGCTGCACTCATGTCAGGCGGTAGTAGATCTCGAACAGCAGGGGGTATCACATCATGATTTGGATTAATCCCATTTAACCGGCCGCCAAGATCCCAACTGACACCATCTTGCCACCCAACGACACCCGCAAGCTCAACCTGCCCATCCATCAGTGACCCAACAAAGTCTTCAATGTTGAGCTTCTTCAAGTCAGTATTCATCTTAGCTTGATAATAGCCTTGGGGAATTTGCTTACCACGCAGATCGGTGTCGATATCGATATTTAGATTTTTGATATTTCCCGCTAAGTTGACTTCACCACCTTCAGAATACAGCTCCTGTTCAGGTGCAACAGGCCAATGATATTTTGACCAAGAGACCTTAGCAAACATTGGCACATTCTTACGTACAGGATGAAGCACCATATAGCCCGATATCACATCAGGACTTGCCGCAGCAAAACCAGCTTTAAGCGTATCGACATCTCCACGAGCCACCAGTTTCAGCTGACTCATTTTTAAATTTTCTAAGGCAGGAATTGTCGCATCCGCACTCAGACTCAGTGGATATTTTCCATCTAATTGCAGATAACCATTAATCTTCTCTGCTTTAAGAAAATCCATCGTCAACGATGAGTTTACCAATTGAATTTTTGCACCTGACCACTCACTGTCGTTGAGCTGAATATCATAAAAATTGGTGGTCGATGTAGTGGTTTGCAGAATAAGCTTTTTGATATATGCTTCATCCATGCGAAGCACGAATGGCAATTTTAATTCTTTAAATTCAAATTCTTTATCGGTCGGTGGTGCACTATTAATGACATGAATGGTGTCAAAGTTTGCACGCATGAGATGGATTTCTCTATTGACGATAGCACGCCAGCCGAGATGTACATCCGCACGATTGATTTTGACCTCAACGTCTTTGACCTTGACCAAGATATCTTTCAGGATAATGCCTTTGATGAGATTGCCATCTTCATATTGATAGCTAATCGCCTGCTGACGATCAAGCACAAAATCCAGTAGCCATTTACTGCCACGGTCGGAGCTTGCAAACAAGCCCAAAGCAATGATGATCAGTAACAATAACCCTAAAAAACCAAATAGCAACCAACGTGCTGAACGGGCAACACGAGATCGCTTTTTCGGTTTTACTTTTTGCTCAGGCTGTTGCTCAGTCATATGCTTGTCTTATTCCCAAAAATTTGAAGCTAAAATAATTTAATGAATTAAAGCGGTGGTCCAATAAAGAAATGTAAGCGAATCGGTACGCTATCTTCACTTACGCCAGCTGCTACATCGACCCGAATCGGTCCTACTGGCGATGCCCAGCGCACACCCACACCGACGCCATATTTGGTTTCGTTGCTAAAGTTTTCATCATAAGCATTGCCTGCATCGGCAAAAACTGCGGCACGCCAACCATCACGGAATTGATAGTTATATTCTAGTGAGCCGACCGCAAGGACTTGCCCACCTAATAACAATCCGTCTTCTTCAGGAGATAAACTTTCATAATCATAGCCACGCACGCTCTGATCACCACCGGCAAAATAGCGCAGATTATAAGGCACACCATCAAAATCATCTGTGACGATATAACCCAAATCCCCTCGCCCAACGAATTGATGATCAGCATTGTCACCCAATGAATAAATAAAGCGCCACCCTGCATTAAGGATTGCCATATCGGTTTCAGTCAACAAGCTTTCCGAACCGACTTCTGCGCGATAAAATTGGCGAAAGCCCTTTGTTGGATTGACATAATTATTATGATCAGTACGGCTGATTTCATAACCAAAAAGCAATGACTCTTGCTCAGGATCGGTACTTACCACACGAAAAGCATCAGGCATATCATCAGGATCGACATTACCCGTCGCGTCAATTCTATCCAAACGATAACGCACCGACATATTGTGTTGCCATTGTCCCATTGGACGTTTAATGGTTCGTTCCGCACCGACGACTGCCGATTCAATATTCAGCTCAACACCCTGACCAATTTCATCTTTGATTTCACGTTCATAACCACCGACGACACTGAAGAAGTCATTCAACGGATGCTTATATGGAATATTGTAGCGCCCATCAATCGATTGATAATTTTCAGACAGCTGTAAATTGACATCCAAACTGTGCCCACGATCATTGACTATGGCACGGCGATATTGCGTACGCAAACGAACACCAGTATCCGTACCATAACCCAAACCTGTTTCTAGGCTATTTGGATTGTCTGCATTCAATGTCACGATCACAGGTACACGTTTGGTTTCACGAGCTTGTGTTTTGAGTTTTTCGGTTTCTTCTGCTCGCTTTTCTGCCTCAGATTGACTTTTAGCAAGTGCATCACTCTGATTTTCATTATCTGTTGCGCCGATAAATTCACCTTCATCGACCACGTTTTGACTGGTAACGTCAGCGGTGTCAGTTGGCGGTGGCGTTGGGTTTTGTGCCTCTTGTGCTGCACGCAGTGCTTCAAGATCAGGCGGTAACTCTAACGGTTTATTGATCGGATCAGGCTTTGCCACATTGACTAAGGTATAATTAAAATAGCGACTATTAATCAAGTTGCTAGACAATAGATTAGTTCGCCATTCGGTAAAATCAGCACCAGCTTCATACGGCACCAGTTGCTCTAATATCTCACGGCGAAGCGGAAACTCCTCATCAGGATCACTCATACGAAATTCGACCGCATCCAGTTGATAACGCTCGCCAGTTTCATACTTCATGAGAATATCCGCAGTATTTTCAGGCAAAGTGACTTTGACATCACGCATACGCCAATAGCTATCAAAATAGCCTCGACTATCAGCAGCATTATCGATACGTGAACGCATGTTTTCATAATCTGCATGATTGAGCACATCGCCTTCATTCAGATCAGGCACCACACTCACGACTTGGAAAACAGGCTCATCTGCACCCGCACCAGTGAACTCAATGTCAGGTTGCTCAGCGACAAGCACAGGATCATTCTGCGTGATCTCAACAACAAGGGTTTCTTCGTCTTGTTTACTGAGTTTAAACTCTGCCTCATAGTAACCCACTGCTTGCGCTGCGGTATTTGCCATTTCTTTGAGTTGTGGCAATGCGACATTAAACTCTTCAAAAGCCTCTTGGGTAAAGGTAGAAAGTTTTGCTTCAACATTATTTTGTAGCGCATCATTTAACTCGCCTTCAGCGCCACGCACAGTGACATTAATCTTAGGCAGCTTTTCGATAATGTCAGGGTTTTCCTCATCTCGATTAAATAATCTGGCAAAAAATCCACGTTCTTTCTTTGGTGTTTCAGCGGTATTGATAGAAGATTGACTCGGATCACTCGAATCGTCTTGAAAGTCAGGCACAGTAACCTGTTGCTGTTGCAAAGTAGTAACCAGTTGATCAACATCGACCGTTTGCGATGCTGAGATATTTGATGTTGCAAACTCAGCACTAGAGGCTGTATCTTGACTGGACTGGATTTGGCTTACGCTCGGGACAGATTGTTCTTGTAGTTCAGCGTTCTGCTTGGCTTGTGCTGCGATTTGATTGATTTCATTGAGCATTGCTTGATCAGGCGCTGGGATATCGCTGTCTTGCAACTGATAGACTTCATCTGCCTGAAACTCACTCACAGCTTGATCTAAGCTGGTTTGCTCCCTCTCAGCCGCTTGCTGATCTTCAATAGCATCATTGATTAGTTCTTGCTGTTCTTGCTCTTCTTCTGCGATCGCTTCATCGACTGCCTCGGTATCAGGATTTGAAATCACCATACGATTTTCGGCAAATATTATCTGCGACATCGCACAGCTCATCCCCAAAATCAATGCTGTCGGAGCAACATGCGCACCAATAATATGCCGAATCGAGTGGCTTAGAATATTAGAGGAGAATAATTTTTTATTTAAATCAGGCATACTGCACTCAAATTCGGCTCATCAAATCCATCATGTAGATTGTCTTGAGTTATTGTAAAATTGTAAAGTGGCTATACCACCGAAAAACAAACTCCATTACACTAATAAAACACAAAATGTTCAGTCAATAAGTTTTCACAATTCATGCTATTTACAACATGAAAAATCACAGTGAGTCATTGCATGTCCGCTTCGACACCTTTTTTACTTGGTACGCGCCGTTTCGCACCTATATTTGCCACACAGTTTTTTGGCGCATTCAATGACAATATTTTCAAATACGCCCTACTCATGGTGTTTACATACGGCTGGATTCCCAAAGGGGATATCAGCGTCAGCACACTGAATAACCTCGCTGCACTGTTATTCATTTTGCCTTTTTTTATTTTTTCTGCAACCGCTGGACAGATTGCAGACCGCTATGAGCGCTCAAATCTTATTCAATGGTTAAAAATTGGCGAAATTACAATGATGTGCATCGCCACGATTGGTTTCTTTATTGGCAATATTTGGCTACTGCTTTTTGCGCTATTTATGATGGGAATGCAGTCTGCGATCTTTGGTCCGATTAAATATGCCATTTTGCCCGAAATCCTTACAGAAAAAGAGTTGATGACGGGTAATGCCATTTTTCAATCAGGGACATCTTTAGCGATTTTATTCGGCATGGTGGTTGGCGGAGTCGTGATTTCGTTCTCATCAGGCAATATGCTGTGGATTTGTTTGACTTTGGTTGGCGTGGCAATTCTAGGTTATTTATCTAGTCGAATGATTTTGCAACAAAAAATTGCAGACCCAAACCTCAAGGTCAACTGGAATGTTTTTGCAACCAGTTGGCAAATCGTTAAATTCAGTTATGGTTTGCCCTTGGTTTTTTTAGTTTTGCTTGGCAATTCGTGGTATTGGTTTTATGGGGCAACGGTCATCACGCAAATCCCGCAGATGACTGCACAGTATTTGCATGGCAATGAAAATGTGTCAAGTTTAATACTCACCTTCTTTTCAGTTGGTATCGTCATTGGTTCGGCGCTATGTAAAAAATATAGTGGTGATCACGTGAATATCAAGATGGTGCCCTATGGTGCAGTCGGCTTAACATTATTTGCGCTGTATTTGGCTTGGTCACTTGCACAACTGCCAAACTTTCAAGGAGATTTATTCAACATCGCACAAGTCTTTGCACAAGGTGGTGCGGTTTATCATGTCTTTCTTGCCGTGCTTTTACTTGGTGTAAGTGGTGGTTTTTACATCGTCCCGTTGTACGCCATGATGCAAGCCAAAGCACCACAAAGCCATCGTGCACGTGTTGTAGCTGCCAATAATATTTTTAATGCGATCTTTATGGTTGTGGCTGCGATTTTCTGTATTATTATTTTAAGTAGTTTAAATTTAAGCCTCGTTCATTTATTTGGCATCACAGCATTAATTAGTGCTGTAATCACCACACTTTTATTAATTTCGTTACGTCGCAAACTGAGCATGGGAGAATCTTAATGCGTCAATTCAGTCCATTCGATCAGATGATTAATTCTTTCGATCAAGCTTTGCGAAGTCTTGTGCCTGGTGTCACCAGTGCCAGTCGTGAAAATCCTGCTCAGGAAAATCCCGCTGAACTGAGCATCAATGAATCACGTCATGTCGCAGGCTTGATGCGTGTTAATCATAGTGGTGAAGTGTGCGCGCAAGCACTCTATCATGGGCAAGCTTTAACGGCAAAATTGCCCAGTGTACGTATCGAGATGGAGCATGCAGCACAAGAAGAAGAAGATCATCTCGCTTGGTGTGAAGATCGCTTAAAAGAACTCAATAGCATGCCAAGCCTGCTTAATCCTGTGTGGTATAGCCTATCTTTTGCCATGGGTGCAGTGGCAGGGATTGCAGGAGATAAATACAGTCTTGGCTTTGTCGCTGAAACTGAGCGTCAAGTCAGCGAACACTTACTCTCTCACCTATCGCAACTTCCTGAACAAGATCAGCGCTCCAAAGCCATTTTAGAACAGATGAATAGCGATGAATTGCAACATCGTGATACCGCAATTGAGGCTGGTGGTGTTGATTTGCCGAAACCCGTGCAAATCTTGATGACGGTGATCTCTAAAACGATGACCAAGACCAGTTATTACATTTAATCATGCATGTGATCTACACATTCAAATCTTTAAAGCATAAATTATCAGAAATAAACTTTTTAAATTCTAGTCATAAAAAAACCGCAACTCACCTGAACTGCGGCTTTCTTTTTATTTTGCGCTATTAAACATCAGACTGCTGAATCAACATCCCTGCTTTTTGCGCAAGCTCAGTAAAGGTTGGGAAACTGGTTGCTACCGTTTCTGTACCATGAATCACGATCGGCTCTGCACAGCGTAAACCCGCAATACTAAAGCTCATGGCAATGCGATGATCATGATGTGACTCGATCTGCCCACCTGTGAAGATCGGTGACCACTCGCCAGTTTTGCCTTTACCTTGAATGATGATGCCGTCATCTCTAGGTTGACATTGGATACCCAAAGCCATTAATCCATCTGCCATCACTTGGATACGATCAGACTCTTTGACACGAAGCTCAGCAGCACCCGTCAAAATCGTTTCACCCTCTGCACAAGCAGCAGCAATGAATAACGCAGGAAACTCATCAATCGCAAGTGGCACTTGATCTTCAGGCATATGAATACCTTTTAAAGTTTTGCCACCACGGATATGAATATCTGCAATCGGTTCACCACCTGCGATGCGCTCATTCAACACGCTGATGTCCGCACCCATTTGCTTAAGGATTTCAATCACACCTGTACGCGTTGGGTTAATCCCAACAGCTTCTAAAGTCAGATCGGCATTTTGACTAATCGCCGCACCAACCATAAAGAACGCCGCACTCGAAATATCCGATGGTACTTGGATATTTGTCCCAACCAATTTTCCGCCACCTTGAAGCGTGATTTGATTACCATGATCTTGTTTTTGGGTTTTTACGTCGTAACCAAATGCACGAAGCATACGTTCAGTATGATCACGTGTCGGTTCAGGTTCTACAACAGAAGTTTCACCCTCAGCCCAGAGCCCTGCCAATAAAATCCCTGATTTAACCTGCGCCGACGCCATCGGCAAATCATAATGAATGCCTTTTAAGCCTTGTGCGCCTGTGATGCTCACTGGCGGTGTACCTTTTTCACCTGTGGTTTGAATTTTTGCACCCATCGCACGCAGTGGTTTTGCGATACGCTCCATCGGACGTTTGGAAAGCGACGCATCACCTGTCATCACCGTATCAAAGGCTTGGGCAGAGAGCATGCCTGAAAGCAAACGCATACTAGTGCCTGAGTTGCCCATATACAGCGCACTTGCAGGTTTTTTCAGACCGTGCATGCCGACACCATGAATCGTCACTTCACCATTTTTCGGTCCTTCGATCGAAACCCCCATATCACGGAAGGCTTGCAAGGTTGCCAACGCATCTTCACCTTCCAAAAAGCCTGTTACATGGGTTGTGCCTTCTGCAATTGCGCCGAACATGATCGAGCGATGCGACACTGACTTATCACCCGGCACTGAAAATTGCCCTGAAAATTGTTGGCTTCCCGGTGAAATGGTAAATTGTTGCGTCACAGCGTTGTTCTCCATCAAAGGTGTATTGGCGAGCATATGGTTAAAATGTTGGCGAGCGGCTTTGGCATGTCCAAGCATTCCCATGAGTGCATTGGAATCTTCGGATTCAATGACTTGTTTAAAGCGTTGTAATTGACCTTCAAAGCCTGCAACCGCACTCAAAATCGCCTGTTTATTGGCAAAAAAAATGTCGTGCCACATCTGCGGATCACTGGCTGCGATGCGAGAAAAATCTCGAAAGCCACCCGCCGCATAACGAAAAATATCTAAATTATCTTGGCGATTAGCCAGTTGCTCGACCAAATTAAACGCCATCAAATGCGGTAAATGACTGGTATGCGCAAGCACCTCATCGTGCTGTGCCACATCCATACAAATCACTTCAGCTTGAGCGCTTTGCCACAGTTGAATCAGCTTTTGTACAGCAATCGGATCACTTGATTCAAGTGGCGTCAGTATCACTTTGTGCTTAGCAAATAAATCAATTTTCCCTGCATGCACACCACTGTGTTCACTGCCTGCGATCGGATGACCCGGCACAAAACCTTTGGGTAAGTTTTCCCCAAAGACATTTTTTGCGGCTTGTACCACATTACCTTTGGTGCTACCGACATCGGTAATAATTGCATCAGCACGTAAGTATGGTTTGATCTGTTGTAATGCCTTTTCAGTGGCTTGTACAGGTAAAGCGAGTACGATCAAATCCGCATCTTGCACCGCTTCACTTGCCGAATTAAATCCTTGATCAATTAAACCAAGTTGTTTAGCATCGGTTAAGGTCTTTTCAGAGCGTGTCGAAGCAACCACTTTTGATGCCAAGTGATGTGCTTTGATGACACGAGCAAGGCTTGAACCGATTAAACCAAGTCCAATAAAAGTAACTTTTTCAAACAATGGTGTATTATTGGCACTCATATTCGAAGCGAAAACAGGATCAGTCATTACAACACTGCCAAAGGATATGAGCCAAGTACACGAAGCTCTTTAACATGCGGGCGAATTTCTTCAATCGCCTGACGCACACCTTCATCTTCGATATGTCCTTTGAGATCAATAAAGAACACATAGGTCCATTTCTCAGGCAATGATGGACGAGTTTCGATACTGGTCATAGTCAGATTATGCTTAGCAATCGGCGCAAGAATCTCAATCAACGCCCCTGCTTTATCATGCGCAGCAATCAACAACGAAGTTTTGTCATGACCGCTACGAGAAGATTTTTCACGACCGATGACTAAGAATCGAGTGGTATTGTCAGGATTATCTTCGATATTGGCATGCAAAATTTCTAAATCATAAATCTGCGCCGCCACATCACCTGCAATCGCAGCAGAATGCCATTCATTGCGAATACGGCGAGCCGCTTCAGCATTCGAGTTCAGTGCTATGCGCTCAACACCTGGATAATTCACATCGAGCCATTTACGGCATTGTGCCAAGGCTTGTTGATGTGCATAAATCTGTTTGATGCTGTCTTTACGGGTATTGTGCGAAATTAAGAATTGGTGGTGAATTGGCAATTCGACTTCACCGATGACATGCAGTTTTGAGGCTTTGAAACAATCGAGTGTATGGTTAACGATACCTTCTGATGAATTCTCAACTGGCACCACACCATAATGCGCCGAACCTGATTCGACTTCACGGAATACTTCTTCAATGGTGGTGATCGGACGAGTAATCGCATCTTGTCCAAAATGTTTAATCGCCGCCGCTTGGGTATAGGTTCCCTCAGGTCCTAAAAAAGCAATAGACTGTGGTGCTTCCAATGCAAGACATGCCGACATAATCTCACGGAACAGGCGTGCAACGGTTTCATTCGACAATGGACCTTGATTGCGTGCCATGACATTACGAAGCACCTGCGCCTCACGCTCTGGACGATAAAACACAGGATTTTCATCTTGAGAAAATTTCGCTTTTGCAACGGTTTCAGCAAGCTTGGCACGTTGATTGATCAAGTGATGAATTTGCTCATCGACAGAGTCAATCTGCTGGCGAATATCTTGTAGATTCAAACTTTGACTATTTTGTTGATCTTTAGTTTGTTGATCTTTGTTTTGTTCGTCGTGTTGCATGTTGCCATTTTGCCTTTACCAATTTTGCTCAAGTATACCTGATCAAGCATCAACTGACAGCATCCGAATTCGATTCAAAACGTTTTTTGAGCACTTATATTGACTCAAATTAAAATATCATCTTTGAGAAATTCTTAAACAATTCAGTGCTTGAGGTTTTTTTGACAATCCAGCAAAGTGATAGAAATTGAAAGCACAGCAAGGAATTGAATTTAAATGCAAAACCCAGCGCAACATATCCGCAGCAAAATACTCAATACTTATGTTTCACGCTACTTACTTTGGTACTTTTGTATTGCAAGTAGCTTATTTCTTGGCTATGTCATGCTACTTGGACACCGCCATTATTTAAATTATTTCTTTGCTGATAGTGTGCTGAATAGCTTATTTGTCATCGCTGTTTCGCTGAGTTTATTGGGCTTATATGATGTACTTCAACGTAATCACAGTATTTTACGCAACTACCCGATCATGGGACATTTCCGCTTTATTTTTGAATATTTTCGCCCTGAAATCCGCCAGTATTTTATTGAAGGTGATCGGGATGCACTGCCTTTTTCAAGAGCACAGCGCAATCTCGTTTACCAACGCGCCAAAGACCAAAATGCTGAAAAGCCTTTTGGTTCAATCATCGACACCTATGAAGATGACTACCGCTTTATGGCACATTCTCTTAGCCCAAAGACACCAAGTGATCACAACTCATTTCGTATCACTATTGGCAACACGCAATGTGCACAACCTTATTCTGCATCAATCATGAATATTTCGGCGATGAGTTTTGGGAGTTTGAGCGCCAATGCGATTCGAGCACTCAATGCTGGGGCAAAATTAGGTCATTTTTTTCATGATACAGGCGAAGGCAGTATTAGCCCCTATCATCTTGAAAATGGTGGCGATCTCGTTTGGCAAATCGCCAGTGGTTATTTTGGCTCTAGAACGACTGATGGAAAATTCGATCCTGAAAAATTTAAACATCAAGCCAAGCTCCCACAAGTAAAAATGATTGAAATCAAGCTTTCTCAAGGCGCAAAACCTGGTCATGGTGGAATCCTGCCAAAATATAAGATCAGTGAAGAAATTTCACAAATTCGTGGTGTACCACGAGATCGAGATTGTGTTTCACCGCCTGCGCATTCTGCTTTTCATACACCACTGGAGCTGATGGATTTTATTCAACAACTTCGCACCTTATCCAACGGCAAACCTGTGGGTATCAAACTCTGTATTGGTCAACCTTGGCAATTTATGGGCATTGTCAAAGCCATGTTGGAAAAGCAAGTATTTCCCGACTTTATTGTGGTGGATGGCAGTGAAGGCGGTACAGGTGCTTCGCCAATCGAATTCAGTGATCACATCGGCACACCACTTCGTGAAGGACTATTGTTTGTGCACAATACATTGGTCGGCGCAGGCATCCGTGATCGTATTAAAATTGGTGCAAGTGGTAAAATTATCAGCGCCTTTGATATTGCCAGCACTTTTGCACTCGGTGCGGACTGGGTCAATTGCGCTCGAGGTTTTATGTTTGCTATCGGTTGCATTCAGGCGCAAAGCTGTCACACCAATCAATGCCCTGTTGGGATTGCGACACAAAGTAAACAACGCCAATCTGCGCTCAATGTCGATCTCAAATCAACACGCGTTGCAAACTTTCATCATAATACCTTGCATGCACTTGCCGAGATGATTGCAGCGGTGGGTTTAGAACATCCACGTGAGATTAAGGCGCACCATCTTGTACAACGTATCAATCATAATGAAATCAAGAACTTTGCGCAAATTTATTTCTTTTTAAAGCCGAATGATTTGCTCCAAGCCAACTTAGATGAGGATGAAAACTTTTATTATCGAATTTGGAATATGGCAACTGCCGAACGCTTTTAATGTGTTATTTGTTTTGATATTTTCGTGTGGAATTGTGCTTTAGGTTTTTAGCGAACAACCTATAGCACAAACCAGAGTTGGTTGTATAAGCACAAAAAAACGAGCCGAAGCTCGTTTTTTTATTTTGATCATGCTACAAGGTAGCAATCTCAATTAGAAGCGGTAGGTTACACCAAGTTTCGCAACTGGAAGCCACTCATACTTGTCATCTTGACTAATTGCACGATTTTCATCATCAATTGCTTCAGCCAAAGTACGACCATCATCACCAACTAAACCTAGTGCAGCAGCATTAGCATTTAAATTCACAGTAGGATTACCAGTGTAATAAGCACCCACCTCACCGAAGATACCCCAACGATTGGTAATTGAAGGAGAGAAACCTAAACCAACGTATGGTGCGATATCATTTTCATAAGATAGGTCACCATTAATACGTACATCAGTAGTACCAGCATTGAAGCGAGAACCATCAACTGTGAATGATGCGTTAGTACCAGCACGACGATCTAGTGTATAGTCTTGATCAACATAACCAACACCAGCAGCCATATAGAACCAATTTGCCCAAGGGCGAATTTCGGCGTTCAAATATGTTAAGTTATTATCCATTTCTAAATCATAATCACTGCCATTCACAGATAGATCATCAGACCAAGAAATATCACCACCGTTATAACCTAAAGTCACACCAACGTATGGGTTTGGACTCCAAGAGATCGCACCACCGTAACCTGTTGTACCAACTTCAGCACGTACAGCCGCAGGCTTAAATGTAGAGAAAGTCGCTACACCGTCTTCAGTCACTACTTTCTCATCAGCGAAAGCGAAAGTTGCAGTACTAGCCAAAGCGGTTACAGCTAAAAATTTAAACATTTTCATATTTACACTCCTCAAAAACTCAAACTATAAAAGATTGTTTGAAATTGTGTACAATTATCACAAATTGAAGTGCAAATTCATAGATGAGTTGTGTTTCTCTTTGTAATCTTTTGACACATTTATTTTAATAGTATGTTTTTGTTGTAAATAATCAATACAAAACATTTAAGCTATGCCTTATTTCTCCCATAGTGTACACTACTGGGCATTATTTATGACTTCAATTTTTAGGGATTATTTCCATGTCGCAACTTGCAACTCTGATTGAACAAGCCTTTGAAGACCGTGCAAATTACTCAAGCACAAACTGCCCTGCTGATATTCGCTCTGCTGTCGAAGAAGCGCTTGCAGGATTGGATAACGGTAGTCTACGTGTGGCAGAAAAAAAAGATGGCGAATGGGTTGTCAATCAATGGTTAAAGAAAGCAGTATTACTTTCTTTTAAGTTAAATGATAACAAGCCAATAGAGTCTTGCGATCTGCGTTTTTATGACAAAGTCGACACCAAGTTTAATGGTTGGACAGAAGCACAATTCCAACATGCAGGTGTACGTGTAGTCCCACCTGCTGTGGCACGTAAAGGCTCGTTCCAAGCAAAAAATGTAGTTTTAATGCCTTCTTATGTGAATATCGGGGCCTATGTTGATGAAGGCACAATGGTTGATACTTGGGCAACTGTAGGCTCATGTGCGCAAATTGGTAAAAATGTCCATTTATCAGGTGGTGTAGGTATCGGTGGTGTACTTGAGCCATTACAAGCTAATCCAACCATCATTGAGGACAATTGCTTTATCGGCGCGCGTTCTGAAATTGTCGAAGGTGTGATTGTTGAAGAAGGCTCTGTGATTTCAATGGGCGTCTATATCGGTCAATCAACACGGATTTATGACCGTGAAACTGGTGAAATCCACTATGGCCGTGTACCTGCTGGATCAGTTGTTGTTTCTGGTAGCTTGCCGTCAAAGTGCGGAACTTATAGCTTATATGCAGCGATTATCGTGAAGAAAGTTGATGCGCAAACTCGTGCCAAAACCAGTTTGAATGATTTATTACGTGCTGAATAAACCGCACAAATAATTCAGAAATAAAAAAAGCCAGTCAATCACTGGCTTTTTTTATGTTTACCGCTTTACTTAAATATAGGTAGACTGCCATTTACAGCAAATGATTTTCATCCAGCCATGACTTAATGGTATTGACGGTGATTGGCATAAACTCCCCCATCGCATACATATGATCAGAGCCTTCAAACACGCACAGCGTTGAGTTCGCATATTTTTTTGCAGTAGCACGTGATATATTTGCATTGACGATCTTATCATCTGTACCAGTAATGACTAATACAGGTGTTTGGATCTGATCAGTATCAACCGTTGCTGCCTTCTTCGCATCCAAATACCAAAAACCCATCTCAAAGTACACACGCCCTGACTCAGGCACCAGTTTTGCAAAAGTATCATCGATATCATCTTGGGTTTGATTATTCATGACATACTTTTCAAACTTTGTTTTATCTGCATACAACGTCTTTTCCCAAAAGCGCCATTTCATATAATGCTTATAAAATACTGCGGTGGTTTCTGGATAGAACGCAAAAATTCCCGCCATCGGCGCTGTACCGAGCAGAATCACACCTATATGCTTGTCAGGATGTCTTGCCGCAAGTAATTGTGCCAACAGACCACCC
Source organism: Moraxellaceae bacterium REDSEA-S32_B1 (assembly GCA_001626925.1). GTDB lineage: Bacteria > Pseudomonadota > Gammaproteobacteria > Pseudomonadales > Moraxellaceae > Acinetobacter. The sequence goes on from LUOR01000026.1 coordinate 20,569, forward strand.
AAAGAGTGCCCTAAAATAATTGGCGGAGTATCTAAAGATAAAAGCAATGTGCTTAAATCATCGACAAACTCGGTCAGACTAACATTGCCGACTTTCTTCGCCACCTCGTCATAGGGTAAACCATGATATCGTAGGTTGGGTGTCAAAACTTGCAAACCTAAGGCTTCTAACGCAGGGACAAAATCACCCCATATCTCAGCAGTACACCAAGTCCCAGGAATCAAAATAATAGGTGTTTTTTTCATACGCTTCGGCGCTTCTGTGGTCTGAATATCGTGATTAGGCATGTGCTATCCTTATTTTTTACTTTTTAAACCGCATATCAACAGTGAATGGTTTTTGTAGATTAGCTGAAATGAAATAAAAATTAAAATTTTTTATGCATGAAATTCATCATAAAATTTTTGTGGTGAAGTTATGCAATTAAAAAACTTTGATCTACCGCACAGTTTTCAATTTGAATACTCACTATAACCGCCCTATGCAAATGCTTTGCAACAATTCATCAACAAGAACCACACTAAGCAAAACCAATCTACTGCTTATTTTCAGGTAATTTCTAGCTTTAATATTCGTGTAAGCATATTATGCTGTTTGCAACTGAAAATTATATGATGTTCTCATTTGATGAGAATTTGATAATCAGTTCAGCCTCAGCATGGCAATCAACGTATGACTTGATTTTTTGCAGATGTGCTCCACATTGCTATATCCATTTAGAGAACTTATGAATAAGAGGAAGTCCAATGCATTTATCGTAAATACCCCAGAAATGTAGCGCTTTTCATATGAATTTTTAAGAGCTTTCTTTCTTTTTATTCATCCACATTTAACCGAGGAATTTAAACGATGATGCCTGATATCGATTTTGATGTAACAGACCAAGATATTGAAGTGGTTACTAACCATCTTAAAGTGTTATCTAACCCTGATCGCTTAAAGATTTTAGGACACTTAATCGATGGTGAAATCAACGTACAAACCATTGAAAAATTGACTGAAATTCACCAACCTACGCTTTCTCAACAACTCACTGTACTGCGCAAATCAGAAATGGTGAGTACGCGTCGTGATGGCAAGCAGATTTTCTATCAAATCGCTGACCCAAAAGTATTGGTATTAATGCAAACATTTTATGATTTGTACTGTGAAGAGCCAGCTTAACTGAGTTGCTGTCGATTTTTTTACAGCATTCCAATTTGCTGAAAAAATTGGCGATAATGTTCAACTTTCTGTGTAAATGGCAATGGATACGCCCTCGATGTCGAGGGTAATCGATACAACGTCATTTTTCTAATCTCATTCCCTACTTTGATTTCCCCAACACTCATTTGTGCAATTTTAGGCGCTTGAGTCTGCGCTGAAAATTGTGTCAACAAGGTGGCGGTTGCTTTTTCTCCTGTCGTCAGAAGGTTGTTACATTGTGGAATCTTTTTCAATAATTTTGCTAAATCAGTTGCTTGTACGATCTGTAAAAATTTATCCGAAGCATTATTCTTCTGCCGAATCACTTGATAGGCTGTATCAAAAACCGCAATACCCTTTTCATTTAAAAAATCTTTTAGCAACTGCTCTTTGAATGCTTTATTTTCAAGGTCAATGAAATAGTCTTTGTCTTGAAAAAACACCTCACCAACAATTCGCCACATATCATTTTGAAAATTTGGATAATAAAAATCCATTTTCCAACGGGTTTTCGGTGGCGGAAAGCTACCCAATATCAGTAGCTTAGCATTACTTGGTAGAAAGGGTTCGAGCGGATGTGTTTCGATTTGGTCAGTCATGTTTTGATGATCTTATCGTTTTACTATCTTATGGCTTGGCAAATGCACGGCGAGCTTCTGCGACTTTGGCACGGCTGTGACAGCCTTCCACATGATCATTGACCAATCCCATCGCTTGCATCAATGCATACATCGTAGTTGCGCCAACGAACTTCCAACCACGCTTTTTTAGATCCTTGGATAAAGCGATCGATTCGCTACTGGTACTTTGCGTCTGCGGTGATATTGCGCTGTCAGGTTGGACTTCATATTGCCAAAAATAACTTGCCAATGAGCCAAATTCATCAATGATCGCTTGCACTTGTTTGGCATTATTAATCGTCGCTTCGATCTTGCCTCTATGCCGAATGATGCCTGCATTTTGTAGCAACCTTTCTACATCTTGCTCGGTAAACTTTGCCACTTGCTGATAATCAAAATTGCAAAACGCCTGACGGAAGTTTTCACGTTTCAGCAAGATGGTGCGCCAACTGAGTCCCGACTGGAAACTTTCTAAGCAGACTTTTTCAAATAGCCGACGATCATCTGCAACAGGAAAGCCCCACTCCTCATCATGATATGCCAAAAATTCAGGCACTTGGCTACACCACCTACAACGTGGAATGCCGTCTTCGGCAAGATACAATTCCGTCATGGGCTATTCCTATAATTCAAATCGTTATTGATTCAATAACCACGCATCCGCTTTGGCTTGATCACTGACTTTTAATTCAACTTGCGACAATGGATAATCTTGTGCAGTCAGTTCAAATGTCATCAACTCATCACGACGGAAAGCGTGACATTGCATAGTTGTATTCGTCTTGGCTTTCGCCGACCACACTTTTGCTGTGGCTTTGATACCATCAATCGCAATCACCACATCCTGCGCCGACAATCCTGCTTTGGCACAGCTTGAATCACGCAAAACTTGTTGGAGTAATAATCCTTCAGGTTTTTCTTGCACTTTTGCACCAAATGGTAAGGTTTTGCTGTCTTTGGCATCATCACTTTTTTCTTGCAAATCAACACCAAACTGCGCCAACACCTCTTGTAGTGGCAATTCTTCGGTGCTATTAATCAAGAAATCTAAACGATCTGACCAGTCTTGCCCTGTTAGCGTTTTACATAGCTCAAAAATAGTTCGTTCATTGACTTGGTTACTGGCGAGATTGTGATCTTGTTGCGTCTTGGCATATAACGCACGCATCAGTTCATCCAAACTTGAGCTGTGACTACGTAGACCTAAATCTAAGCACAGTGCCACCAATGCACCTTTATTGTAGTAGCTCGTGCCTGCATTATTTGTATTTTCATCCTGACGATAAAACTTAATCCACGCATCAAAGCTCGACTCACTCACCGATTGGATTTTGCGACCTGGATTTTGTAAATAACGGTTGATTTGATCGGTGAGTAATTTCAAATAATCCGCTTGAGAAATCACACCGCTACGCAGCAAAATCAAATCATCATAATAGGAAGTAAACCCTTCAAAAACCCATAATAACGAGGTGTAGCCCTCTTGATGCAAATCAGGATTGATATAGTTGTCAGGACGGATAAATTTCACCAGCCACGAATGAAAATATTCATGACTGCATAGACCTAAATAGCGCTGATAGTCCTTGCTCGGTTGTTCCGCTTCATCAGATTTAGGCAAATCATCCCGTGGGCAAATCAGACTGGTACTTTCGCAATGCTCCAAGCCACCATATAAGCTACCTGTCGCCATGGTCAAAAAGGTGTAATGCTGAAATGGCGCAGAACCAAACATATCAATTTCGGTTTGGCAGATTTTTGCCACATCAGTTTTTAGGCGTTCGAGATTGGTAGCATGTTTTCCTGAAATGACAAAGTCATGTTTGATACCGCCTGCTTCAAATTCAAAACGATCCTGTACCGCAAGCTCAAACGGACTATCAATCAAATGGGCATAATCTTTGGCTTTTAAGGTATAACGCCCTTTGATCAAGGACTTAGAAGGCAATGCCCCTGCGTAGGTGAAATGCTGCAAAGATTCAGGAACAAATAATTCTAATTCATGCAGTACATGTTCTTGATCGGTCAATCCCAAGCATACCGTGGTTGGATTGACATAGAGCCGGGTTTGATCGACATAACTGCCACGCACTGACAAATCATATGCGTAGACTTTATATTCCACCGTGATCAACTCATGATCAGTATTAAACAATTGCCATTTATTTTTATGCGTTTTACAGATTTTGAGCTGGCGACCATCTTCATCATAAGCATTGACCGACTCGATATGTTTGGAAAATTCACGCACCAAATAACTACCTGGAATCCACGTCGGTAGCCAAAGCTGTTGCTGAGGATTGGCGAGGAAGCGGATGGTGACATGGATTAAATGTTGTGAAAAATCATCAAACTCAAGTTGGTAGTGGATCATTTTTGCCCTATCCTTCTGTATAAGCGATCAGTTTAACATTGGCTTGCGTGTTTGCATGTAGAAATTCTTTTTCTCTAAAAATTTTGCTTTAAAAATAAACAATCAACCCCATATATTGCAGCAACACTTAACAAATTTAAGAGAAGAAATATATGACAGAAAATTATTATCAAATCCTCGGTGTTGAACGCTCTGCAACTGCGGATGAGATCAAAAAAAGTTTTAGAAAACTGGCACGCAAATATCATCCTGATGTCAGCAAAGAAGCCGATGCTGAAGCAAAAATGCAAGCGATTAATGTCGCCTACGACACGCTGAGTAATGCTGAAAAACGGGCTGAATATGACCAGATGCTCGATAATCCGCATGGGTTTGGACAAGGTGGTTTTGGTCAAAACGCCTATTCAGATTTTGCAGGTGCCAATGGCTTCAGCGGTGCAGATGGTCAATCCTATTATTATGACTTCAATGGCAATGATGGCGGTGGCGCGGAGCAATTTTCAGGCTTTGAAGATATTTTTGGTCGCTTTGGTGCAGGCTTTGGTGGCGGTCGTCGTCAGCAAAGTAATTTTCAAGGTGAAGATCAACATGCCAAAATCGAAGTGCCTTTAGAAGTCGCCTATACTGGTTCAACACAACAAATCAGTTTGCAAATTCAAGGTTTCAACGCACAAGGTCAACCTGAAATTCAGCGCAAAACTTTGAATGTCAAAATTCCAAAAGGCATGAAAGAAGGTCAACAAATCCGCCTCTCTGGTCAAGGGCAAGCTGGCGTGAATGGTGGCAAAAATGGCGACCTCTATATCGAGATCACTTACCAAGAAGACCAGCGCCAATATGTTGAAGGTGCGGATGTGTATAGCACGGTAGATATTACACCGTGGGAAGCAGCGCTTGGAGAAAAAATTGAAGTGAATACGCCTGCTGGACGGATTCAAATCGGTATTCCAAAAGATGCTCGAAATGGACAAAAGCTCCGTTTAAAAGACAAAGGTATTCCGAATGCACAAGGTGCAGGTCATCTGTATTTGATTTTAAATATCGTCACACCTAAAGCAAATACAGATACACAGCGTGAAGCCTATCAGGCCTTTGCGGAAGCCTTTAAAGACTTTCAGCCGAGAGCTTAAAGCGAAATGGACAGCTAAATAATAGATTAAAATTTTTTGAGGTAAACCATGGCAAATATTCAAATTCGAGACATTCATATCTTAGAAACTTGTGATTGCGAGATCGTTGAACACGATCATGCTTTGGACTTCCATCAGTTCGTGCAGGCTTGCGGTCAAAACGACGGCTGGGTTTTGGCACTGTTTGAACATGACATACTACAATCAGTCAATGTCAGCCCTCGACAGCATCGTTATCTCGGCGAAGACTTACTTCGTGCACGACGAGCTTATCGTTTGCAACGTGATTTTGATGCCAGTTTGACTGCTGTTGGACTCATGCTTGATTTGATTGATGAAGTACATTACTTGAGAAAGCGTGTGGCGGAATAATTCACGCTTTTCATTTTCATCTTTTGAGATGATGAATGTTTGTACTGTATCTATTCAATAATTATGAAGAATAACTAGCTCTATCTATCAAAAAGGGCTAGGATTGGGCGCATATTTTTATCCCCCAATACTCTGGATTGTTTCGTGTTCACTGATTCTATTTTTACGCTTTCACATCGCTTTCATTCAAAAAATAATAACAAGGTGAAAATAGAAAATTCAAATCAGCAGAAACAATACAACCGTTGGAGCAAATTGCTTCAAATCACGACTATTGTGTTTAGCGCACAATTTAGCCAATTTACTTGGGCAGACCTTCTCAATGCAAATCTTATCAATATTGATCCGAAAACCGTCAATGCTGAAGCATGGATGATTTACGATCCACAATCTAAACAAATCATTGCACAGCACAATGCCGATGTACCACGAGCACCTGCATCTTTAACGAAAATGATGGTTGCTTATCTGACTTTAAAAGCCATTGAAAATGGTCAAATTCAACTCAATCAGCAAGTCACTGTCCCTGAAATTGTCAATACCGTGCAATGGGATGAATCACAACTCAAACTTGAGCCAAATCAGCAGATTAGTGTGCAAGAGCTACTAGCGGGTTTGATTATCATGTCGGCGAATGATGCGGCACTTACCCTTGCCACATTGATCGCAGGTAATGTGCCAAGCTTTCTTGATCAAATGAATGTGATGGCAAATCAGCTTGGCATGCAACACACGCACTTTAGCAATCCATCAGGCATCACCATGCAAGATCATTTGTCCTCTGCGCATGATATGGCGATTTTGTCTTCGGCGATTGTTAATGATACGCCTGAGTTTTTACAATACTCCAAACAACCTGAGTTTCGCTACAAAGACATTTATCATGAAGCGACCAACATTTTGCTGAAAAAAGACCTGAGTGTGGATGGTTTAAAAACTGGCTATACCCGAGCAGCGGGTTATAATTTGGCACTCACCGCACAGCGCAAAGATATGAACACCTTAAATGCTCGTCGTCTAGTCGTCGTAGTGATGGGCACGCCATCAAAGCAAGCTCGGGCAGATGAAGCGTATAAATTGCTCAATGCAGGCTTCACTTATACAGAAAATCACACTTGGGCTACAACGATTCCGAGTAAAGCAAATTTGGGTTTAAAGCGCGTGATTGCAGATATCCCTGTGATCAATGGTCAAAGCACAAGCTACGCCGTCACTATGCCATCTGAGAACACGCATACGCTGAGCTTATTGGAAAATGCGAGTATTGAGTTGGACTTACAACGCTTTAATAACAGTGCGCTCCGATTTACTGTCAATCAGGACATCATTGATCAATACGGTTTGAAACACCTTGGCGTTGATCATCTTGGTCAATCCACACTCGAGCCGATGAACTCACCACAACACGTCAAATATCAGATCAATATTTTAAAATCCAAACTTGATGCACCGATCTCAACGCAAGCGATGGCGCTGGGAAATATAAAAGTTTATCAATTCGGTGCGCAGGTAAATTATTTTCCGATCATTCAAGATGTTGAAATCAAAAAAGCCACATGGTGGCAAAAAGTCCGTCGCTGGTTCGAAGCTTTGTTCTCGGGTTGGCAAGCACTTCCAGAAAAGCCAACTTTGCACCCTATTCCTGCGCCGTAACTTACTGTCAATTTTCATATTGCAAGGCAATAATTCACGCATTTCAATTTGATTTGGATTGACCGAAGTACAGGAGTCTTTGCAACGATTGAGTAAATGACAATTCTATCAATCCGTGGCAAGATGCATTAATTTTTAGACTTTTTAAAATCTCTCTGAATTTAGATTTTTATTCGAATTATTCACTCTCTCGGAGCTATTACCATGGCTGAAAAACATCGGATTGTCATCGTTGGTGGCGGCGCAGGCGGTTTGGAGCTTGCAACACAACTCGGACAACGCATCGGTCGTAAAAAACGTATTCAAATCACCTTGGTCGATGCGAATCTGACCCACATTTGGAAACCATTACTGCACGAAATCGCTGCGGGTACGTTGAATCCATCCATTGAAGAAGTCAATTATTTTGCCCATGCCAAGAAAAATCATTACAAATTTCAATTGGGCTATTTGCAATCCGTAGACCGTGATCGCAAAGAGATCGTCCTTGCACCACTTAAGCAAGGTGAAATGAAACTCGCTGATGAGCGTCGTATTAGCTACGATACTTTAGTGCTTTCGATTGGCTCAACCTCAAATGACTTTGGAACTGCTGGCGCAAAAGAGCATTGTCATTTTTTAGACAATCGTGCTCAAGCAGATGCTTTCCAACGTGATTTATTAAACTTGTACTTGCAGGCACATGCAATGCCCCGTGAAAAGCCACTCAACATCACCATTATTGGTGCAGGTGCGACTGGTGTCGAACTGGCGGCTGAGCTTCATCAGGCTGCTCAAGATTTCCACCGCTATGGCTTAGATGGCATTGATCCAAATAAAGTGAAGATCAACGTCATCGAAGCGGCTGATCGTATCCTCCCTGCACTCTCTGAAAAAGTTGCAGATGGTGCGCTGAAACAATTGCAAAAATATGGCATTCAAGTGCTCACCAAACATCGTGTAGAAAAAATTGATGCAGATCATGTTTACTGCCAAGATGGTATTGTATTCGATGCCAATCTCAAAGTTTGGGCAGCAGGGATCAAAGCGCCTGCGGTGACGCAAAACTTCGGCGTAAGCCTCGACCGTATTGGACGTATCAAAGTCTATGCAACATTGCAAAGCATTGATGATTCGAGTATTTTTGCCTTTGGTGATTGTGCGCATTGTCAACCACTTGCCAATAAACCTGTACTTGCGCCACGTGCGCAAGTCGCCAGCCAACAAGCAGCTTACCTTGTCGATGCGATCATTGCCAAAGTCCGTGGTCGTCAGTTGCCGATGTTCCAGTTCAATGATAAGGGCTCCTTGGTCTCATTGACACAAAACACTGCTGTGGGCGAATTATTAGGTAGCATTCATGTCGAAGGTTTGGTCGCAAAAACCATGTACCATTCACTCTATCGTGTTCATCAAGCGGCGATTTATGGCTATACCAAAGCAGGCTTGCTCACAGCTCGTGACTTGTTTGGCAAAGGCACAGCACCTTTGGTGAAACTACATTAAGCTCCGTTTGTATCAGTGGTATTCGAAAAGCATCAAATTATTTTGGTGCTTTTTTACACTTCCTTGCACAAATCATGATTTTTTATGTAAATTTCTTCGCCTTTTTACACTTAAGCCTTTAAAATAATCAGCTTTACAACTTAACAAGCGGATAGACCGACTATGACAGCAATTGCGAAAGACCACGTAGTAAAATTCAGCTACACACTCACTAATGGTGAAGGTCAAGTACTTGATCAATCAGACGCAGCCAATCCTCTTGCTTATCTTCATGGCGCTGGCAACATCATTCCAGGTCTTGAAAATGCACTGAATGGGAAAAGTGCTGGGGAAAAACTCACTGTAAATGTACCTGCTGCGGAAGGTTATGGTGAATACGTTGCAGAAATGGTGCAAGAAGTACCACGTGAAATGTTCCAAGGTGTAGAAAACATCGAGCCTGGTATGCAGTTCCAAGCACAAACTCAAGACGGCGGCGTACAGTTTGTCGTGGTGAAATCAGTTGAAGATGACAAAGTCATTATCGATGGCAACCACCCACTTGCTGGTCAAGATTTGACATTTGATGTGGAAATCGTTGAAGTACGTGCAGCGACCCAAGAAGAGCTTGATCACGGTCATGTACATGGTGAAGGTGGTCATCACCACTGATTTTTGACTTTAAGTTGTCTTGTCCTGAAATAGATTGACAGTATTCCACTTCAAACCGAGTTAAGCAATTAGCTCGGTTTTTGTTTGCTCATACATCTGATTCGGGGTGTTCA
>LUOR01000027.1 GCA_001626925.1 Moraxellaceae bacterium REDSEA-S32_B1
TATCCATGTTCATGGATTAAGTCCCCACTTGTTTTTAGGTGGGAACTAAATTAAGGCTTATAGGATCGCTTGGTAAGGCTGTGTTAGCCGGATGCTTACGATTTTCCAGCGTTGTGTCGATTGGTGAATTGGGCAGGAATGCTTGGAAGTAAAGTATTGATTTCAACTGCAACGATTATACCTGTTGAGGCGCAAGCCTTATTTGAAGCCTATAAGCACGGTAGGGATCATTATCTAAAAGCTAAGCAAGATCAATCTGAAACAAGTAAAATATGCTGTGCTTGGTTTGATGAATGCAATACACCAAATCAGCAATTGATTGATTCGGTTGAAGCATTCAAACAGACACACGCTAAATTTGTTATTGAGCGAGATAAAAAACTAGCAAAAACTAGCCTCAAATTAAGACAAGGAAAACTGATAGATATCAATGGTAATGAACCGTCTTACAGTGAAAGGATGGCAAGTCGTATTTATCAATCAATCATTGAATTACACAAACATCATACCGTTGATCTGGCTGATAAACATATTTCAATCGGGTTAGTGCGTATTGCCAACATCAATCCGTTAGTACAAATTGCCAAACTGTTATTAGCCAAAGATGCACCTAGTAATACACGTATTCACTATTGTGTTTATCATGGGCAATATCCGCTATTGCAACGGACAAGTATTGAGCAACTACTGGATAAGGCCTTAAAACGACATGATTATGATACTTGGTGCAAAGACTCAGGTATCGCTGAAATTGTCCGATCAAGTAAAGAACAACATCATATTTTTGTAGTGTTGGCAACATCGGTAGCAGAAGTAGGACGCGATCATGATTACGATTGGGCTGTGGTAGAACCGAGTTCACAGCGTTCGATTATTCAATTGGCAGGACGAGTGCAACGTCATCGTAAGCAAACGCCAAAAATAGCCAACATTCATGTGTTAGCAAAAAACTATAAAGGGCTTAAAGGTATGGGTATTTGCTTTACTAAACCTGGGTTTGAGACTAGCTTAATTCGATATTGCTCTTATGATTTACATCAACTGAACATTGAAGATAGCCTTACTGATATTACCGCTTCTTCACGTCTATTAGAGCCTTCAGCACCTGCATTGACAAATGATAGACCGCCAAAGTTCATGAAATTTTCAGAGCTTGAACATATTGCGCAGCATATTACGCTTTATGGTAGTAAAAGTAATTTGAATTATGCTGCTCGTTGGTGGAAACATAATGTAAGCTGGTGTGCAGAAATGCAACGCCTACAACCTTTTCGTCAGTCATTACTAAGCCATGATTATTGCTTAATGTTGACTAGAGAAAACAAAGCCAAGTGGCAACGTAAAGTTGAAGGAGAATATCCGATTAAATATCAACCGACTGATGATATTCAGATTCCAAAAAATGCCGTTGCTTTGGCATCAGGAGTAAGTATGTGGCATCACTTTAATTTGGCGCAAAAAGTCATCAGTTTAAGTGAAAAAGTTGGGAAAAGTCAGTTGCATACCTTACAAACTTATACCCATGTATCATTGCAAGAATATGATACAGATAATCCTAGCCAGTGGTACTATCAAGCTGAATTAGGAATTTATAAACAATTAAGAAAGGATGACTGTGGAAATGACAAATAAAGATACTGTGGTAGCACTTGCCAAAAAAATAGAGGAATATTTGGCAACACGCAGAGATAAGAAACATGAAGACTACTTAAAATCGAAGCCTAAAAAAAATAAACAAGGAGAAGTGAGTGCTGGAATAATGATTCGATTATTGGCAACAACCAAAAGACTCACCAATAAAAGTGAGGAAATAAAAGCGATTGAAAACTCTAAAAAGTCCAAAGAACAAACTACGGTTGAGTATCAGATACAAAAATACAATTTGCTCATGGAACTAATTGGAGAAAATCCCCTTGATAACGAACTTAGCGCATTAAAATCTGAGTATTTACAATTTGTAAATGAACTGAATTTTCAACATCAACCTATTAACTGGCTTAATGAATGGACAGATAAAGCCAAAGACATTAGCTTTGCCACGCATGTTGCGAAACTCACACACTCAAGTTCAAAAGGAACTAGTATCTTAGACAGCTCGCAAAGTAAAGATAGTCACTATTTAACAACGAGCTGTTTAGTGGAGCCTGAAATAGATACCGCTTCTGCAAATGCAGCATCTTTGCCTATTGCTGATGTACTAAAAATTGAACATGACGGCTATTCAATATTAGACTGCGTGAAATCTGGAGATGGAGCTGTATTCACCACTTTTACCAATGAGGAAGCTCAGATAGATAGGTGGATGGAAGCATTAAAACAAGCCTATGATAATGACACCAAACAAAGCTATTTCCTCTCCAAACAGGTGTATTTTCCAATCGCTGATAATGAATATCACCTGCTATTACCATTGACATCATCATCATTGGCACAGGCTATCCATGAGGAGCATCAAATCTATTTTGACAAAGAACAAACAAAGGCAAGAGAACAACAAAGAGAGGGAAAATATAGTGCGACGACGGTTGTAAGGTATCCACAAAAAGCGAAACTAAATATTACTGGTTCTAACCATTCAAATGCATCTTCATTAAATGGTAAACGAGGTGGAAAAATCACCTTATTTGTGGCTCAACCACCACAATGGAAACAACAACCAAAAAGTTTTGGTCATGCTGATGATGAAGATTTTCTTAAACATTTAGTGTTTGTTTTACAAGACGATATTAATGAGTTGCATGACTATCTAAAACTACTTAAAAATAAAAAACTAAGCGATAGTAAACCCGTGCGAGCCAATGCCATTCACAGAAAAGTCGAAGCCATTAGTCATACCTTATTTGATACGGTTATTTTGATCAATCAGAACGAAACAGAAAACTGGACAATATCAAGCCAGCTATCACTACCGTATCAATTATTGTTTGAGCCTTATCGTGATGATGAATCAGCAAAGGCAGAAAAAGTCACTAAAGAGTGGCTATCAATAGTGAGTAAATCTTTTGGTATCTTTCTAAATAAGCAGCTCAACCGAAAAAGCAAATTGAACTTAACACCAATTCATTCAGAGCTTTGGGCAAAGATATTTGCAGAGTACCTGAGAATAGATATCGCAACAAGGGAAGTTTCGCTATGAGTCAATACATCGTACTAAGTAAGATAAAAATTCAAAATGCCAACTCAATTGCTGGATTTACTTGGGGATTCCCAGCAATTACCCAATTTTTAGGCTTTACCCATGCCTTAAGTCGTAAGATTTCCAGTCAATATAATGGAGAGTATGATACAGAATTCAGTGGCTGTATGGTTGTTGCCAATCAGGTCGATAATAAAGTCTATCAACCAAGAGCTTATGGAGATTTTGAATTTTTACAAAGTCGTAATCCTCCTGTTTTGGAAAAAAATAAAAACTATTCCCCTTCACCACCAATTATTGAGGAAGGTAAACTTAATACTACAGTAAGCCTAGTGATTGAGCTTTCACAATCACTTGACTTGACAACAGATGAAGTAAAAAAGCTAGAGCAAAAAATCAACTCACTTTGTCATGTTATGCGTATTGCTGGCGGTAGCGTGATTGATATCGGGGCAATCAAACTTTTTTCTGCAACTACAGAAGCAGATAAGACAAAACAACTTGCTCGTATCAAACGCCTATGTATGCCAGGATTTGTGTTACTAGACCGCAGCGAGTATTTAGCTGAGCATACTACTAATTTGGCAAAGGTAACCAGTGATCAATTACAGCCTTTTCAAGCATGGCTAGATTTTTCTGCATTAAAAGCGGTTGCCACTGCTAAATTGACAGAAAATCAAAACGAAGTCGATGAAAGAACTGCCGCAGATTGGCACTACCAAAAAAAGCCGTTTGACGGATATTTAGTACCACTTATGACGGGCTATAAAGCGATTAGTGAGATTTATCCAGCTGGACAAGTTGATGATGTAAGAGATCCAGACACACCAACACGTTTCGTTGAAGCAGTACATAGTGTAGGCGAATGGTTTAGTTTACATAGAGTAAAGCAGTTAAATGATTTTATATGGCGTTATTACCATGAGGGTGACTGGTATTTATGTAAACAAAATTCAAACGACTCGAAGGATGAAAAATTGATACAGCCATTGGACACTACTGATGAAAGTCAGCAATTAAATATTGAAGATTTAGTACATAGCTTATTTTAAGGAGACATAGAAATGATTAAATTACCAACAGTTTTAGCTTTTGACCGTAACCTCGAGCCTTCTGATGGTGTTATGTTTTCAGGAAACTGGAAAGATATTGATAATGAAAAAAGCTGGCAACCTATACCACTTTTTGATAGACGCAATCGTGCTGTAAAAAGTAATTTTAAACAGGAAGTCCTCGAAAATGAAGAGGAATTACAAAAGCAAATTGCCGAAGCCAACTTATCGTGGGGGGATGATGCCTCACTTAAGCATGGACAGGATACGCTGCGATTGAGTTTTAGTCTGCGTATTGTAGCGGGATTACAAACCCCAACAGCATGTAATAATACGGAATTTGAATCACGCATTAATGAAGTTATTTCAGCCTATGTAAAAAGTAATATGATGATATTGGCAGAAAGATATGCGTACAACATTGCTAATGGACGTTTTTTATGGCGTAACCGCGTTGGTGCAGAGCAAATAAAAATCAGAGTGAGTGGTAAAGGGCTGAATGAAATAATTGAGTTTAATGCTTATGACTATTCTCTTGCGCAAACGACATCAGATAATGCAAAAGTTAAACATTTAGCTGAAGCGATTCAAGCTGGTTTTACTGGTGAAGAGATTATTATTCTAAAAATAGATGCATTTGCGAAATTAGGTGGTTCTCAGCGAGTCTGGCCATCACAGGAAATGGTGTTAAATGCATCAAAAGGTGAAAAGAGTCGTCATCTTTTTTCTTTAAATGATGTGCAAGGAGTTGATAACGTCGCTGCAGTGCATTGTGAGAAAATAGGTAATGCCCTGCGCACCATCGACGACTGGTATCCTGATTATGAAAAAACAAAAAAACCGATAGCAATTGAAGCATATGGTTCTGTTACTCAAAGAGGAGTTGCTTACCGCTCGGCTAGAAATGACTTCAAAACATTGCTGTTAAAGTGGCTTGATCCTGAAAAATCCGCTTCACTAACTGATACAGATAAACACTTTGTTGTAGCAATGTTGATTCGTGGTGGTGTTTTCGGTGAAGGTGAAAGCTAAGGCGTTTTTATGAATTACTACCAAGAAATCACGATCATTGAACAGGCGGAAATCCCCTTATATTTCATCTGGTCAAAACTCTACACCCAACTCCACCTCGCCTTTGTCGAGCAAAAGGATGATGCAGAACAGATCGCCTACGGCGTATCTTTTCCGCAGTATCGTCTGCACGAACAGAAGCAACTTGGACATTTGGGCAGTAAGATCCGCATCTTTGCCAATAGTCTTACCGAGTTGGAAAGACTCGATTTGCAAAAATGGTTAGAACGACTCGAAGACTATGTGCATGTCACTCGACCTAGAGATGTTCCGAAGGACAAAATTACGGGATATGCAAACTACAACCGAATTCGACCACTCAAAAATAAGCAGACTCGTATATTGCATCAAGCAAAGCGTCGCAATATTTCCGTGGAAGAGTCGGCAAAGTATTTTGAACAGTTTACTGAACGTAAGCGTGGCGAGCCATTTATCCAGTTAAAAAGCCAAAGTAGCAGTGATGTAGATCAGCCAAAACTCGAGTTTAATTTGTACATTTCTAAGCAAAATGTAGAAGCTGAGCATCTCGGGAAATTTGGCACCTATGGACTGAGTCAAAATTCAACTGTTCCCGAGTTTTGACCCAATATTTTTTCGACTCTTTAACAGCTTAGTAAAATCAACAAGTTATAACATGTGCTAAAAACTTTGGGTATTTGATACTTTTTAGGGTTAAGGCACTGTTATGGCTTATTTTATTGTGATAATTTTATGGTTCTCCATCGCACAGATGGCTTAGAAATCGACTTAAAATAGTGTTAGTACACGCTAAGCGTTCTCCATCGCACAGATGGCTTAGAAAATTCGCCATATTTTCGCCGTAGCGCAACAAAAGTTCTCCATCGCACAGATGGCTTAGAAAACGCTTGCGCTTAGTCCACATGGAATTTAGATGTTCTCCATCGCACAGATGGCTTAGAAACTCAATCTTGAACCCTTGTCGCTTCATATAGCGTTCTCCATCGCACAGATGGCTTAGAAAACATAGTGCTGTGGCAATGTTGGCACTTGATCGTTCTCCATCGCACAGATGGCTTAGAAATAGTTATGATTACGTGTTGATGAATCCTCCATGTTCTCCATCGCACAGATGGCTTAGAAAATCAATGCCTACAACTGGAGTAATGCCACCACGTTCTCCATCGCACAGATGGCTTAGAAATACCAACCGTGCGCTCCCGATCTAAATCAAATGTTCTCCATCGCACAGATGGCTTAGAAATCTAATTCGTGTACGTCCTCGATGGTAATTATGTTCTCCATCGCACAGATGGCTTAGAAATAAATGTGAGCTTAAACAGAAACAGTGTTGTGGTTCTCCATCGCACAGATGGCTTAGAAATATGCGGTATGACACGCCGATTTTGGCTTAAGGTTCTCCATCGCACAGATGGCTTAGAAAACGATGATGTTTAATGCGCGTGCAATCTGATTGTTCTCCATCGCACAGATGGCTTAGAAAATGAGCTTAAAAACGGCGCAGTCAATACGACTGTTCTCCATCGCACAGATGGCTTAGAAAACCCAAAGGGACTTTGACGTTTTGGGCTTTGAGTTCTCCATCGCACAGATGGCTTAGAAAACCCCATTGAACAATACGGGCATAAGGTTGACGTTCTCCATCGCACAGATGGCTTAGAAATAAATCAAAATCTGAAAAATTCTCAGCAAAAAGTTCTCCATCGCACAGATGGCTTAGAAACTGCCAAAATTTCAGCCATGCTTGAGCTTGTGGTTCTCCATCGCACAGATGGCTTAGAAAATACAACTTGTTAAAATTACAAATTGATATGAGTTCTCCATCGCACAGATGGCTTAGAAATGATAAAGAAAAGCCGACTTTTGATTTTAGTAGTTCTCCATCGCACAGATGGCTTAGAAATGATGTAGTTTTTAACGGCATAATTGCCGAACGTTCTCCATCGCACAGATGGCTTAGAAAAACATCAAATCCGTAGACACGGCATATAGATAGTTCTCCATCGCACAGATGGCTTAGAAAATTATAAGCCTTTTGATGTAACACATCATCCAGTTCTCCATCGCACAGATGGCTTAGAAAATCTGTTAAAGGGTTATCATTGATGATTCTAGGTTCTCCATCGCACAGATGGCTTAGAAATTTTTTAAGTATCCTTGCTTATGCAGCATTGCAGTAATCAAGGGCAATTTACAAGCGATTTTCAAAATTTATCTCTGAGTAATTAGCCATATACAAATCGAAAATTCAAAACCAAGATGATTAAAAGTCTTATTAATAAACACATTAACTCTAGTAATTTTCAATCAATCCCAAGACACCCGTCACCATCATGTCAATTGCAATCGTACCTATAAGTAATGCAGACAATCGCCCAACAATATCAAAATAATGATCAATGTATTTAGCATGACTATAACGTAGATTATCATGAAAATATTTCATTAAAATCAGAATAATACAGGTAATACTCAAGGTTAATGCGACGATCACGATCGTTGCCATCATACCATGATTGATGCCTGTGACTACGGCGGCGCTGATCGTACCTGGCCCAATCATAAATGGCATTGCAACCGTGCCCGCAAGATGCTCAGGTGCACCACGAATCTCGCCAATAGTATCTGCACCATGAAATACGTAACGATAGCCGATCACTAAGAAAATGATGCCACCAAAGATTTGAAAGGACTCAAAACGCACATTGAGATAATGGCTAAAGATCGCCTCTCCACCCCATGCAAAAAAGATAAAGACCAAAAAAGCAATCAAACTGCCTTGGATCAACGCATGATTAAATACCTTTGCTTCTGAATTTCTGATCATCCCGATCATATAGATGCTCATCAGAAAGGGATTAATCAGTGAGAAAAATAATGCAAAAGCATGGATATATGAAGATGACATAAGTGCCTGCCAGTGCCAAAAGTCGCCGTAAAATTCACGGTATGAATTGGCGGAATTTTAATGCAACGCGATTATTCATCACAAGCATTTTTAGACAATTGAAAACAAATTTAAAAGCACAAATCTGATTTTAAAAGATGGCTAAAAACTCAAGTTTGATCGAATACTAGAAACCGCTCAATCACCGTTCTCAGTGGATTCAGGTAGCCCGTAAAAAAATGATTCGCCCCCGGCATGATGGTGATTGGGTGTCGTTGAGGTTTCGCCCAAGCCACCACATCAGCAAGCGGTGTAATGTCATCTTGCTCACCATGAATCAGCAAAATATCGTGATCAATTTCAGGCGTTTGATAATCTACCATATCACGAACACGCCCAGCAGGAAGCCCTGCCAAAACCATTTGCTTAGGACGATGTGCTTCATCCAGTAAATGGAAACTTTTCGCCCAAACATGTGAGCCAAAAGAAAAACCACCTGCATAAAATGGCAGATTTGGATATTTCTCCTGCATCTGCATGGCAAGATTGGCAATATCTTTACTCTCACCGACACCATCATCATGCTCACCTTGTGAATCCCCCGACCCACGAAAGTTTGGTCGCCATACCAAACAACCATGCTCAGCAAAAATCTCTGCCATGAGCTGTGGAATTTTATGTTTTGGATTACCACCCATCAACGGATGTGGATGCGTGACTAAGGCAATGGCTTTGATATTTTCTGGAAGGTCTTCATAGACTTGTACTTGCCCGGCTTCACATTGCAGATAGATTTTTTCAGTCATAATTCACCTGTATTTGTTGAAGTTATTGTAGCAATCTTTACTCTAATAATTTGTGCAAAATGTTGTTTTAAGTATCATCCAAAAGGATTGTTCAAATCAAAAAAGAATTTACCCATAAAACTCATCACAGATTTCCATTTGCAGTTTAAGTTTGCTTTGCTAAGCTAAGTATTAATGATCACTATGAATTAAAATCTTATGTTTATCGTCATTTCCCCTGCAAAATCCTTAGACTACGAATCAGAATTACCCACTGAAAAATTCACCCAACCACGCCTGTTAGATGATTCTTTTGAACTCATCCAAGAAGCTCGAAAATTGTCTGCTTCGCAACTCGGTCAATTGATGAGTATTAGTGAAAAACTCTCTCAGCTCAATGTCGATCGTTTTAAAGATTGGCAAAAGGACTTTGACCTACATAATGCGCGTCAAGCAATCTATGCCTTTACAGGTGATGTGTATACAGGATTGGATGCTACAACTTTAAATCAAACTCAAATCAACTATGCACAAAAGCATTTACGGATGCTATCAGGTTTGTATGGTTTGCTTCGTCCATTGGATTTGATGATGCCGTATCGTTTGGAAATGGGTACAAAACTAAAAAATGATCGTGGCACGAATCTTTACCAATTTTGGGGAGATCAAATCAGCGAATTGCTTCGTGAAGATATGAAAGCGGAAAAGTCTAAAATCTTAGTCAATCTTGCTTCTGATGAATATTACAAATCCGTCAATGAGGAAGTATTGAACTGTGACATCATCAAACCTGTATTTCTCGATCAGAAGAATGGCAAATACAAAGTGATCAGCTTCTATGCAAAAAAAGCACGAGGCTTAATGTCGCGCTTTATCATTGAAAATAAAATCCAAAAAGTTGAACAATTGAAAGACTTTAATGTCGATGGTTATTACTTCGATAAAGAAAACTCAAATACACAAGAGTTGGTGTTTAAACGTGATGAGCAAGCCGCTTAAACTGTTATAAACTATACAACTTCCTAAAAGCAGAAAAGCCTTCAACTGAAGGCTTTTTTACGCATCTTTATCAAGATTTAAACATCTTTACGACGCATATGCGGGAACAAGATCACATCACGGATACTTGGCGCATTGGCAAAGATCATTACCAAACGGTCAATCCCAATCCCTTCACCTGCGGTCGGTGGCAAACCATATTCAAGCGCTTCAATAAAGTCTGCATCGTAGTGCATTGCTTCATCATCACCTGCATCTTTTTCTACCACTTGGGCTTGGAAACGCTCTGCTTGGTCGATTGGATCATTCAACTCCGAGAAACCATTGGCAAGCTCACGCCCACCGATGAAGAATTCAAAACGATCGGTAATGTGCGGATTATGATCATTACGACGTGCAAGCGGTGAGGTTTCAGCAGGATATTCCGTGATGAACGTCGGCTGACGAAGTTTAGTTTCTACGGTTTCTTCAAACACAATGGTTTGCAGTTTACCCAAGCCAAAGAACGGTTTAACTTGTTCTTTCAGTGTGTTTTTCACATAGTCCGCCAAGAATTCACGATCACCGACATTTTCAGCAGTAAATTCTGGATTATGTTCTAAGATCGCATCGAACATCGAGATTTTCTTAAATGGACCTTTGAAGCTAAACACTTCTTCACCATATGGCACATCAGTCGAACCCAAAATGTCGAGTGCCAATTTCTCCAGCATATTCTCAGTTAATTCCATCAAGTCTTTATAATCTGCATAAGCTTGGTAGAACTCAATCATGGTGAATTCAGGATTGTGACGTGTTGATACACCTTCGTTACGGAAGTTACGATTGATCTCAAACACACGTTCAAAACCACCAACCACAAGACGCTTCAAATACAGCTCAGGCGCAATACGCAAAAATAGTGGCATATCCAAGGCATTATGATGGGTTTCAAATGGTTTCGCTGCCGCACCACCTGGAATGACGTGCATCATCGGTGTTTCAACTTCCATATAACGCTGTTCAGTCAAAAATTGACGAATACCTGCAACGACTTTGGCACGAATTTCAAAAGTTTTACGAGTTTCTTCATTCACGATCAGATCAAGATAACGCTTACGATATTTCGCTTCGGTATCTGATAAGCCGTGGAATTTGTCAGGCAATGGACGCAATGATTTAGTCAGTAACTCAAACTGTTCGATATGCACATAAAGGTCGCCTTTACCCGAACGACCGATATAGCCCGATACCGCAATAATATCGCCCAAATCCAAGCCTTTGATGGTTGCAAGCGTACCAGCATCCAACTCTTTACGAGCGACATAGAGCTGAATACGCCCTGTCATGTCTTGAATGACCAAGAAAGAGCCACGATTGAGCATGACTCGCCCTGCGACTTTGACATAGACATGTTCCGCTGCTTCGATTTGTTCTTTAGTTTGCTCTAAAAACTGCGCTTGCAAGTCGCCTGCATAATGCTCACGTTTAAAGGTGTTTGGATAGGCGCTTAGGTTAGACTGTTCAGCCTTTTCTTGGAGCTGTTTTAATTTGGCATGACGCTGAGCGATTAAATCGTTTTCAGAAATTTGTGGTTCGGAAGTCGATTGAGCGTTATTTTGCGTCATCTTTGCCTCGATATCTAAGAGAATGAAAATTTTGGAAGTGCGCTATTCTAGCAAAAAATGGTAGATTTCGCACACTTACACAGCAATACAATTTAAAAAATTTGCAAATTGAAAGCAACGCTATCCTATGTTTCAATGAAAATAGATGTAGCGTGATTTTATAGTAAGTTTTAAAGTAAATTCGATATAGAAATGATAAAAAAGGAGTTACACCATGAGCTACCAGCACATTCTCGTTCCAGTCGACGACTCGCCAATCTCGTATGCCGCAGTTGATCATGCCATCACACTTGCCAAATTATGTCACTCACAAGTGACATTGGTCAGTGTGGTTTCGGTTGACCCTTATGTTGGCGTGGATTTTTATCAAGTTGCCCCTGCGATCACCGATCACTTTATGGAAGCAGAAGCATCGGCAAAATCTCGATTACAAGAGATTGCACAAACATTTGAAAATGAAGGTATTACAGCGCAGCCCAAAGTCTTTCATGGAAGTCCATCAGAAGGCATTATCCATGTCGCTGATGAAGTCGGTGCAGACTTGATTGTCATGGGCTCGCATGGTCGTACAGGCGTGAAAAAGTTGGTTTTGGGTAGTGTGGCGCAGTCGGTATTAACCCAATCGCCTATTCCTGTGATGGTGATTAAGCATCAATCAAGCTGATCCTTAAAATCCATACCTAAAATTAATGTTTAGAATTGAATTTTTAGTTTAATTAATGGGTAGCTAACAGATCCACTTGCTCAACTTGCACATCAGCCAGACTCTGACCATGATGTAACAGTTGCTCAAAATAGTCTGCTACGACTTGCGCTTGCTCGGCAGTTGATTCGACTTTATACATGGATTGACGAAAGGCATTGCTATCTCGTAAACCTTTCGTGTACCACGCAATATGTTTCCGAGCGATACGACAACCTGAATACTCACCGTAGAATTGATATAACTCTGACAAATGTCCTAATAGTACTTCTCGGATTTCAGTGATTTTAGGCGCTTGTAAATGCGTTCCTGTTTTTAAGTAATGCTCTATCTCACGGAAAATCCACGGACGACCTTGCGCAGCTCGACCAATCATGATCGCATCGGCACCTGTGTAGTCCAATACGTATTTGGCTTTTTCAGGGCTATCAATATCACCATTGGCAATCACAGGAATATTGATCGACTGCTTGACTGCTTTGATGAGTTCGTAGCGTGCGGTATTCAGATACATATCTTCACGAGTTCGACCGTGTAAAGCCAATGCTGCAATCCCCGCCTGCTCTGCATATTGAGCAACTTTTAGAATATTTTCTTCACCATTTTTAAAGCCTAAGCGAGTCTTCAACGTCACAGGGACATCAACCGCTTCAACGACTGCATTTAAGATGCGTTGTACCAATTCTTCATCTTGGAGTAGTGCCGACCCTGCGAGTTTATTGCAGACTTTCTTGGCAGGACAACCCATATTGATATCGACGATTTGCGCACCATTGGCGACTTGGTAGCGTGCCGCTTCTGCCAGTTGCTCGGGATCTGATCCTGCGATTTGTGCAGAGATTGGCGCAAGCTCACCATCGAAATTGGCGCGATACAGACTTTTTTTAGACATGCGCAATGTCTTATCAGCGGTCATCATTTCACTGACCGCATGTCCTGCACCAAAGTGCTTACACAGCGTGCGAAATGGACGATCTGTGACTCCCGCCATCGGTGCCACGATCAAAGCATTGTCTAGTTGATAAGAACCGATACGCATATAATGTTTGAAACAAACCTCAAAAATACAGAATATTGCTAATAAAATTCAATGCTGAACTTAATAGTCAATACGATTTCAATTGGCACATAGTATACGCTATGCTCAAATTTATTCTATAATTGACTAGGTCTGCTTTATCTTTCTGCTCTGATCATTGACTTCTATTTTAGAATCGCTCATTCAATCAACGAAAATCTATGTCTCATTCCCATTCTACATTCAAGATGTCGAACGCTTTTAAGCGCAATGTTTTCTGTCTATCACTTTCTGCGACCATGTTTTTGACGGCATGTGATGGTAGTTGGTTTAACCGTGATCAAGAACCACAACTCGATGCGGAGCAAATCAACAAACTGATTCCCAATCGTGTCAAAGACAGTCAAAGCTGGGCGAATGATATTTTTGCCATTAGCGAAGAACTAGACATAATTCGTGATAAGGAAAATGTCTGTACGATGATCGCAGTCATTGACCAAGAGTCTAACTTTATTGCCGATCCGCATGTGCCGAATCTTGGTCGGAAAGCAGTAAAAGAAATCAATGAACGATTAGAAGAAAAGCTTGGCAAAACGATGGCGAAGTATTTTCAGAATATGCTCAAAACCAAGCCAACGCCTAAAGATAACTACTTAACAAAATTAGAAAAAGTTCAAACTGAACGTGAGCTTGATCAACTCTATCGTGAAATGTTTGAATATTTCGCTAAGCATTATCATGTGGTTGCCGTTGCAGGCGCTGCAAAAATGGTCGGAAAAGATATTGCCGAAAGCTTTAATCCGATCACCACACTTGGATCGATGCAAGTCCATATTCGCTACGCCAAAGCACATAAACGCAGCGTCATGGGCATCAACCAATTGCGAGATGACTTATATACCCAATATGGTGGCTTGTACTACGGTATTCATCGGCTGATGATGTACCCTGCGGATTATGAAAAGCCGCTCTATCGCTTTGCTGATTACAACTCTGGCATGTACTCCAGTCGCAATGCTGCTTTCCAAAAAATGCTGAATCGACTGACTGATTCCGATCTCGACTTGGATGGCGACTTGTTGCTTTACAACAAAGATAATGACGTGCGACTGCAAAAAAGTAGTACGGAAAAAACCATCATTGAATATTTCTCAACCAATCCAAATGCACCGTCACCACGTAAGATTCGTCGAGATTTGAAAAAAGAAAAACGACAAGAATTTGAACAAACTGATACCTATCAATTGATCAAAGCCAAATACGAACAAAAAACAGGAAGTGATGCGCCTTATGCGATCATGCCAAAAGTCGTGATCTCAGGACCAAAGCTTAGCCGTGACTACAATACTAATTGGTTCGCCGAACGTGTAAATGGACGTTATCAAAACTGTATGTCCAAAGCCAAACGCATTAAACTCGAAGAATAATTTCTAAAATTTGAGTAAAACTGATGAAAAATTTAGTAGTGTTTTCAGGTGCAGGCATGAGTGCCGAAAGTGGTATCAATACCTTTCGAGATAGCGATGGACTTTGGGAAAACTACCGTATCGAAGACGTTGCCACACCTGAGGCTTGGGCGAAGAACCCTAAACTTGTTCAGCAGTTTTATAATCAGCGTCGTAAACAAATCATCGAAGCACAGCCAAACAGCGCACATCTCGCCATTGCTGAATTAGAAAATGATTTTTCAGTGCAAGTGATCACGCAGAATATTGATGATTTGCATGAGCGTGCAGGCAGTCAACATGTATTACATTTGCATGGAAATATTCGTTTAGCAAAATCTTCAAAATTGTCTTTGGATGCAAAAGAAACCTATTATCCCATCGAAGGTTGGGAACTTGATCTTGAATGTGACCTCTGCCCACAAGGCTATCCGCTTCGTCCGCATGTGGTGTGGTTTGGTGAAGCCGTGCCTGCATATGAACAAGCAATTCATATGGCGAATAAGGCAGATATTTTTATTGTGATTGGGACAAGTCTAGCAGTCTATCCTGTTGCTGCTTTAGTGCATGAAATCCCTGCACATTGCCAAGCCTTTTATATTGATCCAAAAGCAGATCAATCTGCAATCCCTGCGCAATATCAACGTATCACAATGACCGCAAGCGAAGGCATGCAATACATTCAAGATGTCTTGCGAAAAGACAATAATTGAACTGGAGGACAATTCAGTTAAAAGGCGAAAATATATTTGACATTGTTGTAACAGCTCTATATGATACGCACACCTCACAACGTCCCTATCGTCTAGAGGCCTAGGACATCGCCCTTTCACGGCGGTAACCGGGGTTCGAATCCCCGTAGGGACGCCATTATTCTTATAATAATTTTCTCTCTTTTTAATTTTTCCTTTCTAATCAAGTTCATTGAATGTTTCGCATTTTCTATTTTTCACTTTTTAAATCTTTGTTTTCCTTTTAAACTCATTGCTATCTTTTACTTTTTATTCTTCATGTATGTTTTCACATTTAGATGATTATTACTGCTTTGCCATGGTTGTTGAGTATGGTGGCTTTAGTGCAGCCGAACGTGCTACAGATATTCCAAAATCAAAGCTGAGCCGTCGTATCCAAAAGCTTGAAGAATATTTAGATATTCGCCTCATTCATCGCAACTCAAGACAGTTCTCTGTGACCGATATGGGCATGCAAGTTTATGAGCGTGCAAAAGTCATGATCGAAGCTGCCAAGTCTGCCGAAGATTTTGTGCAAAACCTGAGCGATACGCCACGTGGTACGGTCAAAGTCAGTATTCCTACATCAATGGCACAGAATGAATTTGCAAAAATTCTGCCTGAGTTTTTGGCACTTTATCCTGAAGTACGATTACAGCTTTTAATTAGCAATCGACGTGTTGATCTGATCAATGAAGGCATTGATTTGGCAGTTCGTGTCCGCACACAGCTTGATGAAGATAGTAATTTGATTATTCGTCGTTTTGGCATCAGTGAACAACATCTATGTGCAAGCCAAGCCTATCTCAATCAATATGGTGCGCCAAACAGCCCTGATGAACTTGCAACACACCGTATATTGAGTATGTCAGATCAATTTATTCAGCAAAATATTGAACTGAAATGCACCGATGGCTCTTTGGAAAAAGTACAGATTCAGCCGATGTTATTGGGCTCCGATTTGATCATGCTCGCAGAATTGGCCGCCAAAGATTGTGGCATTGCCCTACTTCCCGATTCTGTAACATCGGAAAAAATTGCCTCAGGTGAGTTGGTCTATGTCTTGCCTGATTATCATGCGCAACATGGTATTTTCCATATGGTCTATCCAAGTCGCAAAGGTGTTTTACCTGCGGTACGTGTATTGATTGACTATTTGGCAGAAAAATTAACCCAAGAATGTGAAATTCCTATGACTTGATTGAAGCCATACCAACTATGGGCTTCAAGTTAGCTTTTTAATCTTTTGAATTGTTCGTTGCAAATATAAAACAGTGTATTGTAAATACACTACTGCAAGATATTTCATTCAACTTTATACTGCGCTTGTCTTGTTAAATTAACTGAACAATTAACGCTGAACAATCAGTACAGATTGAAGGAATATCACCATGTCTTTTATCGAACAAATCAAACAACGTCGTTCTATCTACGCCATTGGCAAAAACGTCAGCCAAACGCCTGAACAGCTTGATGCTGTGATTCAGGAAGCGATCAAACAATCGCCATCTTCGTTTAACTCTCAATCTTCTCGTGCAGTGACTTTATACGGCGAGTCACACACCAAGTTTTGGGAAATCGTGCGTGAAACATTGCGCAAAATGGTGCCTGAGGAAAATTTTGAATCAACCAGTCAAAAAATTGACAGCTTCTCAGCAGGTTATGGCACAGTATTATTTTATGAAGATCAAGATGTGATCAAAGACTTGCAAGATCAATTTCCACTTTATGCAGATAATTTTCCAGTGTGGTCTGAGCATTCTTCTGCAATTGCACAGTTTACAACATGGACTGCCCTAGCGGAAATCAACATTGGTGCATCATTGCAACATTACAACCCTATCGTTGATGAAGAAGTTGCACAGACTTTTGACATTCCTGCAAATTGGAAGCTTCGTGCGCAGTTGGTACTTGGCTCGATCGAAGCACCAGCAGGTGAAAAGTCATTTATGGATGATAGCAAACGTTTTAAAACATTTCGCTAATCCCTAAAATTAAAACCATAAAAACATTAAATCCCTCTTTATGAGGGATTTTTTATTGTTTTAATATGCGCTATACGCAAGATAAATGACTAAATATCTTAAAAATTTTGCCACTGCGACAAAGCATAAAAATCTAAAAAAATTTTCTTTGAGTATACCACTAATTAAAGTGATTGGATCACCAATGATCGGTAGCCAACTAAGTAATAAAATCGGCGAACCATATTTGGCATATAAGTTTTGTGCTTGATCTAGCTTTTGCTCAGATATTGGAAACCACTTTCGATATCTATAAGTTTCAATTTTTATACCTAACAACCAATTCACACAAGCACCTAAGACATTGCCAAATGTTGCGATCATTAATAGTAAAACAGTCGAGTATTTTTCAGAAATCAATAATGCAATTAGCAAAGCTTCCGACTGTAGCGGAAGTAGCGTAGCTGCACCAAATGCACTTAAAAATAAGCTAAGATAACCGATGAGGATTTCATTCATTTTATAGGCGAGATTGAGATGAACTATTGAAAAATTATTAAGAATTTAAAAGCTTTTAACAAAATATAGATATAAAAAAACCTGCTAAATGTTAGCAGGTTTTTTCGAATCTTGGCAGAGGATCAAGGACTCGAACCTTGACGAACGGTTTTGGAGACCGTCATGCTACCATTACACCAATCCTCTATATTTGTCTGATCTCTCAAGACGATGCGAAAGATAACATAGTGCATCGATCAATTCAATCACTCTGCGTGCGACTGCACATTTCTAAGCCGTTTATTAGATCGTCATTGGTCAAATCATCAAACTATTTTGTTTTAGCATGCGATCGACAATGCTATTCGACTCAAAACCAAAGCGCCAGTAAAGCAATTCTAACACATCGAGCTCATCTTGGCTGATGGATCGATTTGCCCACATTTCTTGTTCAATCACAGCGAGCAAATACATCCGTTGTCTATATAAAAGTCCTGAGATGCTTTGAATACACTGCCCCAAATCTATCTCATGTTCTGTAATCCGAGTATAGGCTTGCAACTCATGATGTTTAAGAATTTTCTTTAAAATCCGTTGCCTGACTTTCACTTGCCTAAGACTGTCAATTTGTTGTACATGAAGCACCGCATCAACCACAACGACTAGCTCAGTTAAACAGTTTTCACGAATCACAGGCAATGATGGCTCAAGTAATGACTGTGTTGCTTTCACCCGATCAAAAAGCAAACTATCTAATAAGCCAATCTCGCCATCAGCCTGAATAAGCGAAGCAATTTTCTTTAGATAATGATGACTGATGATATTCGGCATACGATCAATATATTGCAAAGCATCATTAAAGATTTGCAAATGGATACGACCATCAAGCTTTAGCAATGCTTCAACGATCGCCCGACTCACCTCTGCATCTTCAGGAATAAACTCACGGTATTGGCGAATCATAAATATCGCCAAAATGACCTCACGGCTACCTGTCGCCGTTTGCATTGCACGGACAATGACGTCAGGTCGTTGCCAACCTTGTCTTAACTCAAGGCTAAGCGGTTTCATTGCATCTTTGGTCGCAAAGCTAATCGGTGAAAGTCGAAGTACAGGTGATGGATGTATTGAAAATTGATTGCTAGTATCAAAAATTTCCAGTACACGTGTTTCATTGGTTGGCAACAAAAAACGTGCGGCAAGCTTTTTCCAATCAATGACATTATTTTTATTTTGCAGTTTGAAAATCTGGCTATTTAAATCATGCAGTTGATCAATTCGATCACTGAGAATTGCATGGACTCTAAACCAACTTTGTTCAGTCAACGCATTAGCAAAGCACATATGTGCAAGTGCTTCACTTTCTACTCGAAAAAGTTGTGAGCCGTAGGTATGCACATAGATACGACTCAGTGCGTGTAACAAGTCCTCTTCAGCAACGAAGCTTAAAGTTTGCTGGTCAACTGGATATTCACGACGGACATACAACAGAAATTTGACGATGCGGCTAATCAACACCCCAAGACTGCCCAATAGCCAAATAAACCCGCCCCAAGCCACATAGATCGCTGCAAACTTACTATCCATCACCAACGATTTACGCTTCGTGCCTTTTACAACAAACAAACTACCAAGCTGTGAAAAATATAAAAGACCACTGCACCAAACGAGTAATCGAGTATGTTCAATAAATGCATTGGATTGAATATGTACATACTGCTGAGCAATGAGTGCTTTAATCTCAGGATAATCCATCGATTGAAGCGCACCCCATGTCAGCACAATACTGGCATCTTTTTTCCCAAACCCCACGGTAAATGCATTAATACCAAGCTCATCATGTAGCACAAATAAATATGCAGGTTTGACACCACAAAGACTGGCGATTTCATCATTGATTTGTAATGCAATGCTTTCATTTGGGACTGCATTGAGTCGCTCAATCGCTTTTGCACGAAGGTGTTTTGCAACAAATCGTCCATCACCTTTATAAATAAGCTGTCGATAAATAATATTCAGACCACACAGCAAAAATATACCAATAATCACTGCAGGACTAAGTACATGCCACCAAATAGATTGTGTACTATCAAAAAAATGCACAATCAAACCAAATATAAAATTCAGTACCACAATGACGGAAACCAACGCCAAAGCAAAGACCACAAGCAATTTAAAATGATGAATCCGTAAACTGATCATATGCAGACCGAAAAATGGTGATAAAACAGCATGTGTAAGTAAATCTATCCGTATATTTTTAGTGATAACTTATTTTGAGTCGTATCGCAAGCATATCCATTGGATATAGTTCACTGAAACGACCTGAATTCTGAGCCAAAAACAAATATGATGGAAAATAAGATGAAAAAAAGACGCTTAAACTTTTCGCTTAAACGTCTTTCTGCTAGCTCATCAAACACGATAAATCTTAAGCGTCTTCTTTGATACCAGTTAGATCAACCGATGCCGCATCGACGTTGACATCAATGTAGCCATCTTTTTTCTTCTTCGCCGTATCATTACGACTTTGTTCAAGACGCTTCAAATACTCGGCATCAATGCCTTCAGTGACATAATGTCCATCAAATACCGCACAATCAAACTCGGTGATTTTAGGGATTTTCTTAGTACGTACAGCCGCTTTTAAGTCTTCCAAATCTTGGAAAATCAAACGATCTGCGCCAATGATTTGACGGACTTCTTCAACGGTACGATCCGCTGCGATCAATTCAGATTTTGCAGGCATATCAATACCATAGACATTCGGGAATTTAATCATTGGCGCTGCAGAGGCAAAAAACACTTGTTTCGCACCAGAATCACGTGCCATTTGAATAATTTCTTCACAGGTCGTACCACGTACGATCGAGTCATCAACAAGCAATACATTCTTGTCTTTAAACTCAAGTTCTACAGGGTTGAGCTTTTGACGGACTGATTTTTTACGCTGTTGCTGACCTGGCATAATGAAGGTACGACCGATATAACGGTTTTTCATAAAACCTTCACGGAACTTCACACCAAGATAATTTGCAAGTTCAAGCGCAGATGTACGACTGGTATCTGGAATCGGAATGACCACATCAATTTCGTGATCTTTGCCCCATTCTTTAAGAATTTTATGTGCAAGCTTTTTACCCATTTTCAAGCGAGCCTTATAGACAGAAATCCCATCAAGCGTCGCATCTGGACGAGCAAAATACACATATTCAAAAATACATGGACGATGTAATGGCGCAGTCGCACATTGCTGTAGGAAAAGATTACCTTTGCTATCAACAAACATCGCTTCGCCGGGTTCAAGATCACGTTCAACCTTAAAGCCTAGAGAAGTAATCGCAACCGATTCTGACGCGATAATATATTCCATACCTTCATCAGTTTCACGAGAACCATAAACCAAAGGACGAATACCATTCGGATCACGGAAGCCTACCAAGCCATGCCCTGTGATCAATGCGACCACACCATACGCACCTTTACAACGCTGATGTACACTAGTTACAGCGATGAAAATGTCTTTTTCGCTTGGGTTGACCTTGCCACATTTTTGCAATTCATGTGCAAAGACATTAAGTAAAACCTCTGAGTCGGAGTCAGTATTGATATGACGCAAATCTGCGCTAAATAAATCTTTATGAATATCTGCTGCATTGGTCAGATTGCCGTTATGGGCAAGGGAAATACCATATGGCGAATTGACATAAAACGGTTGTGCTTCTGCACTACTTGATGAACCTGCAGTCGGGTAACGAACATGACCGATGCCATAGTTGCCGACTAATGCACGCATGTGGCGTGTGTGAAACACATCTCGCACCATGCCATTGTCTTTACGGAGATATAGACGCCCATCATGGCAGGTAATGATCCCTGCTGCGTCCTGTCCACGATGCTGTAACATGGTTAACGCATCATATAACATTTGATTTACTGGCGACTTCGCAGCTATACCAACCACACCACACATAGAAACCTCGCAGACTGGCTAGGAACTTCATAGATAAAACGAGTGTTAAAACAACAGCATAAAACCATTTGAATATCTATTCGAATTGATACGAAATAGTCTTTCAAATAATTTTATAAAAATGGATTGGCAGTCTTAGACTGATTTTCCCCATTTGAGGGCGATATTATATCATCTTGCGCTTTAGAATGATCATCAGAATTGAAGCTTTCTAACTCAGCAGTCGTTTTTTGTACGATCTGTTGTGAATATTCAATGGTTTGTGAGGCATAAGGTTGAAGCCATCCGATCACTTTTGAATCTTGCCACATTTTGGTTTGTGCAACCCAGCCTTGCAAGATATGAATTGCGATCAAAAATACCACAGCCATTTTTGCAAAACCAAATGCACCGCCTGCCAAACGATTAAACCAAGACAGTTTCAACTTTTTGACCACTTGATGCAACAAATATCCCAGTGTCCACGTTAAAATCACCACAACCAAAACAATCGCAATAAAGGCAGCAATATGTTGAACGGTCTGATCTTGACCGATAAAACCCATCAGCGGACGCAGAGATTCACTAAATTTCGTTGCACAAATCAGCGCAAGCACCCAACCAATCAGATTGGCTAAGGCATGAATCAAACCCTGACGCAGACCATTCATGGTACTGATCAAGATGAGGATGATCATGATAATATCAAGGGTGTTCATGCACTGCTACTCAACAATACTCAAGCTTTCATCGACACTTTAAATTCAATCAAAAATATTGAAATTAAAAATCAGATTTAAAAAGATTCAACACAATCTGCAATTAGATTCGGACCTGTATAAATCAAACCACTATAAATTTGTACTAGGCTTGCGCCTGAAGCACGTTTCAACGCAGCTTGTTCCCCCGACAGAATACCACCGACACCAATCAATGGGATTTGATCTTGTAATATTTTGGAAAACTGACTGAGGCATTTGGTACTTTTTGTGAAGACAGGCTCACCTGATAAACCGCCCTGCTCATCACCATGAAGCATGCCTTCGACACCTTCACGACCGAGCGTGGTATTGGTGACGATCAAACCATCAATTTTAAATTTGAGTAATTGATCTGCAATAAACTCAATATCTTCAGCTGTTAAATCTGGTGCAACTTTGAGTACTAATGGCACATAAAAGCTAAATTGTTCTGCAAGCTCTAATTGTTTATTTTTTAAGGTTTCTAAGAGTTCAGTCAGCGCATGACCACTCTGCAAGCTACGCAAACCTTTGGTATTTGGTGAGGAAATATTGACCGTGACATAGGACGCATATTGATAGACTTTTTCTAAGCAAATCAAATAGTCTTCTGTGGCATTTTCCACTGGTGTATCGGCATTTTTACCGATGTTAATGCCAAGCACACCTTGATATTTTGCACTTTTTACATTTTCAACGAGCTTATCTACACCATCATTATTAAAGCCCATACGGTTAATGATTGCTTTGGCATCAGGAAGGCGGAACAAGCGTGGATGTGGATTGCCTGATTGTGGACGTGGAGTGATTGTACCAATCTCAATAAAGCCAAAACCTAAAGCTGCTAACGCATCGATGTAGTCGCCATTTTTATCCAAACCTGCGGCAAGTCCAACTGGATTTGGGAATTGAATACCCATACAGGTCACAGGCTTTTGATATTGTTTATAAATATTTTGGACCAAGCCAAGCTTGTGAGCGATTTTCAGTGAAGATAAAGTCACTTCATGAGCACGTTCGGCTTCGAGCTTAAACAACATTGAGCGAGCTAAGGAATATAACATTGCGATTTGACAGGTATTTTATTGAAAAATTCGCCAAATAGTTTACGTGAACTATACACAAAAATATAGGGTTAGTTTTGAACTTGCATCAGTCGATTTAGCAAATCAATTCGTAATCTTATCGTGTTAAACATCAAAAAAAGACCCAGTAAAAACTGAGTCTTTCTTTTTAAAGCGGTTTCATCGAAATGATTAGTCGCCCTTATAACCTTTCAACTTCAAACGTGCAGCGTGCAATAGTGGCTCTGTATAACCAGATGGTTGCTCTGCGCCTTTGAAGATCAAGTCAGATGCTGCTTGGAACGCAATACCGTCAAAGTTTGGTGCCATTGGCGTGTAAAGTGGATCATTAGCATTTTGTTCATCAACGATTTTCGCCATGCGCTTCAATACTTCTTCCACTTGCGCTTGAGTCACGATACCGTGACGCAACCAGTTGGCAACGTGTTGAGATGAAATACGCAAAGTTGCACGGTCTTCCATCAAACCGACATTGTTGATGTCTGGTACTTTTGAACAACCTACACCCAAGTCAACCCAACGAACTACATAACCCAAGATACCTTGACAGTTATTTTCAAGTTCGTTGTTGATCTCTGCTTCTGACCAGTTAGTTTCTGGTGCAAATGGTGGTGTCAATAGATCGTCTAAAGACAACATTTGTTCAGTTTTCAATTGATCTTGACGTGCTTTGACGTTGATTTGATGATAGTGCATTGCGTGAAGTGCCGCACCAGTCGGTGACGGTACCCATGCACAGCTTGCACCTGCATTTGGATGTGCTGTCTTCGTCGCAAGCATGTCTTTCATGCTATCAGGTTTTGGCCACATGCCTTTCCCGATTTGCGCTTTGCCTTGTAGACCACAAGCAAGACCGATTGCGACGTTACGATTTTCGTAAGCGGCAATCCATTTTTGTGTTTTAACAGCTTCTTTACGTACAACAGGCGCAGCTTCCATAGAGGTATGGATTTCATCACCAGTACGATCCATAAAGCCTGTGTTGATGAAGATGGTACGATCTTTCGCTTCAGCGATACAGTTCTTCAAGTTCACAGAAGTACGACGCTCTTCGTCCATGATGCCGACTTTCAAACACTTGTCAGGAAGACCTAAAGCTTTCTCTACACGACCAAACAATTCAACCGTAAATGCCACTTCTTCTGGACCGTGCATTTTAGGCTTAACGATATACATCGAACCTTTACGAGAGTTCTTGAGTTCGTTTTGACCTTTGATGTCCGCAACGGTAAGCAATGGTGTAATCAATGCATCCATGATGCCTTCATAGATTTCTTGACCATCCACTAAGATCGCTGGATTTGTCATCAAGTGACCCACATTACGAAGTAACATCAATGAACGACCGTGAAGCGTTGTTTCGCCACCGATCAAGTTTTTGCACGT
Source organism: Moraxellaceae bacterium REDSEA-S32_B1 (assembly GCA_001626925.1). Classification (GTDB taxonomy): domain Bacteria; phylum Pseudomonadota; class Gammaproteobacteria; order Pseudomonadales; family Moraxellaceae; genus Acinetobacter. Next base: position 25,039 of record LUOR01000027.1, read on the forward strand.
ACGGTCTTTGTTCAAAGTACGGGTAATGACTTGATCACCTTTGGTAATAGATTCTTGAAGCGTACCACGCATCAAACCTAACCAGTTGCGGTAGCCTTCAACTTTCTCTTCTGCATCAACCGCAGCAACCGAGTCTTCCAAATCTTGAATGGTGGTAATCGCCGCTTCCATGATCAAATCTTTCACGCCAGCAGAATCCGCTTGACCGATTGGGCTTGACGCATCGATGTCGATGATTACGTGCAGACCATTGTTGAGCAAAACGATTTCTGTCGGTGCAGATGCTTCTCCATTGAAGCCAACGAATTGTGATTCATTTTTCAACGTCGTGGTTGAACCGTCTTTCAGCGTAACCACAAGTGCATTAGATTCCACAGCATATTTAGTCACATCATCGTGTGAACCTTGTGCCAATGGAAATGTTTCATTCAAGAAGTTCTTCGCAAATGCAATGACTTTTGCACCACGAGCAGGATTGTAGCCTTTACCTTTTTCTGCGCCACCTTCATCAGAGATGACGTCGAATCCGTACAAGGCGTCATACAATGAGCCCCAACGTGCATTGGCAGCGTTCAAGCTGTAACGTGCATTACGTACTGGTACAACCAACTGCGCACCTGCAAGAAGTGCAATCTCTTCATCAACATTTTCCGTAGTGATTTGGAAATCTGCAACTTCAGGCTCTAAATAACCAATATCAGTTAAGAAAGCCTTGTACGCTTCGAGTTCAAACGTGTTGTTGCGATGCCATTCATCGATTTGTTTTTGTAAAGCTTCACGCTTTTCAAGCAATGCTTTGTTCTTTGGGCTAAGGTCGACAACGACTTGTTCAAAGTTTTTCCAGTATGTTGCACTGTCGATACCGCTGCCTGGGAGTGCTTCATTTTCAATAAAATCGTAAAGTTCTTTGGCAATCGCAAGTTTGCCTTGTTGAATACGTTCAGTCATTGTGCTTCCTAACTTTTGGATACTTTGAATTTATGATTAAGGTTCAGTTTCGCCTGTGTTTATACAAGCGCAATCGACACAAAATTCAATCAAACAACTAGTATACTGATGAAAAATCATCTGCATACCTCTATTACCACGTAAAATAATAAACATGTTTTAAGAAAATAATAGTCTTTTCTCTAGCTTGTAATGCTTTTAAACAAAAAAGCTGAGTAAATCCTAAGATTCATGAATCCATCAAAAAATCTTTAGATCAACTCACGCTGTGTCGCATTGGTCAATTCATTCAAACGATGTTCAGTATTGAGGTAGTCCTCGGATTGCATCTCAAGCAAACGTGAACGAGTTCGTTCAATCTCAAATGCAAGACGCTCACCTTTGTACAATTGGATAATGGAGTCTTCCGAGGTCAAAATCAATTTCACACGACGATCGTAAAACTCATCAACTAAATAAATAAATCGACGTGTCCCATCCGCCAAATGATCATTAAGATGCGGAATATGACTCACGAGAACCGTATTAAAAGTATTAGCAATTTCAATAAAATCCGCTGGACTGCGAGGCTTTAAACACAGCTCAGAAAAGTCACACCACAATACATCTTCTGTGTGCATGCGTGTTACGACCACACGATTATTGACCAAAATCGGCTCAGGTGATTTCACTTGATTATTGGTTAAACTGTTAAAACGCTCTTCGATCCACGCTTCATGCTCACGATTCAGTGGATATTTAAACAATTGCGATTGCTTGAGGACACGTAGACGATAATCCACACCCGAATCAACATTAAGCACGGTACAATTCTTTTTCACCAATTCAATGGTTGGTAAAAAACGATCACGATGAATGCCATTCTTATATAGACCATCAGGGGCAATATTTGACGTCGCAACCAACGTTACGCCACGACTAAATAGCTTTTGAAAAAGATCGCCCAAAATCATTGCATCGGTCACATTCGATACAAAAAATTCATCGAAGCAAATCACCACCGCATCACGATAAATCTGATCGGCAACGATATCGAGCGGATTACGCTGACCAGAGAGTTTGTTGAGCTCAAGATGTACATGTTGCATGAAGTGATGAAAGTGCATGCGCATCTTACGGCGAAACGGTACGGCATCATAAAACTGATCCATCAGCCACGTTTTACCACGTCCTACACCGCCCCACATATAGACACCATTAGGTGAATTCTGACGGCGAAAACGACGGAATGCTTTTTTGGAGGATTTATAGCGTTGAATCAACTCTTGCCAAACACGCTCTAAGTTTTCTACTGCTTTGGCTTGCTCAACATCAGGGCTAAATTGACCTGAATCTAAAGCATTTTGGTAACGGGTCGCAGGAGAAAGTACTTCGCTGGTTTGAAAAGTGTTCATAGGAGATAAAATATTTATACAACTGTGCAGGAGAGTATAACAGACCGAGAGGGAGAAACATGCAACTTTAGTGAAAGCACAGTCAGATCAAAAAAATATATGCTGAACGATCAGAAAGTTGCATGTACAAAACAGATTAGAAATTTTATAATTAAAAGATCCCTAATGCTTAAGCTGTCGCCAATTTCTTTTTAATTTCGTCTTCAACGATTGAAATTTCTAAATCGCTAAAACGACGAATCTCACCTTCTGCATGTTTTTCAAGCATACCGCCGATAAGTGGCACTTTCACCTTAACCGTCCAATTCAGCTTAAAATTCACTTGATTGGCATCGCCTGTCACTGTACGTTGACTGGTTGCTTGTAGTGGCAGATTTGCACCAAGTTCAACCGTAGAAGTGAGTTGCTCTACATTGGTCACATCACTACGCTTTAGACGAAAGGCATCTTTGAGTAGTTTTTTAGCTACTTCAGGAATATTCACATCAAGGTTATATTCACGACGTAAAGTGTAAATATTACCATTCAAATTTGATTCAAGAATTTCCAGCTTTTCACCTGGAATACGGCGACACACGGCTTCGTGTAATTCGGTATCTTTAACCAAAGTTTTAAACTGCTCAAGTGAAACCCCAGTAATCGTTGCATCGACAGTAAACTGATGTGCCATAAACTTCATTTCCATAGTTTGGTTTTTTATTGAAGTACTTATTTAACTTGAATTATAAGTATTTGTAAAACGCATTTTAGCCAAAAGTTAAACAGTATTTTACGACAGTGTGCGTAATGCTCTTTTCACAATGTACTGTGTGGATTTTATCTGACTTCGCTATTGCCATGTTTCGCATAGATTTTGTACGAATTATGGATATGTACTGATTTTCGATAATAATTTTGCTGAATGCTCCGACAAAGTAACCTGATACAGCAAACTGTCAATACACGCATTGCGACAATTTAAGGTTAGCTTTTTCAGGTTTTCAATCTGTTTCATTCCCAACCAGTTTAGGATCGGGTTCCGGCCAAAATTCTTCAATTTCGAGTAATGCTTCTTTTAATTTACTCATGTTATTCCTTTTTATATGGGTAATTTATTGCAATGGATAATTTTTTATTGGTTAGTAGTCGCCATCAAACTCTCATTGTAATAACTGCTGTTCAATCCGCCCTAGCCGTTTGCTTAGTCGCCAATTCAGCAGATAAAAAATCATCATTAACACAGTAAAGCTAATAATCAAAGCAATTAAAATCAATTGCATGATTTGCACAATACGATTTGCTTCATTGACTTGATTTTGCACAGTTTCGGCAAATGGTGTCACTGCTTTGCCATAGATTTGATGCTGCATCATCCACATTTGCTCAGGTTTAAAACCATACGTCACCATTTGACTTGTATCATTTTTCTCAATTTTGGCGAGCTTGGATAAATAAGCCAATGCCACTTCACGATCTATTGGACGGTGTAGAATTGCTGTCTGCGCCAACAAATAATCCGCAACAGGCTCATCAATTTTGCTTTGCTGAATATAACGATAGACATCACTTTGCCCAATATTTGTTTTGTATTCAACCGCTTCTATATACTGCTCTTGCTGACGATCATCACCAACCCATTCGTACTGCGCAAAACTCAATCCTACCCACAACAAGATAAAACTAATCACAAATGCCAAAGTCGTTTGTACAAAACCTTTCAATTTTTGCTTAAAAAAAGAGAGTTTCTTTGCGTAGAAAATCAGTAAAATCGCTCCGACAAAAGACACACTGAGCTTAAGTCCAAGCCATAAAATCCACTGAATCAAATGACTAAAATAATCATTTTGCGCACATGCAGTTGTTGCAAGGTCGGTGAAATCTCAAAAAAAGCGTAAATCAATTGTTGATTAAAATACAACGCCACCACCGCCATGATGCCCAGCAGTAAAGACAACATCATCGAGGCACGCATTTTGTTTCGCCGTGCTTTGAGCTGAACTAAACCTTGCTCAAACTCGACCCGTTGTTGCACAGATAGGTGTACCGATGACGACTCTTTTAATTGGCTCATATGCGTTGATGCTCAAAATTAAATGTGCTGAGGTTAAGATTTTTTAATTTCAGATTGACTGCCTTCGATCACCAATTGATTGAGATTCGATTGTAAAGATTTCAACTTTTCAGTGGCTTGCACACGTTGTTGCATGCCCTCTTTTTGAATCTGAATCACATCATTGACGGTTTTGATCAAGGTATTTTGCACATGCTCCAAAGTTTCTACATCAATCACTGCACGTTGATTCGCCTTTGCCGTTTTTACAGAATTATCATGTAAAAGTTCAGCATTACGACGCAGTAATTCATTGGTCGCATCATCAATGGTATTTGCCAATTCGACGCTATTTTTCTGCTCATTTAAGGACAGTGCTAAGCTAATCTGATTTTTCCATGCAGGTAAAGTGATGTTTTTAATCGCATAAAATTTATCGACCAACATCAAATTATTAGATTGAATAATACGAATCATCGGCAATGTTTGCAGTGCAGACTGTTGTAATGTGCGCAGATCATGTACTCGTTTTTCCAAATTATTGGCATGATGATTCAGGTCATAAATCTGACTGACGATGTGTTGATTGCTTTGATCATTGTTTTGACTGCTTAATTGGCTGATTTGATTGGCAATCTGCTTTTGCTTAAGCTGTCCAGAGGCAACATAAATCCCAAGCTGACGGTACTCATCTTGAATCGCCCTGTGCATTTTATCCAACATATCCACGCGTTGTTTTAGTCCGCTTTGTGTGGTTTCAATCTCTTTGACCAAAGTGTCGATTTGCGCCTTGCTATCATTAAAGCGCAGTTGAAAACTTTGTTTTGCGCCGTTGAATTTCGACAAAATCGAACCGATCAGCCCTTTCTTTTTATTTTCTGCAAGTACATTGTCACTATTGAGTTGCTGTGCAACTTGCACCACTTGGTTGAGCTTTTGCCCTGTTTCATCCAAGTCTTTACTTTGCACCATTTGTAGCAATTCATCGGTATAGCTTGAAGTCGCTGATGCGATATTTTTGCCATACTCCGCCACACTATGCTGACCCAATTCGTCAAGTTCATGACTGACTTCTTGTACTTTGGCAAAGTCCTGCTCAGATAAACCCAAAGATTGCAAATCGAGTTGCTCAAATTCGGATTGGCTGATTTTATTTTCCGTCAGAATGACTTGATTTTGCGGGTCAGAAGACGATGGATTTGAATTACTCATGATTGTTTTCCTCAAGATCGTTTTTCTCAGAATTTATTTGATGTTGGTTGCATTTGGACTTTGCTGTGCTTGTGTTGACTGGGACTGAGAGTGCTCAATATCTAAAGTACGAATCAGTTGTTCCCGCAGTCGATTAAGTTTCTCCAACTCCGCAGGACTTTGCCCTGCATGACTTGCCCGAATCTGTTGATACCACAGTGGAATCAGTACATTTTTCGCTTCATTAAAGCGGTCTAGAATCGTCAGCGCCACATTTTGATTGAGCTGAATCTGCGCCATGGCGAGGTCAGTGGCATGTTGCGAAGTTATCAGCATGTTGATTTTTTTATCCAAACGCATGGCAAATGGCTCATATTGCCCACTCGATGTAAATTGTTTGGCTTGCTGTAAAAATTGTTCTGCTGCCTGAATATGCTGTGACATTTCTGCTCGTTTACTTTCTAAAGCATGAAAATTCTGCTGAGATTGCATGATCTCACCATAGACACATTGGCTTAAAACCGTGGCTTGCTCAATACTTTTTTCCAGTTGCTTTAAGAAGTTCATCGAACCTGCCTGATGCTCTAAATCGACACCAAACCAACGATGTAAGAAGTGATATTTCTTTGCACTAAATAGTTTTTTCGATTGATGAAGCTGTTTAATGATATTTTGGATCAGTCGCCCAAGTTCGGCAGAATGTGCAATATTTGCTTGCGCCAAAAGACGTTGCTGATCTTGAATAATCGCATCACCGTAATGACTAAGTTTAGACTGATCATTGAGTATGGGTGTGAGAATATCTCGTTGAATGGCGATGATTGCTGATTGGTCTGATTGAGATTGATCAATGCCACTCTCATGATTTACTAAGTTTAAATCAAGTGCGCTTTTTTCATCGGACTGTTTGTCTATTCGACTTGATCGCTTAAACGAAATACCCAAATGAGCTTCACCCCCAAATGCCTTATAAACTATAGATTGCAAACTATACGTTAACAACAAACAATTGAATTACCTGTTAATAATAAATGGTATTTTCCCTCTCCATTTCAACATTTATCTTTTAAAAATTACAAATTCGCTACGTAGATTTTTCACTCATCAAGCAGATGAATTTAAAAGTCATCTGAATGTCTCAATACAATGAAAGACCCTTGGTTCTGTTATACTTCTTTTCCATTTTTTTTGAATTATTTTTATTCATCTCACGTTTATGTCCAAAGCCATTCCCAGTATCGACTTACAGCTTCGTAACGATCCGATTGCACTCAAAGCATGGATCAAAGCAGAGGCACGAGATTTAGGTTTTGCCGACTGTGTGGTGGCTCCCCCTAATACAGAGGATCAAATCCCGCATCTACAAGCCTATTTAGACAAAGGCTATCACGCCGATATGCACTATTTGGCTGAGAACTTGGATAAACGTGCCAATCCAAAACTCTTGGTCGACGGCACAGAATGTATTCTGTGCGTCAGACTGAATTATCTACAAGAAAAACCACAAGGTCGCTATGTACCTGAACAGCCCGATGTTGGCATCATTGCACGTTATGCACGCGGGCGGGATTATCACAAAATCATGCGTGGACGACTGAAACAACTTGCACAGCGTATCGAAGCCAAAGTTGGACAATTTTCTAGTCGTCCATTTAGCGACTCTGCTCCGATCTTCGAAAAAGCCCTCGCCGAAAATGCAGGCATGGGTTGGACAGGCAAACACACTTTACTCATCAATCGAGATTCAGGGTCATTTTTTGTATTGGGTGAATTATTTTGTGGCTTGCCCTTGCCATTTGATGAGCCGACCACGGCACACTGTGGCAGTTGCTCCGCCTGCATAGATATTTGCCCGACCCAAGCCATCATTGCGCCGTATCAGCTCGATGCACGCAAATGTATCGCTTATCTCACCATTGAATATAAAGGCAGTATTCCCCTCGAACTGCGTCCGCAGATCGGCAATCGGATTTTCGGCTGTGATGATTGTCAGCTAGTCTGTCCGTGGAATCGTTATGCGCATGTCACTAGCATTGATGATTTCTTGCCTCGCCATGGCTTAGACCACACGTCGTTACTGGAGTTTTGGCAATGGGATGAAACGACTTTTTTACATAAAACCGAAGGCAGTCCAATCCGCCGAACTGGTTTTCAAAGTTTTAAACGCAATGTCGCCATCGCTTTGGGTAATGCACCGTATTCTGATGAAATTATTCAACAACTTTCCGTACAAAATCATGATCAATATCAAGATATTGTCCTTGAACATCAACACTGGGCATTGCAACAACAGCTTGCTAAAAACATTTAAAATATTCTTTTATCAAACAGATTTGCATAAAAAATGACGCACTAGGCGTCACTCATTATTCGGTGTAAAGCGTCTTATGACACTTCTTTGACCACGACAGATTTGGCAATCTTGTCATGCCAACCTTGCTTTTTGCCGTCCCAAATAATCCAAAAGTAACCCAAGAAAAGTACCAAAGTGGAAGGGATATAGCCAATATAGCGAAGGATCGCTTGCCCAATACTGAGGTTGTTGCCAGTCGCTTCATCTAAAACTTTTAATTTAAGCAGTCGCTTTCCTGGTGTTCCTGCAAACTTCACCCAACAGAACACGATAAAGATAATGCCAATTGCTTGCATAATCCAATCTGCTTTCGTCCATGCAAATGGATTTTGCATATCCGCTTCTGATGCGAATAAAAAGCCAATTGGAGTAAAGATAATCATTAAAATAATGGTGTCGATGATCACCGCCGCTAGTCGAATCCAGAATCCTGCGTATTGGTATTGTCCAGACATGTTTATACTCACTTTATATTTAATTTAATCATGAAAAAACCAGTTAAAACTTTACGATGCCGTAAAACTTAACTGGTTTTATTCTATTTGAAAAATATTCTTATTAAAAGTGCTAAGTTACTGTACTAAGTTACCGCACTTTCTCAAGAAATCTATTCTCTGTAATATCTTTTGTGAGTCGATTTATACACTCAGCATACTATTGATGGTTTCCACCACATTTTTCGACTTGGCTTGACCTTGTAGCGTTTGCAGTTTTTCTTTGAGCTCAGTACGTTTAGGTTCACTCAAAGTATACCAACGTGACAAGGCTTGGATCATACGAGAGCCAACGATTGGATTTTTCTGATCCATGATTTTTGCCAAGTTAATAAAGTGCGCTGTACCGACATCTCCCCAGAGGTTGACTGGACGTAAACCAAGTCCGCCTGTAATAGCTCGAATACGATTCGGCGTACCGAGATCATAATCAGGATGCGCTACTAACTGCTCAATGCGTGATTGATCGGCACGAGGATACGCTGCTTGAATCATAAACCATTGATCAATCGCCAAATCTTCATCTTTAAAACGATCATAAAAATCTTGTAAAGCATCAGACGCTTGCGGCGCATCAAACCAGACGAGGACACGAAGCGCACCAAGACGTTCGGTCATATTGTCAGTCGTTTGATATTGCTGATATGCGAGATCAAATACGTCGTTTAAGCCTTGTCGAGCCATCATGCTGAGTGCAATATTTCTTAAAGCACGAATGCCCATCGCTTGGCTAAATTCCGTTTGAGATGTTGGATCAAGTGTTAAATAAATCGTTTTCCAAAACTCACCAAATTGTTTTGCCAAATCATTCAGCAAGGCTTCACGTTTGACTTCGACGATTTCAGGGCGATAGTTGCTATCTATACGACTTGCCAAATAGCTTTCTGACGGCACATCGAGTAAGCGAGAAGCAAGGTTTGGATCAGTTTTGATCAGCTCAGGTAGTAGTTTTGCATTGGTAATCGCATCTAAATATACGGTCGCATCGTGATCTTTGAGCAGTATATTTTCCAATAAAGTCTGCGCTGCTTGCCATTGATTAAAACCACTGGTTTCATGTTGAAGCAGAAACGCAAGCTCGGCATCGTTATAAGCAAATTCAAGATTCACTGGCGCAGAGAAATTACGTAGTAATGATACGACTGGGCGATTGGTCACGTTGTTAAAGTGTACCGTCGCTTCATCTTGATCAAATAAAATCATGCCATCTTTCACGTGATTTTCAATTAATGACTCACTATCCAGTTCAAATGGCTCACCTGTTTCCGCATCAAATAGCGCAATCGCCACAGGAATCGGCACTGCTTTGAGATTTGGATATTTGGCATGTGGTTTGACGCTTTGTTTTAAACGCAAAGTATAGACTTGCGTGGTTGCGTCATATTCTTCATTGACTTCGAGCGTTGGCGTACCCGGTTGGTTATACCACGTCAGAAATGCCGATAAATCCACACCTGAACCCGCACTCAGTGCTGCCACCCAATCCTCGACTGTCACCGCTTGCCCATCATGACGTTTGAAATATTCATCTGTACCGAGGCGGAATTTTTCTTTACCAAGCAAAGTCGCCATCATGCGAGAGATTTCCGCACCTTTTTCATAGACGGTTGCGGTGTAGAAATTATTAATCTCAACAAAATGGTCAGGACGTGCAGGATGTGATAACGGTCCTGCATCTTCTGGGAATTGGTGTGATTTTAATACTGACACATCATCAATGCGCTGAACCGCAGCCGACTGTAAATCTTCGGAAAAAGATTGATCACGGAAAACGGTTAAGCCTTCTTTTAGACAGAGTTGGAACCAATCACGACAAGTAATGCGGTTACCCGTCCAGTTATGAAAATATTCATGGGCAATCACCGACTGCACTCGCATGATCGCTGCATCTGTGGTGTATTCAGGATCAGCGAGCACACACGAGGTATTGAAGATATTTAAGCCTTTATTTTCCATTGCACCCATGTTGAACGCACTGGTCGCCACGATCATATAGTTGTCCAAATCATACGGACGACCGTAATGCACTTCATCCCATTTCATCGAATCTTTCAGCGCTTGCATAGCAATATGACATTTCGGAATGTCTTTGGCTTCGGCGTAGATTTCCAATGCCACGTCACGTCCCTCGATGGTGGTGTAGCTGTCTTTCAGCACTTGTAAATCACCAATTACACAGGCAAATAAATAGCTCGGTTTTTTGGTTGGATCTTGCCAAACCGTATAATGACGACCGCAGTCCAACTCACCTTTTTCAATCAAGTTCCCATTGGCAAGTAACACAGGAAATTTTTGATCGGCTTCGACACGGGTGGTAAATACCGACAACACATCAGGGCGATCAGGATAAAAGGTAATTTTACGGAAGCCTTCAGGCTCGTTTTGCGTAACAAAAAGATCATCGCCTGCTTTGTACAGACCTTCAAGTTGTGTATTGGACTCAGGGTGAATGATCACTACGGTTTCAACAATGGCATGATCAGGTGCATCGGCAACAGTAAGTTGTTCGCTATCGAGTTGATATTGTTCAGAGCTAAGTGCTTGACCATTGATTTTGATTGATTTTAATTCTAAATCTCGCCCAAGAAGTATCAAATTGCCTGCATGTTGGCGTTGCATATCTAGTTTAGCAGTGACTTCAGTGTAAGTATCAAATACTTGAATATCCAAGTCGATGCTGTTCACCGAAAAGACAGGTGGCGTGTAATCTTTTAAATAAATGGTTTCAGGGACACTAGGGCTATCAACAGCAATATTCATATAATTATCCTTTCATGTGAATTCAATTTAAACCATGCAATATTAAGTAATGGCGAATCATTAATTTTAAAGGGAGATCACAAATAGCATGATTCATTTTTGTGCTTAATGTGAAACAGATTTGGAAAATAAGTTGATTACAATGAGACCAAGAATAATTAAGGCAATGCCAATCTGCGCAGGCAGATCAAGCCGTTGATTCAAATAAATCCAACCCACAATCGAAATGAGCACAATACCCAAACCACTCCACAAGGCATAAGTAATGCCAATCGGAATACTCTTACTGACGATGCTGAGGCAATAAAAAGCGATGCCATAGCCAAGCGCCATAATTAAGGTTGGCACCAGCTTAGTAAAACCTTCTGAACGTACTAAAGCCGTAGTTGCGATCACTTCACAAGCAATCGCAAAAGCAAGAATCAAATAGCTTTTTAACATTATCCACCTGCGCGGCTCATTAAATTAAGTCGCTAAATTATAAATGATTTTATAAATTTTTCTGTCAATCGGTTAAAAAATTACACGAAAAAATAGGTTGGATACTTTACAATAGCACTTTCTAACTTTCACTCGATCATCAAATCTGCGCAATGCCCGAAGTCAGTCAAATTTTCCAAAAACAATTGGACGCCAGTCAGCATTGCCCTGTCTGTCAGGCAGCGATGTATTGGGTCGAGGCAGAAAACTATCATCAGCCAATGAGCTACCACCAATGCTCACACTGTGATCATTGTCAGTTCGTACAAAATGCAGGACAAAACTGTCACTGCGAACACTGTCTAAAACAACGCAAAAAATCCATCCAAAGCAGTTTATATACCGAACGCAAGGAACACCAACGCAAAAAACAACGTGCCGAAGACAATTTGGAATATTTACTTGATGATTTAAGTTTGTTGGAGAAGTTATTTTTACTCAGCTTACTTGATGGTACGGTGGATGACCATCGTGCACACGATCAGTTTCTTGACTTTTCACGTTATCGTTCAACGCATATCGCACCGAGTTATCAACTGTTTAAAATGCTAAAACAGCAATTGATCAATAATGACTATTTGTTAGAAAAACCGCTTTTAGAAAAACAACACTCAGAAAATGCAGAACAATATTATACCAATTTGAAACTGCAAGGCTATCGAGAGCCAAGCCTACTCAGTATCACGGAACAACTTCGAGCATGGTTTTATCGTGACTTTTGTCAAGGTGTACCATTCCGAAGTAGTAATGAAGTGAAACAAACTTTACAACTCATCTTGGCGCATGAGCTTTTGCATTTTTGCCAATATCGTTGTCAGGCGTTAAAAGTGCAATTTTATGGCAATCAAGCCTTGATTGATCAGTTTCAAACTTTACTCAATGAACTTGCCGTAACACAAATCTACTTTTTGATCGATCGTGCACTCAATTATTTGGCTGAAAAAAAACTGTTAGAGCCGTCTAATCAAAACTACGTGAATACCAATCGACTACGCAAAACACTGGTAGAATATCGGCAACGAGGCATTGAACAGCATTGGGAAACGCAAAATCTACCACGCCTGCAAGATATGCCATGTTCGCAGATGACGGAGATTTTCCTACATCGTTTTTTAAAACTCGATGAAAAGGTCTATCAACAACCGCTATGGAAATCGTGGCAACTGATCTTGCCAAAGCTGCGTTTTTTCGCGGAATGTCATTGTATTCAATGTGGTAGCCGTGATTTGACCATTGAATATTCGACTGAAGAATATGTGTCGTTTAGCTGTTTGCGTTGTAAGCAACAAGATCATTATTTTATTTAAATCTCGTAATACTTTTTACACAAACATTTAAAAACCCAAAACCATTACCATGATTTTGGGTTTTATTTTTAGATTACTTTTTACCAACCATTCAGTGCAATATTACTGACCTGAACGAATCATATAATCAAAGGCGCTGAGTGACGCTTTTGCACCTTCACCAGTCGCAATGATGATTTGCTTATATGGCACAGTGGTACAGTCCCCTGCGGCAAACACACCTTGTACATTGGTTTCGTTACGATCATTGATCACGATCTCACCACGAGGGCTCAGCTCGATTGCACTGTCTTTTAAGAAGTCCGTATTTGGCAAAAGTCCGATCTGCACAAAGATACCCGCAAGCTCCACGGTATGTTCTTGATCAGTGGCACGATCTTGATATTTCAATGCCGTCACTTGTTGACCATCACCAATCACTTCGGTACTGAGCGCATTTAAGATGACTTCGGTATTTGGCAAGCTATTGAGCTTATTTTGCAATACTTGATCAGCACGGAGTTTGGTATCAAACTCAATCAAGGTCACATGCTCGACAATCCCAGCAAGGTCAATTGCCGCTTCCACACCCGAGTTTCCACCACCGATCACCGCCACCCGTTTACCTTTGAATAATGGCCCATCACAGTGTGGGCAGTACGCCACGCCACGAGTCGCATATTCATTTTCACCTGGGACGCCCATTTTTCTCCAGCGTGCGCCTGTCGCCAAGATCACTGTTTTTGATTCCAGTTTTGCGCCATTTTCTAGCTCGACTTCGACCATGCCATAGGTAGTTTGATCGGCACCTTTGATTTTGCTGACTTTTTGCAAATTCATGATATCGACATCATAGTCTTTGACGTGTGCTTCGATATCGGCTGCGAATTTCGGCCCTTGGGTTTTCTGTACTGACGTAAAGTTTTCAATGTCCATGGTATCCATGACCTGACCACCGAAGCGTTCAGACACGATCCCTGTCGCAATGCCTTTACGTGCTGCGTAGATCGCCGCTGTTGCGCCCGCAGGACCACCACCGATCACCAACACATCAAAAGCCTCTTTGGCGTTGATCTTCTCGGCGTCTTTACTGGCAGAGTCGGTATCCAATTTCGCCACGATCTCTTCCAAGGTCATACGACCTTGACCGAACTGTTCTTCACCTACGAAGACCATAGGCACAGCCATGATTTTGCGTTGCTCTACTTCATCTTGGAAAAATGCACCATCGATCATGGTGGTGGTAGCATCTGGATTGTAGATTGCAATCAAGTTCAACGCCTGCACCACATCTGGACAGTTGTGACAGCTTAATGATACGAACACATCAAAGTCACCTTTCAAATTCAAACCTTTGATTTGATTTAAAATTTCATCAGAAACTTTTGGCGCATAACCAGAGACTTGCAATAATGCCAAGATCAATGAAGTAAACTCATGACCCATCGGCAAACCAGCAAAGTGCACACGTGGTTGTTCACCGACTTTGGCAATGGCAAAACTCGGACGACGTGTATGTGTCCCATCAAATCGTGCGGTCACTTGATCTGACAACTCAGCAATCTCAGTCACGAGCTCTTTGATTTTGGCTGCATTATTTGATTCATCGAGTGAAGCAATAATTTCAATCGGTGATTCCAAACGCTCTAAATAAGTTTTTAATTGTGCTTTAACGTTTTGCTCTAACATCGTCAAACTCTCCAAATGTCTAAAATGTAAAGGGTTAAAACTTTTCAATGAAGCGATAATATGCTGTTTTTAATGATTGGTAAAACAGAATGATTTTATCAATACAATCGGTTTTTTAGATTTTTATAAAAATAACGATGAAATAACCGATCAATGTTGAATACACCATTTTACGATGATTTCTCTACATTTGCACAATCAATCAGATGCTTTTAGAATAGCGCCCACTTATCGTTAGTCATTAGCGCACCTTTTCCATGTCAGATCAAAATACCTCACCACTTATGCCGCAAAGTGCGCCGCCTGTTTCCAACACGCCACAAAATGCGCTAGAAATTCGTGATCAAATCGCTGCTATCAAAAATCTTGATGAATTGACTGAGCATCGTGAAATTGTGACGTTTATGCGTCGCTCTTCACCGTTGAATACCTCACAGCGTACAGCGCTAGAAGATTATCAGCATTTAATCCTTGATCTCAAAGCCGAAGCGTTACAATCAGGTGATCTACGTCAGGCTTTTACGCACCCTGAACGCCCATTAACGGTGGAAATTGGTTTTGGTATGGGGCGCTCGCTGGTAGAGATGGCGAAAGCCAATCCCGAACGTAACTATATCGGCATTGAAGTGCATGTGCCTGGGATTGCGCAGTGTGTCTATGAAGCAGGCCTTGCAGAAATTGACAATATACGTGTCATAGATGGCGATGCAATTAAAATTCTGACGGCAATGCCTGACAATAGCATCAATTGCATCCAACTGTATTTCCCTGATCCGTGGCAAAAGAAACGTCATTACAAACGTCGTTTTGTCGTACCAAAACGTATGGCATTGGTGGAAGAAAAATTAGAAATTGGCGGGACTTTTCATTCTGCAACCGACTGGGAACATTATGCGGCGTGGATGCTTGAAGTGCTTTCAAGCCGTGAACGTCTGAAAAATCTTGCAGGTGAAGGTAATGCTTTCCCTCGACCAGATTGGCGACCGATGACTAAGTTTGAACGTCGTGGGCTGGAAGAAGGTCATGTGATTAATGATTTTATTTTTGAGAAAATCAATTAAAAACCACATTCAATCTTTAAAATGGCGAAAATCATCGGAAATATCACGCAGAAAACTCGATATTTCCTTTATTATTGTCACTTTATCACATTGCTTAATACACATTAGGCACATAATAATATTCACGAATTCTACTTTGTATTGTGTACATCAATGAAAAAATGGATTGGAAAAACGATCTTTAAACTTGCAGGATGGCAGTATCAAGTCGATGAAAGTCTGCTTGAAGATAAACAAGTGATCATTGGCTTTGAACATACCTCAAACTTAGATGCAATACTCGCCTACTCGATTTTTGGGATACTCGATCTCAAAGCGCATGTCTTAATCAAACAAGATTGGTTTCGTGGTCCCATGAAGCCGATCATGACAAAGCTTGGTGGCATTCCAGTCGATCGCAGTAATAATAAAGATGTCGTCGGGCAAATGGTCGATGTCTTTGCACAGCATGAAAAGTTTACTTTAGTGATCGCACCAGAGGCGACTCGTGCCAAGAATGGTGTAGAACGCAAACCGATTCGTACTGGATTTTGGCATATTGCCAAAGCAGCCAATGTACCGATTGTATTGATCTACGCACATGCCAAAACCAAGAAAGGCGGACTATTTGCCAAGATTTATCCAACAGATTTAAAAAGTGATTTGATCAAAATCAAACAACTTTATGCAGAACTTGGGATAGATGTGCGGATTGAGTAATCCGCACTGTTTTAAATCTTGAGTTAAATTTCAAATAAAACTTCAAAAGAACATTGGCGAATTAAATATTCGCCTTTTGTTTTTTCGCTCGTATCACTCGAACAAACACATAAATCACCAATAGCACCACATACGCAGGCCATATATAAATTAGCCACAGAATAAGTGCTTTAAACATTTCAAACCCATCTTGCAAGGCATACCAAATCCGATGATGGAAAGCATCTTGATGCGTTGCCACCACCTCATCGAGATTCATATCTTGACGTTGACGTAGTTCAGGCATTTGGAAATAGGTCAGATGAATCGTGCTGTATTGCAAACGGTCTTTTGCTTCTGATTTAGTCAGTTGTTGTAATTGTCTATCAGTCTGTTCCGATACATTATTGGTGCGATCTGCTGTATTTAGACGTTGTTCTAAAAGTTTTAATTGATAGCGCTTTGCCTCATATGACTGCGCATCAAAATATTTCATCATCGCAGGTAAGGCATTTAAAAAGTTTGCCACTTCGGCATTTGGCACACGTACTGTAATACTTGTCGTTGGGACAATCTTCTCAAAAATCGTCACTGTGCCGTCGTTATGATTTTTACGGCGATAATCATTCACTTCATATCGTAGCTCTCTCGCTTCGATATAGCCTTTGTGGCTTGCGAGTTGTTGTTCAATTTTCGCTGTAGTACTTTGAATATTCTCTACTTCAAAACGTACCGTCGCCGACTTCACCAATTGTCGTGATTGTTCGAGCTGTTGTTGTGTATCGGAAACCAGTTGCTCAGGATTCTCAATATTTTCTCGGCTCATGTCCGTAGCAGATACCGCCGAAGCTGCTGACTCTGAAACCGCATCGCCACTCGCATATTCACTAGGCTTACTACACGCCGAAAGGATCAGTACCGTACTTAATGTAGCGACAGTCAACGCATTAGTCGTTTTAATCGGATTCATCATTTTTCTCTTTTATAAATTTTGGCTTTTATAAACCATCTAGGAAAACACTTTAATTGTCATAGCAATGCTTTTCAATGTAATCCGTCATACAGAAATGGCTAATGCTTTTTGCACCGCATCACGTGCATGAATCCGCTCAAAATAAGCTTTTACATTTGAAAAGTCATTGAGATCAATATGTTGCCATTCATGCGTCAACATCCATGGAAAGATCGCCATATCCGCAATCGAATACTCGCCTTGACCTTGTCCTGCCACGAATTCACGATTTTGCAAATGTGTATTTAACACACCATACAAGCGTTTGGTTTCTGCTTGATAACGCTTGGTTGGGTATTCAAGTCGTTCAGGTGCAAACTTGGAAAAGTGATGGTTCTGCCCAAGCATCGGACCAAAACCGCCCATTTGCCACATCAACCATTGCTCCACTTGAATCCGATCACGTTCATTTTGCGGATAAAACTGCCCTGTTTTCCGCCCTAAATATTGCAAGATCGCACCCGATTCAAAGATTGAGATCGGCTGACCATCAAAGGTATCGTGATCGACAATCGCTGGAATTTTATTGTTTGGGGAAATTTTTAAATAGTCAGGATCAAACTGATCATTTTCCATAATGTTAATTGGGTGAAGCTTGTAAGCGAGTTGCATTTCTTCTAAAGCAATGGAAATTTTATGTCCATTTGGCGTACCCCAATAATATAAGTCGATCACAAGATTGCTCCATCTAAGTTTTATCCAATTGTTCTCAGCAATTTATAGCATGCAGTATTGAGCCACACAATTTACACTACAAAACTGCTATACAACTTTTTCGATGTGAACTCCTGTAACCACAGCGAATAAAACAACACCGCAATATTTTCAAAAATCCTGCGCTATGCTAAGATTTCGCCACATTTTTTATTTAACATTTTTATTCAGTAATGGATTTAGCGTCGGAGTACTTTTCACATGGCGGGTCATTCAAAATGGGCAAATATCAAGCATCGTAAAGCAAAACAAGATGCGAGCCGTGGCAAGGTGTTTACCAAATATATTCGTGAGATTGTCACTGCTGCAAAGCTTGGCGGTGCTGACGCTGCGAGCAACCCTCGTCTACGTGCTGTAGTGGAAAAAGCCCTCTCTGTGAATATGACACGTGATGTCATTAACCGTGCCATTCAGCGTGGTGCAGGTGGCGAAGACAATGACGACTTAAAAGAAGTGACCTACGAAGGTTATGGCGTTGGTGGAGTCGCGGTGATTGTCGAAACCATGACGGATAACCTGAATCGTACTGTGCCTGATGTACGTCACTGTTTCTCTAAGACAGATGGTAATCTAGGTACGAACGGTTCAGTATCATTCTTATTTACCAAGCGTGGTGAGATCAGCTTTGAAGATGTATCGCTTGAAGATCAAATCATGGACGTGGCTTTAGAAGCAGGCGCAGAAGACATCGAAGTGTCTGAAGATGGCATCCTCGTCATCACCACACCTGAAACATTTGGTACAGTACAAGATGCCTTAACTGAAGCAGGCTTAAAGTCTGACAATGCCGAAGTGGTAATGAATCCTTCGACTAAAGCTGAAATCACTGACATTGATCAAGCGAAAAAAATCATGAAAATGATTGATATGCTTGAAGATTTGGACGATG
Source organism: Moraxellaceae bacterium REDSEA-S32_B1 (assembly GCA_001626925.1). Taxonomy (GTDB): domain Bacteria; phylum Pseudomonadota; class Gammaproteobacteria; order Pseudomonadales; family Moraxellaceae; genus Acinetobacter. The sequence continues at coordinate 44,017 of LUOR01000027.1, forward strand.
TACAAAACGTCTATACCAATGTTGAATTTAGCGATGAAGTGATGGCTGAGCTTGAATAATTTGTTCTATTGATTCAAATATCTGTTGATTAGTATAAATGAAACGTCACACTGGTGGCGTTTTATATTTTTATCGAGTGATTAAAGTAAATCTTTACAAAGCTGTGCATGACTATTTCCTCAACAGTGATAAGAATAAATAAAGAACTATAAATTTACTTTGAGTAGACAATTTAATGACAATATTTAGAAGTTTTCCTCGACACATTCTATTTTTGAGTGTGACTTGTTTCAGTTCGATTTTTAGCACTTTCAGCTATGCAATCTCTGCCAATCAGTTGGTTAAAGATGCTCGCAGTCAAATTGGCCAAACACTAACCTATGATCCTGCTTATACACGTTTAAGCTATCCAATGGGTGATGTGCCAATACAAAAAGGTGTCTGTACTGATGTCGTGATTCGTGCTTTACGCAAGCAAAATATTGATCTGCAAAAAGTCATTCATGAAGATATGAAGCGAAATTTTAAAGCCTATCCACAGTTTTGGGGTTTAAAAAATACCGATCGTAATATTGATCATCGCCGTGTTCCAAATATCGCCAAATATATGACACGTCAAGGTTATAGCGTACAGAAAAGCCCTTTCAAAACTGCATTATTTAAAGCGGGTGATATTGTGACGTGGGATTTAGGTCGTGGATTGGTGCATATTGGTATCGTGTCAGATCGAAAATCTATAAGCCAAGTACCATTGATCATTCATAATATTGGGCGTGGTACGCAGGAAGAAGATATTTTATTGCAGTATAAAATCACAGGACATTATCGTATCCAATAGATTGAATCTGAATAACATTGAATGAAGCATTCAGTGAATTCAATTCATGACTATTATGCTAAGATGAATATTATTAAATATAAATTTTATCTGTTGAATTTTCATCATGCTAGAACTTCGTCATCTGCGCACACTGAGCGCTCTACGCTATCACGGTTCATTGGTTGCCGCAGCCAATGAGCTGAATCTTACACCATCTGCAATTTCACATCAGCTGAAAGAACTTGAGCATTGGTACGATGTAGAAATCGTGAATCGGCGCAGTCGTCCCCTACAATTCTCTACGGTTGGTTTACGACTGCTTCAACTTGCCGATGATATTTTACCGCAAGTACAACTCAGCCAATCTGACATTACCCGCATCGTACATGGACAAACTGGACGAATTATTTTGTCTTCCGAATGTCATAGTTGTTTTGATTGGCTCATGCCACTGCTTAATCAATATCGACTGAACTATCCTGATGTGGATTTGGACTTTGCTTCGGCTTTTGAGGTGAATCCGCATGAGCTATTGCAAAATAGTGAGTTTGACTTACTCATCACCGCTGATCCAATTGCATTGAAAGGCATTGAGTATTTCCCCATATTTGAATATGAATCTCGGCTCGTTTTGGCGCATACACATCCTTTAGCACGTAAGGCTGACATCACGCTACAGGATTTGAGCGAAGAAACACTGATCACCTATCCAGTCGATAAACATCGCTTGGACATCATGGCGCATATCTTTATCCCTGCAAATGTTCAGCCAAAGCAAATCCGTACGACAGAACTCACGCAAATGCTGATCCAATTGGTCGCCAGTGGTCGGGGAATATCTGCTCTACCTGATTGGGTGGTCAATGAATATGAGCAAAAAGGCTGGGTGACAAGTCGCCGTTTTGCCTTTGTATCAGACAACGGCTTGCGTCGTACTTTATATGCAGGATTTCGCAGTGAAGATAAACATAAAGAATACTTCGCAGGATTTTTACAACAGTTAGAGAAGTTTTCGAAAAAACGAGAAAGTTATTATGATTAACTACGCTTTAAGATTGCACTTTTTAACTGTGATATAAAATTGATGCTCGAAAAAATAAAGGAGATCTACTTACAGCAATCTACTGATTCATCATCATTTTTCATACATGAGCAAGTAAAGCAAACGGCATAATGATGTAAATCAATGAATTTTAAAAAATGAGGTACTGCATATGCAAAATTTAGTAAAAGCGCATTCACGCAAATGGGTCGTTGGCGCAAGTGTGCTATCTATCGTAGCACTCGTTGGCTGTCAAACCACTGAAACCACAACACTTGCAATGCAAAAAGAAAATAATCAATATCAAATCACAGGCATTGGTAAAGATAAACTCACTGCACAAAACAACGCAGTCAAAGCCGCACAAAAAACCTGTAGCCGTGGCACATCACCAGTCGTAACGAACGAAGCTGTGCAATACAACGGTGTCGTCGATGAAAAAACAGGAAAAATGATCAATCAGGCAGGTACGATTGCAGGTGTATTTTTAGGTAAAGATGTCAACATCAGCCAAGATACCGACTATCAAGTGACCTTAGATTTTTATTGTAAGTCTTAATTGACTTGATTCTCATGTTTCTGTTGGCTAAAGACTTTATAAAAAGAAAAGCGTATTGATTTCAATACGCTTTTTTTAAAAACCATCAAATAGATATTAACAATACCCATCAAGCCGTGTCAGTGGCAACTTCTGCCCAATGGCTTTTTCAATATTCGGCAAGTTAAAGGCATCATCCTCCGATAAGAAGCTGATACTTACACCTTGCTCGCCTGCTCGACCTGTCCGTCCAATGCGATGTACATAATCATCCGACTGCTCAGGCAAAGTGAAATTCACCACATGCGACACGCCATCAACATGAATCCCACGCCCTGCAACATCAGTCGCAATCATGATATTGATATTACCTTTCTTAAAATTATCCAGCATCTTGGTGCGTTTATCTTGTGAAATCTCACCAGAGAGCATGCCAACCTTGTAACCATCTTTTTTCAGACGATCGAATAGACGGCGCACTTGATCACGACGATTGGCAAAGATCATGACTTTTTCAATCGGTTCATTTGCTAAAACATCTTCGAGTAAACGATATTTGTCCGAATTCGACACCATATAGACACGTTGTTCTACGTCGGCATTGGTTTTATTTTCAGGTTCGATCTCAACGGTGATCGGTTCAAATAACCAGCGATGTGCTAGATTCAACACATCAATGTTAAAGGTCGCAGAGAAAAATAAGGTTTGGCGGCAATCTTTTGGCGGAGAATAACGCACGATTTTTTTCACTGCAGGAATAAAGCCCATATCGAGCATTCGATCGGCTTCATCAATCACCAAAAATTCGATCTGATCGAGCCACACTTCTTTTTGTTCAACGAAATCGATCAAACGACCTGGCGTTGCCACCATGATATCTACAAAATTTTGATCAAGACGCTTTTTCTGTACATCAAAATCCACACCACCAAGCAAAGTGACGATATGCAAATCGGTAAATTTTGTTAGTTCTTTGGCATCACTTTCGATCTGCAAAGCAAGCTCACGAGTCGGCGCAAGAATTAAAGCACGAGGTTCGCCACGAAAGCGATCTTGTTCAATCGGATTATTGAGTAAATCATTGATAATGCTGATTAAAAATGCCGCAGTTTTACCCGTACCAGTTTGTGCTCGACCAATCGCATCGTGTCCACCCAAAGTATATTGAAGTACCTTGCCTTGAATCGGCGTCATATGTGTATAACCCAACGCATCAATGGCACGTTTGAGTTTTGGGTGTAGCTGTAACTGGTCAAATCCACGGGTCATAATTGAGTGCTTTTGCGACCAATAAAGGTCTTGTCCTTTGACTTAAATCGAGAAAATTCAGAATGATTTATTAATGATGCGCAACAAACGGAAGTCACATCAATAAAACTTCGGCATTATACGCTGAAATTTTGCATGATGGGTTTTATTTCAGCGTTAACTTTTCACAAACTATAATGTTCTCCCCCCTTTCAAAGGAGAATGAGAAGTATATCCGCAATGGGAATTTTAATGATGGCACGCTAAGTTTTTAATTTTAAATCAACCAATTCCGCTTGAAATTGTGCTTGCAACTGTTTCACCACATTTTGCGAACGAATCTTTTGTTCCGCCACATTATAAGCATGTTGTTTGCGTTGTTGTTGTAACTGAATCGGGCTATCTGATTCAAGCACTGTATCGCTTAGTTCAAGCTGTATATTTGGATTTAAAGCTGTTAAAGCATCTTTTAAATCAGGTAAGAAATTCTGCAACATATTTAAGTAGTTGGCTTCGATATGTAGCGTACTTTTGCCTGCAATCTCACCTTGCATCACACCACGTTGCGCCAACTCTTTCACTGCGGGTGACAACGACGACTGACGAATCCAATAATCCCATTTCGCCACATCCCACTCGCCTTCTAAAGTTTGCACTTGAGGTTGTAATAAGGTGCGTGGATCATCAACATTCAGTGTTTGGATTGGATTTAAAACAACAACTTCTTCTTTCTGTGAAATGGTCTGTTCTTGAATAACTGCTTGATCAACCGTTTCTTGGGTATCTATTTCTTCCTGAAAATCATCTTGTTGAATTGGTTCTGCTTGAATATCCTCAGCTCGCATCAACTCTTGTACTGTTTCTGACTGCTGAATCGGTTCTTTAACACCTGTTTCAGATGAAATTTCGGTTTGCGCTTTAAGATTTAATTCTGCTTCGCTTTGCGTAGTATCAGTAGAAGATTCAATATACTGCGTCTGCGCTAATTCAACGTCATGATTTGCTAATTGTTGATTTTGTAATTGAGGGTTTTCTAATTCTACATTTTTATTTGTTGATTGAATGTGCTGTTCATGATCAAAATCATTATTTTGATCTGTGATCTGTTCTGAAATTTGTTCTTTGACTTGAGAAGTTTCAGTAACTTTCTGATTTAAATTTTGTTCATTTTTTGAATTTTCTACACTATGCTGAACAGTTGAATTTGTAACTTTATTGACGTCAGTATTTTCATCAATTGTTGGCTGAATCACTTCATTAACGGACAATGGACGAAATGCCAATAGTCGCATGATGCACATTTCAAAGCCTTGCTCTGGTGTCAAAGCAAGGCTCAAATCAGATCGCCCTTGCACAGCGATTTGATAATATAACTGCAAATCTTGCGCTTGGATTTGCTTTGCCAACTTTATTTTATAATCGGCATTTTGTGCAGTCTGTGCATTATTCACATCGCCCAAAATTTGCATCACCGCCAATTCATGTAGGATTGATATCAGTTGCTCTAACACATGTTGGACATCAATCGCTTGCTGACGCATATGTTGCACCAACTGCGCTACAACACCTTTTTGATTTTGATGAATCGCATCTAATAAATCAAAGACTAAAGTTTGATCAATTAAGCCCAACATGTCGATGACATCTTGCGTCGCCACCTGACCCTGACCATAAGCAATCGCTTGATCAGTCAAAGATAAGGCATCACGAAGCGAACCTTGCGCAGACTCGGCGAGTTGCCACAGCGCATCGGATTCATGTTCGATCTGTTCAGTATTTAAAATTTGATCTAGATGATGGAAAATTTCATCTTTGGCGAGCGGTCGTAAAGTAAATTGCAAACAGCGAGAAATCACCGTAATTGGTAACTTCTGCGGATCGGTGGTCGCAAATAAGAATTTAACGTGTTCAGGCGGTTCTTCTAAGGTTTTTAATAATGCGTTAAAGCTATGCGTGGACAGCATATGCACTTCATCGATCAGGTAGACTTTGTATCGACCTTGCGTCGGTGCATAAGGCACATTTTCAAGCAATTCACGAGTATCTTCAACACGAGTCCGTGACGCGGCATCAATCTCGATCAGATCAATAAAGCGTCCTGCATTGACCGATTTGCAAACATTACATTGCTCACAAGGCGTTGCGGTTACACCCGTTTCGCAATTCAGACACTTTGCCAAAATCCGCGCAATGGTCGTTTTACCTACGCCACGAGTCCCAGTAAACAAATACGCATGATGCAAACGACCTCGTGATAAAGCACTGCTTAATGCTCTAGAAACATGGCTTTGTCCCACCAATTGGCTAAAATTTTGTGGACGATATTTGCGTGCAAGTACCTGATACATGGGTAATCCTTAAGTAAGCCTGATTAGCATACCTTGTTTTTCATTCGCTTTCATCAATAATGATTTTGCTAAAATCAAAACCAACAGTGTAATGACAAAGAAATTTCATCAAAATTACTTTGAGATGACTTTTAGTTAAGTTTAAATTGGATTTGCCAATTCAATATAATGATGCGTCAATTGGAATTGCTCAGCTAAAGCCTTTGCTAATCGCTGTACACCGTAGCGCTCCGTCGCATGATGACCCGCAGCAAAATAATCCACACCATATTCTAAGGCTTCATGATATGTGCGTTCACTAACCTCGCCTGAGATGTAAGCATCACAGTCTAAAGTTGCTGCTTTATAAAGGAAATCTTGTGCACCGCCTGTACAAAAGCCAACTTTTTGAATAGTCGATTTGCCTGATGCAATATGAATCGGCTGTTGCTCTAACACGTCGATAATTCGCTGATTAAATTGATCAGGAGTCAATGCCGTTTTTAGTTCACCGACATTCCCGATTGGGAAACGCTCTGAACTATCCAAAGCACCTGTGATGTGAATACCTAATAATTCTGCCAAAGCCGCATTATTACCTAGCGTTGGGTGTGCATCGAGTGGTAGATGATATGCAATTAAAGACACATCCGCTTGCATCAGTTGTTTGATGCGTTTGCCCTTAATTCCTGTCAAAGGGCTTGGTTCGCCTTTCCAAAAATAACCATGATGTACCAAGAGCGCATCGGCTTTTAAGTCCAGTGCTTGCTCGATCGCTACTTGAGAAGCCGTGACGCTACTGACTAATGTCTGCACTTCAGCCTTGCCTTCGATTTGCAAACCGTTTGGGCAATAATCTTTAAACTGCGAGACCTGTAAAGTCTGTTCGCACCACGCCAATATTTCTGTAAGTGTTGCCATTTTTTCAATCAAAATATTTATCTAAATCATCATCAGTCTAACAAGAATTATCCGAAATAACTGCAAACTTTTCGAACAATACACTTAGGATTTTTAATGATTTTGCTTTATCATGTGCGCAATCTTATTTGCGGTATGAACGTCTTGGATAGCATCACTATTTTACAACCTGATGATTGGCACGCACATCTTCGTGATGGTGAATCTTTAAAACGCACAGTACCTGACCTCGCCCGTCAGTTTAATCGTGTGATTTGTATGCCAAATTTGGTGCCGCCAGTAAAGACAGTGAGCGAAGCGCAAGCCTATCGTGAACGTATCATGGCGCATGTGCCTGAAGGTGTGAGTTTTGATCCACGGATGGTGCTGTATTTCACCGATCATACCGTACCTGATGAAGTAGCAAAGATTAAAGCTTCAAATGAAGTCAATGCGATTAAACTCTATCCAGCGGGTGCGACAACGAACTCCGACAGTGGTGTCAGTGATATTCGCAAGGTCTATCATGTTATTGAGCAGCTTGAAGAACACCAAGTACCGCTTTTACTTCATGGTGAAGTGACACACAATCACGTCGATATTTTTGATCGTGAAAAACGCTTTCTCGATGAAGTATTGACCCCTTTATTGCGTCAATTCCCAAATCTAAAAATGGTACTTGAACACATTACCACTACGGATGCAGCCAACTTTGTCTTAGAACAAGGTCGTAATGTCGCAGCAACGATCACACCACAGCATTTATTGTTTAATCGTAATGATTTATTGGTCGGTGGCGTGAAACCGCATTTCTATTGCTTACCGATTTTAAAACGTCAAAGCCATCAAACCACCTTGCTTGAAGTGGCAACCAGTGGTAATCCAAAATTTTTCTTAGGCACAGATTCTGCACCACATGCACAAAGCAAAAAAGAAAATGCCTGTGGCTGTGCAGGTTGTTATAGTGCCCCATATGCGATTGAGCTATATGCCCAAGCCTTTGACCAAATGGGTAAAATTGAAAAACTTGAAGGCTTTGCCAGTCACTTTGGCGCAGACTTCTACGGTCTAGCTCGCAATACTGATACCATCACTTTAGTGCGTAAACCACAAACCATTGCCGAGCGTATGGATTATTTGCCAAACGATGACATTATTCCGCTACATGCAGGACAAACGATTGATTGGTCTGTTGCTTAAAGGATAAGATTCAAAAATGAGTATTGAAAATCCAAATCAGCAAGAAAATCAACCCCCTGTCATTGGACAGCGCTTTCGTGGGTTTCTACCAGTTGTTGTCGATGTCGAAACGGCTGGTTTTAATGCACAAACTGATGCACTTTTAGAGATTGCCTGTATTCCAATTGTCTATGATGAACATGGACAATTTATTCAAGGCGAAGCTTTTCAAGCACACATCAATCCTTTCGAAGGCGCAAATCTTGATCGTCGCTCGCTGGATTTCACTGGAATTGATCCGTTCAATCCGATGCGAATGGCAATGGCAGAAGATGAACGTGACGCACTAAAACGTATTTTTAAATCTTTAAATACTATTCGCCGAGAACAGCAATGTACGCACTGCGTGCTTGTTGGTCACAATGCGCATTTTGATTTGGGTTTTTTACAAGCTGCAATTGCTCGGACGAGTACCAAAAATCAAAATCCTTTTCATAGTTTTTCAGTCTTTGATACGGTATCACTCAGTGCGGCTGCATTTGGACAGACTGTTTTGGCACGTGCATGTATTCAGGCAGGGATTGAGTTTGATGGTAAAGAAGCACATTCTGCATTATACGATACCCAGAAAACTGCCGAATTATTCTGTCACTTAATGAATAATGCGATTCAATATACGCCTGCTCAGCAACAAGAAACTTAAAAATATTTTTCATCATATTTCAAATAATGATTTTTTTTGCCGAAAATTGATTAACAGATAGTCAGTTTCGGCAAATTTTCCCATTGAATTGCAGTCAAAACTTTATTCTTCATAAAACTGTGCCTACAATAGATTCCTTTTTCGTTTGAATCATAAATGTCGAATACAGCTACTCCACAATTAAAACGTGCCATGCAACGACGTCATTTGGTGATGCTCTCACTAGGCGGTGCGATTGGTACAGGCTTATTTTTAGGTTCTGGTGAAGTGATTTCCCAGACTGGTGCTATCGGCGCAATCATCGCTTATGCGCTTGGGGGATTGATCGCTTATATGGTCATGTTGTGCTTAGGTGAGCTTGCAGTACATATGCCAGTGGCAGGTTCATTTGGTGCCTATGCAGATCGTTATATCAATCCAGCCACAGGCTATATGATCACGTGGATGTATTGGCTGACGTGGACTGTCACGCTTGGCACGGAGTTTACTGCTGCTGCACTACTCATGCAGGAATGGTTTCCACATGTGTCGATGTGGATTTGGACGATTATTTTTGCGGCGACGGTCTTTATTTTGAATGTCAGCTCAACACGGTTCTTTGCAGAATCTGAGTTTTGGTTGGCAATGGTCAAAGTTGTCACAGTCATCGTCTTTATTCTGCTGGGCTGTTTGGCGATCTTTGGTATTTTGCCAATGCAAGGCTATGACAGCGCACCACTATTCAGTAATCTAAAAGCACATGGCTGGTTTCCTGAAGGTTTATGGCCAATCTTTGCAACCATGCTCGTGGTGAATTTTGCATTCTCAGGCACAGAGCTGATCGGTGTTGCAGCAGGTGAAACTGAAAATCCTGAAAAGAATATTCCTCGGGCGATCAATGCGGCGATTTGGCGATTATTAATTTTCTTTGTTGGGACGATTATCATTATTAGCGCCCTGTTGCCTTATCAAGCCACTGCTGTCGATAGTGCGCATGGACTAAGTCATAGTCCATTTGTCAGCGTATTTTCACGCATCGGTATTCCTTATGCAGAAGATATAATTCGCTTTGTCATCATTACTGCATTGCTTTCAGCTGCCAACTCAGGGCTTTATGCTGCATCACGTATGCTATGGTCTTTATCCGATCAAAATAAATTACCAAAAGTCTTCTCAAAACTTTCTCGTTCAGGTACACCGTTGATCGCCATTATGGCAACGATGATGGGCGCTCTGCCGGGATTGCTGTCTGAGTTTTTTGCACCTGAAGCGATCTTTGTGAATTTGCTGAACATCGCCGCTTTCACGATGGTGATTGTGTGGATTTCGATTTGTATCAGTCAATTTAACTTCCGTCGTGAGTGGTACAAGGCAGGTCGAACACGTCAAGATTTGAAGTTTTCTGCGCCACTTTATCCAATGGTTCCCATCTTGGGTGGTGTTTTCTGTGTGATCACTGGCTTGAGTATGGTTGCTGACCCAACTATGCGTGCAAGTTTTATCGGTTGTCTTGTGATTATGCTGTTATGTTATGTGCATTATTACTGGCGTGTTAAGCCACGTCACTAAGTCTTCATTCACACCGATGTGCATAAACAATATGCCCTAAAATATAGACATAAAAAATGCGAGTAATATCACTCGCATTTTTTTATGAAATCTTTGAATTATTTAAAGCATTAAATTACTTTTGACCTAAAAGATACAAGCCAAATGCGGTAAATATCCCACCTGAAAAACTATCAATCCATTGCTGTGCTTTTTCATAGGCTTGCTTAAACGTTGGTAAAGAAAAAATAAGGATCACAGCTAAAAACCACAAAAAAGTTTCAACCGCAACGATCACAAAAAGTAAGCCATGCAAATCATCCAAAATAGGATTATTTAAGAAAAGTGAAAATACACTACCGAAATAGATCACTGCTTTTGGATTCAGCAGATTCGTTAAAAAACCTTGTAAAAAGAAACGCCATGCGGATTTAGGTAAAGTTGGAATGTGCATTGTGTGATTCGCATCTTGCTGCGCAAATGCGGAACGAAGCATCTGATAGCCGAGCCAACACAGATAAATCCCACCTGCGACAAAGAGTAATTTTTTCAACCAATGTACTTGCTCAAACAAAATATTTAAGCCCAATAATGCCAACATCGCCCAAATCATCACACCCAACGTGATCCCTGCAACAACCATCAGGCTATCACGTCGAGAGCGACTAATCGCCGTCTGAGAGACTAAGAAGAAATCTGGACCGGGAGTAATTAATGCGCAAAAGTGAATAAACACTAAGGTCGCTAAGGCAATAAACATCGCTTTCTCAACACATCTATAAAATAAAAAATCGTAAAAACAAAACGGTCTAATTGACAAAACTATTCTCTATCATTTAGACCGTTAAATTAAGGCTGATTAGACTAAAAGATCAAACTAAAATATCACGCTTACCATTGGCACCCATCGGACTAACTAGACCATTTTCTTCCATTTGATCAACAATACGTGCAGCTCGGTTATAGCCTAAGCTGAACTTACGTTGTAATGACGACACAGAAACTTTCCGTGACTCAAGTACGAAGGATACACACTCATCATACAAGGCATCACGATCCGCCGAACCTTCGCCCGAGTCATAACCACCCGCAGAACCACCTTCTTCATCATATGGTGTCAGGATTTCATCGACATAATTAGGTGAACCACGTTCACGCCATGCGTCACAGATGCGATTCACTTCATCATCACTGATAAATGCACCATGCACACGTTCAGGCTCAATTTTCCCAGGTCCTAAGAACAGCATATCGCCGTGACCGAGCAAATCTTCTGCACCACCCGCATCGAGAATGGTTCGCGAGTCAATCTTACTATTTACACGAAGTGCGACACGAGTCGGAATATTGGCTTTGATCAAACCTGTGATGACATCAACCGACGGACGCTGTGTCGCAAGTAATAAGTGAATCCCTGCTGCACGTGATTTCTGCGCAAGGCGTGTGATCATTTCCTCAGCTTTTTTACCGACTTGCATGATCATGTCCGCAAACTCATCGGCAACGATGACGATCATTGGTAACGGTGTCAAACGTGGTGCACGTTCTTGCGTTGCAGAATCACTTGGCTTCCACGTTGGATCAATAAGATCTTCACCGCTAATTAACGCCTCTTCGACTTTGCGATTGTAATCCGTGATTTTACGAATCTTCATGAATGACATTAATTTATAACGTCGTTCCATCTCATTCACACACCAGTTGAGCGCACTGACCGCATCTTTCATATCGGTAACGACTGGTGTCAATAGATGTGGAATATCATTGTAGTTGGCAAGTTCAAGCTGTTTCGGATCAATCAAAATCAAACGTAATTGATCAGGTGTATATTTGAGGAGCATCGACAGAATCATGGCATTGACTGCCACAGATTTACCTGAACCTGTCGTTCCTGCGACGAGCATATGTGGTGCTTTGGCAAGATCGGTCAATACAGGATTACCTGAAATATCTTTACCCATCGCCATACTGATCAAACCACTTGGATCACGATAAGCTGGCATTTCCAAAAGCTCGACCAAACGCACCATTTCACGAGCACTGTTTGGAATCTCAATACCAATATAGGGCTTCCCTGGAATCACTTCGACCACACGTACCGATGCCATCGACATAGAGCGTGCCAAATCTCGGGAAATATTGGTGACTTTCGAAGCTTTTACACCTGGCGCAAGATCAAGTAAGAAGCGTGTTACTACAGGGCCAGGCTGTGCTTCAACCACCGTCGCTTTGACATTAAAGTCTTGCAGTTTGATTTCTAACAGCTCAGACAAGCGATCTAACTGTTCTTTGGTAAAATTGACCTTTTTATTCGGATCAACTTTATCCAATAATTCCATCTCAGGGAGTTTGGATAAATGCTTACGCTTCTCAACCACTTGCATGGCAGCAGATACAGGTCGACCTGACGCATCTGTCAGTGGTGCATCCAAATCATCCCAAAATGCATCACCATCTTCATCGTCAGGTTTGCCTGCGGTCTCATGCCAAGCTTCGATGAATTCTTCTTTATTTAAATGATGAATATCCTTCTCCGCATCTGCAGGTGGTTGATCAATTTCACTTGCAGTCGCAGGCTGATCACTTGGAAAAGGTTGATTTAGCTTGGCACGTTGCACTGCGCTGAGATCTGATTCTTCTACTGGTTTTTGATCAAAAATGGCATGCTTATTTGGCGTAACTGGTGGCTTTGTATCAGGCACAGCAGCGAGAAGCTCATCAAACACCTCATCATCACTCCAGTCTAATACTGACTTTGGCTGTTCTAATTGTTGAGCTGAAGCGTGTGAAAAATCTGCTGAATTTGGTCGAGCGCGCTGCTCACTTAAATGACGGTCTGCTTCTGCAATCAACTGACTGATTTCATCATGAGAGGGATCATTGTGATACTTATCATTGACGATCGGTTTTTGAGTTTGCGAAGTACCATGATTTGAATCTGACGCAAACGCATCATCGAATGAATGTGGGTTCGGTTGCGTAGCGATCTTTTGTTCTAATTGATGCTCTGCCACATCATGTTGCATTTCATCCTGAAACTGCTGATGCAACACACTCTGATCATCATCTTGATTGCGAACGGCATGATGCTCTTCAAATTCATCTAAATGCTGTGCATTCGATTTTGCATGTGGTGCTTTTGTTGCAGTATTTGATGTGGATTGCTTGCCAAGGCTTAGGTCATAATCTTCAGCATCCGTCGGTACATTTTTATAGAATAAATCATTCAGATAATCAGGAATCTTTTTAATGAGTTGTCCTGTTTTCAACCATTCAATTTTAAAGGCTAAAGTCCATAAGGCAAATACAAACATCACTAAAAAGAAAATTGAAAAATACAAACCCACCAAACTAGATAAACTACGTCCAACTTCATAGCCAATAATACCACCCGAAGCGTTGACTAAAGAATCTGTAGGCACTTGCCAAAAGAAATACAACAAGGTCGCAGTGGTCAAAATGATGAAGAATTGTGCCGCATAGCGAAAAGGACGATTGAGATAACTGCGCGGCCACCACACTTGGATCGCTTCAATGATCAAGAAGAATGGTAATAATAGCGCCGCCCAACCAAATAAGCCGTATAACATGTCTGCAAGCCATGCCCCTGCGACACCACTGGCATTACTGACCTGCTGTGTATCGCTAGAAATACGCATCCAACCCGGATCAAAAGGTGTGTACGTCACCGTCGCCAAAAATAAATAAATCCCAAACGATATGAGGAAAATGGTACTAATGACACGATGCGCATATTGACCTGTTGCTACACTCATGAACAATCCTATTGTGCTTTAAACCTCTAGCCTAGACCTATTGTGTGATCTGACTATGACTTTGAAACTACGGTGACTTTGATGAATATTATTCGTAACTATAAATCATGACAAAAACAGCAACTTTATATTATGCACAGCTTTGATACGAAAATCTTGTCAAATTATGCAATTGCCTCACTTTGCATACAATTTTTCCTATATTTTTCTGCGAAAAACTCTCTAGAATTCTTGGTGAAAAATCAAGGCTCATCGAATTTTCTAATCTCAATGATTAAAATTACACGTTGAACAAAGCCCCAAATCGAACGTCAAATCACGTATACTTGGCAATATCGTTTAAAAGCAATTAATTTAAGGAAAAGTAAATGAGTGCACGTCATTCGCGATTGATTATTCTTGGTTCTGGTCCTGCAGGTTATAGCGCTGCGGTCTATGCAGCACGTGCCAATTTGAAACCTTTATTGATCGCAGGTATGCAACTTGGTGGTCAGCTTACAACTACTACAGAAGTTGACAACTGGCCAGGTGGCGAAGCCGGTTTGACTGGTCCTGCATTGATGGAGCGCATGCAAGAACACGCTGAGCGCTTTGGCACAGAGTTACTTTACGATCACATCAATGAAGTGGATTTAAAAACTCGTCCATTCGTCCTCAAAGGCGATATGGGTGAATACACCTGTGATGCATTAATTATTGCTACAGGTGCGACTGCACAATATTTGGGTCTCGAGTCTGAACAAAAATTCATGGGTCAAGGTGTTAGCGCATGTGCGACCTGTGATGGTTTTTTCTATAAAAATCAAAAAGTCATGGTGGTTGGTGGCGGTAATACTGCGGTGGAAGAAGCCTTGTATTTATCGAATATTGCCTCGCATGTGACTTTGGTGCATCGTCGTGACAGCTTGCGTTCTGAGAAGATTTTGCAAGATCATCTATTTGCCAAAGAAAAAGAAGGTAAAATTTCAATTCTTTGGAACAATCAAGTCGATGAAGTCCTTGGTGATCTAACAGGTGTGACGGGTGTACGGATCAAGTCTACTCAAGATGGTTCAACCCAAGATATTGATGTACAAGGTTTATTCGTTGCGATTGGTCACAAGCCGAATACCGAAATCTTCCAAGATCAATTGACTTTGAAAGATGGCTATATCGTGATCAATAGCGGTCTACAAGGCAATGCGACGGCGACAAGTGTTGCAGGTGTATTCGCTGCGGGTGATGTTGCCGATCATGTCTATCGTCAAGCGATCACTTCGGCTGGCTCTGGCTGTATGGCGGCTTTAGATGCAGATGTGTATTTAGACAATCTATAATCTATATCTGTTATTAGCTAATCATCCAAAACCAAAGTGACGTGAGTTGCTTTGGTTTTTTACTGTCTAGATTTGCTTTATACTTTTTCAACAATAGTCTTAAACAAGGCGTATTATGTTCATATCACACACCGATCAAGACAGTCTGCATGATGCATTTTGCATTTATGATTTTCCTGATATTGCACAAGCCGATCAGCACGGACAAGGCTTGATTTGCATTGGTGGTGACTTGCAACCTGCGACATTAATTAGCGCTTATCGACATGGATTGTTTCCATGGTTTAATGAAGATGATCCGATCTGTTGGTGGAGTCCTGAGCCACGTTGTGTGATTTATCCTGAGCAATTTCAACCGAGTAAAAGCTTAGTGCGCAACATGAAAAAATTTGATTATCAGATTCGTTTTGATCAGGCTTTTCGTGATGTCATTTCGCAATGTGCAGCGCCAAGAAGCTATGCAGAAGACACATGGATTAGCGAAGAAATCATCGAACAATACGTTGCATTACACCAGCTCGGTTTTGCGCACAGTGTCGAAGTATGGGATGGTGATGAACTCATTGGTGGCTTGTACGGGCTGAATTTTGGACGTGGCTTCTTTGGTGAATCGATGTTTAATCGCCGTGTCGACACCTCCAAAATGGCATTCTATGCCTTGATGTTACTGGCTAAAAAAGAACAATTGCCGTGGGTAGATTGTCAATTGGTCAATGATCATTTGCTCAGTTTAGGTGCGACTGCCCTGCCACGGGCTGATTTTTTACAATCTTTAGAAAAAACCATTACACAGCCCAATATCGATTGGCAACCGTATCAAAACAGTGTATTTTCTACTAAAGGACTTGCAGAAACACAAAGCTTTGTGTCATCTGCGCAATAAATAAACCAATTGACAATCACCACAGCTCAAAATAGGTATTGCCAATGAAACCATATTCGCCATTTACATCTTTAGATGATCTGCAATATTACATCACGCCACCGCATGAATGTAGTTATTTGGCGCGTCGTTCGGCACGTATGGTTTTTCTTGATCCAATTCATTGCATCGATACCGTCACACTCTCTGAACTGTCCCGCTCGGGTTTTCGTCGTAGCGGTGACTTTGTTTATCGCCCAGAGTGCCATCTCTGTCGGCAATGTCTTTCTTCTCGTGTGCCTGCTGCGCTTTTTACACCAAATAGCCAACAAAAGAAAACCATTAAGCGCAATCAAGATTTAGAAATGCGCATTACCCCTACTTCGCAGCCGCAAGATTATCATTATGATTTGTACGAACGCTATATTCGTTTGCGTCATCATGATGGCGACATGTTTCCACCGAGCTATGAGCAATTTGAAAAATTCCTTGTGCATAGCTGTACTCATAGCTTTTTCTTAGAGCTATGGAAAGATGACCGTTTAATGAGTGTGGCAACTTGTGATCAGCTCGATGATGGCTTGTCTGCGGTGTATACTTTTTTTGAACCTGAAGAAGCCAAACGAAGTCTCGGCGTGTATTCCATTCTCAATCAAATTGAATATGTCAAAAGTCAGGGTTTAAGTTATCTCTATCTCGGCTACTGGGTGCCACATTCCAATAAAATGAATTATAAATCGCAGTATGCGCCACTTGAGATATTACTTGATGGACAATGGCATCGTTTAAACAAGCATTTGAATGCGGATGAAATTCAACGGCTTGGTGATTCATTACTGACAACTTTGCCGTCGCATTTAAGTCGTTGATTTAAAACTTTTAGAAAACAAAAAGTTGCCCAAAATTTCTTGAGCAACTTCTTTAAACTAATTCAAACTGACAAGTTATTTTAAAGTATCGGCAGGCACTCGCACCCAACCTTCCATAATCACTCGCGCACTACGGCTCATGATGGCTTTTTTTACTTGCCATTGACCATTTTGCTGTATCGCTTCAGCGCCGACTTTCAGCGTGCCTGATGGATGACCAAAGCGAACAGTTTGACGTACCGCACCGCCTGCGGCTAGATTGACCAATGTGTTTGGAATCGCTGCCGCCGTACCGATTGCCACCGCTGCAGTACCCATCATGGCATGATGCAGTTTGCCCATCGACATGGCACGCACCAACACATCTATATCTGCAGCTAAAACTTGTTTACCACTTGATGAGACATAGTCAGTGGGTTTAGCGACAAAGGCAATTTTCGGCGTGTGCTGACGTGATGCTGCCTCACTCACCTCTTGAATTAAGCCCATTTTTAATGCGCCATACGCTCGAATAGTTTCAAGTTTTGCCAATGCTTGAGTGTCATTATTTATGTGATCTTGTAGCTCTGTGCCTGTGTAGCCCAAATCTTCCGCATTAATAAAAATGGTCGGAATACCTGCATTGATAAAAGTCGCTTGAAAACTACCAATATTGGGTACGTCAAAAGTATCCACCACATTCCCCGTTGGAAACATTGCACCGCCATCTTCACCATCATCGGCTGGATCAAGAAACTCAATCTGCACCTCTGCCGCTGGGAAAGTCACGCCATCCAGCTCAAAATCACCCAACTCTTGTACCTCACCATCCGTCATTGGAATATGCGCTATGATGGTTTTTTCAATATTTTTCTGCCAAATGCGTACCGTACATAGACCATTTTCAGGAATGCGATTTGCATCGACCAAACCGTTGTTAATCGCAAATGCACCGACCGCTGCGGTGAGATTGCCACAATTCCCACTCCAATCCACAAAAGCTTTATCTATCGACACTTGCCCGAATAGGTAATCCACATCATGGTCAGAAGATTCACTTTTCGACAAAATGACTGTCTTACTGGTGCTAGAGCTCGCTCCGCCCATGCCATCGATTTGTTTGCCGTAAGGATCAGGACTGCCAATGACACGCAATAAAAGTTGATCACGAATCCGCCCTGTTGTTTGCGCTTCCACTGGCAAATCAGTCAGTTTAAAAATTACGCCTTTACTGGTACCACCACGCATATAGGTTGCAGGTATTTTGATTTGTTTGCTCGATGTGGTTGTCTGCGTATTGTCTTGAGCATGGGTAGAAGACATATTGAAAAATCCTCATTTACAATCAATTAAAAGGTGCATCATTTAAACGCTAGAAAAATATTAGAAAATTTTAACCAGTTTTTGAGCGATTAGAATTATCCTAAAGAACCATTTTTCATTTCTACAAAAGTTGCTTTGGCTGCCGCAATGGTTTTTTCAATATCTTTATCGCTGTGCATCGATGAAATGAAACCCGCTTCAAATGCTGATGGTGCAAGATACACGCCACGATTTAACATGCCGTGGAAAAATTGTTTAAAAGCTTCGCTATCACATTTCAACATCGCTTCAAAACTGGATAAATCCTCTTGATCAGTAAAGTACAGACCAAACATTGCGCCAACTTGTTGGGTTTTAAAAGCAACACCCGCTTCATCAGCAGCAGATTGTAAACCTGCGAGTAATTTTGCCAATTGTGCTTCAAGCTTTGCATAGAAACCATCTTGGCGAATATGTTTAAACATTGCCAATCCTGCACGCATCGCCAAAGGATTTCCTGACAATGTACCTGCTTGATACACACCACCAAGTGGTGCGATACATTGCATCATTTCACGCTTGCCACCAAACGCACCGACTGGAAGCCCTGCACCAATAATTTTCCCTAAGGTAATTAAATCAGGTTCAACATTGTACAGCGTATGCGCACCGCCAAGTGCCACACGAAAACCTGTCATGACCTCATCGATGATAAAGACAGCCTTGTATTGATCGCAAACACGACGAATCGCCTGTAGAAAGCCTTCTTTTGGAATGACGAGATTCATATTACCTGCGACTGGCTCGACAATCACCCCTGCGATTTCTTGACCGAATTTTTCAAAACATTTCTCCAAAGCTTCGATGTCGTTATACGGTAAGACGATGGTATGTTTGGCAAAATCTTCAGGTACACCTTTCGAGGTTGGTTCGCCCAAAGTCAACAAAGCAGAGCCCGCTTTAACCAAAAGTGAATCGGAATGACCGTGATAGCAACCTTCAAACTTAATAATTTTATCTCGTCCAGTATAGCCACGAGCAAGACGAATCGCCGTCATCGTCGCTTCCGTACCTGAGTTGGTCATGCGAATCAAATCAATCGACGGGAGAATTTCGCAAATTACATCTGCAAGCGTCGTTTCTGCAACGGTCGGTGCGCCGTAGCTTAGTCCATCTTCAGCAGCTTGTTGCACAGCTTTTACAATATCAGGATGTGAATGTCCTAAAATCATTGGCCCCCAAGAGCCAACATAGTCAATATATTGATTGTCATCTTCGTCCCACAAATATGCGCCTTTTGCACGTTTGATAAATACTGGCGTGCCACCGACACCTTTAAAAGCACGTACAGGTGAATTCACGCCACCTGGAATATGCTTTGAGGCTTCTTCAAAAAGTTGCGCTTGTTTGGCAGAAGTAAACATAAAATTTCTCGATTTCAATAATTTAAAGACAATTTTGATTTGGAATCACAATACGATTAAGTGTAATTAAATAAGGCTGACCATGCTTCAATGCGCTGTGGAATCTGTTCAGATTCAAGCCCGAGTATACCACTGACCACAGCACAAAGATCAGCACCTGCAGTGATGACTGCTTGTGAATTCTCCGCTGTTAGCCCACCAATTGCACAAATTGGAATATCAAATTGTTGTTTTGCTTGTTTTAAAACATCTAAACCAATATTGCCCGCTTCAGGTTTCGTCGTTGAACCGTAGATCGCACCAAATGCCACATAGCTTGCACCATCATGTATTGCTTGCTCAGCTAAAGACAAATCGTTTAAACAAGTGCGACCAATGATTGCGGATTCACCTAATACTTGTCGTGCCTCAACAATAGAGCCATCATCTTGCCCAAGATGTAGATGTGCACCAAAACGCTGTGCTTGTGCTAAGTCATCATTAATAATTAAAGGGACATTGTACTGATTGCAGATTTTTAGAATTTTTTCAATTTCAGTATCTTGATTGGTTTTTTCAACTTTTTTGCGACGATATTGCAAGAGTGCAATCTGCTGAGTTGCAAGTGCGATAGAAATTTTTTCTAATATTATATCGAGAGGATCATCATTGGTGATGAGGTATAAGCCGTGCAGGCTGTTTGGCATATGTTCAAATGCAGTGTTTTGATGCTGGTGGTTCATTGTCTATGAAAAATTCTCTTAACCTCTGATCAGCGTTGAATTTTAACAAAATTAAAGAAAAGAAAAAACGGCTAGTCATCACTAACCGTTCTAGATAAGTAGCAAGAAGCTAACATCTATATTTAGAAGTCATAAATATCGTCCCAAGTAATTGTTTTATTGATCACCAATTTATCGTCCGCATACGATTGATAGATCACCGTGGTTACATCACTATTATAGTCGAGCGTCGCATAATTTTTTGCATTACTCACATCCACAACTTTGAGACCACCATCATATGGATTCGCACTATTCTTAAATCTGTTTGCATCTGTGGTATTAAACTTCACGGCAAAATCATCAAATGGACTATCTATCACTTGCATCGTTCCCGATGCTTCGATGGAAAGCTCATCACTGCCCCAATCCCATGTAGAGGTATAATCGCTAAGAGCCGTGGTCATCGAGTAATATTTACCATCATAATTTTCATCAGATACAACTTTTAAATCATCAATTTTAGTCACTGTACTCGTTTCAGAATCTAAGGCAATTTCAACCTTACCATTGATCGCAGCTTTTGAATTATCAGAAAAAGTTAAATTGAAATTATCATAACTGAAACTTTCACTATCATCCAATAAGTCATAAGACACTTTTCCAGACAAAACCACACCGTCGTCATCCAAAAATGTCGTTTTACAATTGTTAAAGGTCACAATATTATTTGTGTTAGTGTAAGAACCCGAACTACATTCAGCTTCATCGAAAATAAATTCATCGGTATCCACAATCAATACATCTAAGAATTGGTTGGGCAATACAGTCGTCAAGGCTGAATGGGTGATCCAATTTACAGCATCTTCATTGGTCCAATCCCCTGTTTTTGTAGTTGATCCACTATTGTTATTACCACCCGTGTTCTGTCCATTGTTTGAGTCACCACTATCTGAACCACCACATCCCGATAGCAACAACATAGAACTCATTAATATAATTGAAAAATATGACTTTTTCATTTTCCATTCCCCACCTTTTGTTTATTGGATTTATATATTATTTAGCTATTAATTTTCTGTCTACTCCTCAAATGGGGAGGGTAATCCTCCCATAAATAACCGAAGTTAAAAGTAGAGGTTAAGCAGCCATTAGAGGTGGCTTTCCTTTGTTAGCTTGATGTGGTCTTTCATGGTTG
>LUOR01000028.1 GCA_001626925.1 Moraxellaceae bacterium REDSEA-S32_B1
AGATATTGGACGGGTGATTCGCAAACTGGCTGATCAAGGCGATATGTCGATCGTTTTGGTGGAGCAGTTTTATGACTTTGCCGAAGAACTCGCCGATAATTACACCGTGATGTCTCGTGGGCAAGTGGTTGCGCAGGGTGTCGGCAGTGAAATGCAGGAGAAGGGCATTCAAGATTTGGTGGCGATTTAAATCGAATGGTTTAGCTTCAACGATTGCATTGAAGGCAATGTTTTGCCATATTTTAGCGACATTGCTTTTATTGATGCTGATTGACTGATCATGAATGTTTTAACACCACCGAAATCATTAGACACAGATCAAAAATGGTTTGCCAAACTTGAGCTGAAATATAGTGCTGATCAAAATCGAACGATTTTGGTGCATCGAAAACATTTTGGTCCTATTCGGGTGCAAAAAATGTTGTGGCCTGAAAAATCAGGTGTTTGCCATACCATTTTGGTGCATCCACCCGCAGGGATTGCAGGTGGCGATCATTTAAGTTTTGATGTAGAAGTTGATGGCAAAGCACATGCTTTGATCACCACGGCTGGCGCAGGGAAATGGTACAAAACCAATCAGAAACAAGCACATCAGCATATACATCTTACGGTCAACGATGATGGCATCTTGGAGTGGTTACCCCAAGAAACCATGCTCTTTGATGGGGCAAATGCACAATCGGAAACTCACATTCAGTTGGATGACGCTTCCTGTTTTATCGGCTGGGATATGTTGGTGATTGGTCGGCAGGCGAGGTCTGAGACCTTTCAAAATGGACATTATCATAATCAATTTCGCCTAAATCAAAATGGCGCCTTGCTTATCGCAGATAGCTTGTCTTTTCATGGCAAAGATAGATTTTTAATATCGTGTCTGGGCATGGCGGGACATGCGGTGATGGGGAGTTTTTGGGCGGTAGCGCCACAGGATTTTCGATCGACAACATTGCTTGAGTCACAGATTGATTTGATTCGGGAACTCATCATGCGCATGGACTTTAATGTCACGCTCACGCTGGTCAATGGGGTGATTTGTGCACGTTATCTCGGTGATGATGTGCGGCAATGTCACGATGCTTTTGCGGCGATTCGAGCCAGATTGCGCAAATATTGGTTGAATCTGGATGAAGCATTTCCACGAATTTGGCGAACATAGAAATACAAGAGGAATAAAGTATGGAACTCAATCCCACTGAAAAAGACAAATTATTGATTTTCACCGCAGGGCTGGTGGCTGAACGGCGTAAAGCTCGAGGGCTGAAGCTCAACTATCCTGAGGCGATTGCCTATATTTCTGCGGCGTTACTGGAAGGCGCACGAGATGGCATGAGCGTTGCCGATTTGATGCATTTTGGCACGACATTATTAAAGCGTGACGATGTGATGGATGGCGTCCCTGAGATGATCGCCGAAGTGCAAGTGGAAGCAACATTTCCAGATGGCTCAAAACTCGTGACTGTCCATCAACCGATTGTGTAACAGGAGAGAAAAAAATGATTCCTGGAGAAGTATTCACCTCAGGTGCAGATATTGAACTGAATGTCGGACGTGAAACGCTCAAGATTCGAGTGGCAAATACAGGCGATCGTCCGATCCAAGTGGGTTCGCATTTCCACTTTGCCGAAGCCAACGATGCTTTAGATTTTGACCGTCAATTGGCACGAGGCTTTCGGCTGAATATTGCCGCAGGCACGGCAGTACGTTTCGAACCAGGTCAAAGTCGTGATGTGGAGCTGGTTGCGCTGGCTGGAAAGCGTGAGGTGTATGGTTTTGCTGGGCGGGTGATGGGCAAACTGGATGAATGCTAATCTAGGAAAATTTTGAATTTCCCAAGCAAAACAATGTAATGCACGCTGATCACAGATCAATTGTTTAAAAATATGCTTTAAGGATCAACCTCATGAAAATGTCACGACAAGCCTATGCGGAAATGTTCGGTGCCACAGTTGGCGATCGAGTCCGTTTGGCAGATACCGAGCTGTTTCTCCAAGTCGAGCAAGACTTGACCACCTATGGTGAAGAGGTGAAATTCGGCGGGGGGAAAGTGATTCGTGATGGCATGGGACAATCACAATTACTCGCCGATGAAGTCGCTGATACCGTGATTACTAATGCCTTAATCGTCGATTGGTGGGGCATCGTCAAAGCCGATGTCGGCTTGAAAAATGGTCGGATCTGGAAAATTGGTAAAGCAGGCAATCCTGATATTCAGCCGAATATTAGCATTCCGCTCGGTGCAGCCACGGAAGTGATCGCAGGCGAGGGACAGATACTTACCGCAGGTGGCATCGACACGCATATTCACTGGATTTGTCCGCAACAAGTCGAAACCGCATTGATGAGTGGTGTGACCACCATGATCGGCGGTGGCACAGGACCTGCTGCTGGGACATCTGCCACCACGGTGACCCCAGGGCCTTGGCATATTGGCACGATGCTACAAGCCATCGATGATTTGCCGATGAATATTGGATTACTTGGTAAAGGTAATCTGAGTTTACCCGAACCAATTGCCGAGCAGATCAAAGCGGGTGTGGTTGGTCTAAAATTGCATGAAGACTGGGGCTCAACCCCTGCTGCGATTGATAATTGCTTGAGCGTGGCAGACCAATATGATGTACAAGTGGCGATTCATACCGATACTTTAAATGAAGGTGGTTTTTTAGAAGAAACGCTGGCGGCATTTAAAAACCGAACCATTCACACTTACCATACCGAAGGTGCAGGTGGTGGTCATGCGCCTGATATTCTCAAGGCGATTGGTCAGCCGAATGTATTACCTTCATCGACCAATCCGACCCGACCATATACCATTAACACTATTGACGAACATCTCGATATGCTGATGGTCTGTCATCATCTCGATCCTGCGATTGCCGAAGATGTGGCATTTGCGGAAAGTCGTATCCGCCGAGAAACCATTGCTGCCGAAGATATTTTGCAGGACATGGGCGCAATCGCCATGATGTCGTCGGACTCCCAAGCGATGGGGCGTGTTGGTGAAGTGATCATTCGTACTTGGCAGACGGCGCACAAGATGAAGGTGCAACGTGGTGCTTTGGCGGGTGACAATGACTCAAATGATAACCCACATGACAATCAGCGTATCAAACGCTATATCGCCAAATACACGATTAATCCTGCGATTACACATGGTCTAAGCCATGAAGTCGGTTCGGTTGAAGAAGGCAAACTTGCTGATTTGGTGCTGTGGAAGCCTGCATTTTTTGGGGTGAAACCGTCGATGATTATTAAGGGTGGCATGATCGCTGCTGCACCGATGGGTGATATTAATGCCTCGATTCCTACGCCACAGCCTGTGCATTATCGTCCGATGTTTGGCGCGTTCCCTCGTGGTGTGCATCGCACCTGTATTACCTTCTTGTCGCAAGTAGCAATTGATAATGGTGTGGTAGCGCAACTTGATCTCAAGAAAATGATTAGCCCATGTAAAAATACCCGTAACATCAGCAAATCTGACATGAAGCACAATGACTACTGTCCTGTGATGGAAGTCGATCCTGAAATCTATGAAGTGCGTGCTGATGGTGAGCATCTGACCTGTGAGCCTGCGGACATGTTGCCGATGGCACAGCGGTACTTTTTATTTTAGAATTTGGAAACGTTTATAAAAAAGGGTAAGGGATGTCTTTTCAGTTTGAAAGTAAAGCGTTTAAAAAGACTTTTGATGAAGTGTTGAAGTTAGCGTCATTAGTGTTAAATAATATTGAAAAATATCCCGAGACTTTGGTCGAAATTTCAAAAGAAATAACTTCATTAGAAAAAGTTTTTAATACAGATCGTGATCTTTCAAATTATGATAAGAATATTGTTTATAGTCCTCAATGGGACAGGTTTGATTTCGTTTATGTGATCAGTCAAGAGCTTAACAAATATAAAATTGAAAGTGATATTAAAATTTTAACACGTATCATTTTTCTTAGCGCATCATTGATATATATCTATTTAAAAGAGCTTTTATTTGTACTTGGTGGATTATCTCCAGATATAGGAATTGAGGTTGGACGTTATGAAAGTGTTGTGCGAAAAAATTTGAAAGATAATTTGGAATATTCTAGATATATTGATTATGGTGATAGAGATCTTTCGTTTCAAATTCTTAGAGATATTCTTCATTCACAAGAAATAAGAAATTTTCAAGACCTCCGTTTTAAAGTTATCGATGCACAACAGCAGGTAGATAATTGGGTTAATAATTTTGAGCAGAGAAAAAATCAAGTTTTAGAACTTGAGAAAAGACTAGATAGCTCAAAGACACAATATGATTTTATTTTACTTAATCAAGGTTTTAAAAGTTTGTATAGTCAGAAGGAAAATGAGTTAACGAAACCCAGAAGCAACTCTAGGCTCTTATTTTGGCTTATTCTTGCAATTCCTTTTCTAGAGATTTTATTTTTTGGTTATTTAATTTATTCAAAAGTACCTATTGATCCAATTGCGATTTGGTATTTTATCATCCCATCAATATCATTGATTTTGTTTCTATTTTACTTTTATAGAATTAATTTGCATGAAATTCGTTCTATTAAATCTCAGATGATGCAACTCGAATTACGAATGGCGCTATGTCAGTTTATTCATAATTACGCAGATGATTCTAAAGCCTTGCATGCAAAGAATAGTGCAGGATTTGAGAAATTTGAAAATATTATTTTTTCTCCGATCGTATCTTCTGATGACAAAATTCCATCGACTTTAGATGGTATCGATCAAATCGCCAAATTACTTGAAGCAATTAGAAAATGAGCTAAACCATGAAAATCTATACCCAACGTCTAGACAGTCTCAGCACCGAGCAAACTTTTGACACGGTCGAGCTGACATTCGATACACGGCAGAAATCTCGCTTTCGTGCCACATTATCCAATGGTACGGACATCGGTGCAGACTTACCGCGTACAGGGATTTTGCGTAGCGGCGCATATATTGCCACAGCCGATGGAGATATTTTGCGTATCGATGCCAAGCCAGAACAATTGATGCAAGTTACCGCACAGAGTGAATTTGAATTGCTTAAAGCAGCCTATCATTTGGGTAATCGTCATGTGCCATTGATGCTTACACCTGAAGCCTTGTACTTTGAGCCTGATCATGTCCTTGCAGAAATGGTGGTTGGTCTGGGCTTGACGGTGCACGAAGTCGAGCATCCGTTTGAACCTGAAAGCGGGGCGTATGCACAGCACGGTCATGAACATCGTCATGACAATCGTCTGAGCCTGATCAAGTCACTGCATCATGTCCACTAATGCCCAACAACTGCTCAAGCTGTTGACATTGTCCTCGACGGCTTTGCCTGTTGGCGCATATTGTTATTCGCAAGGTGTGGAAACCGCAATCGAGCTTGGACTGATTCATGATGAAGCATCGAGTATGGCTTATTTTGAAGAAGTGTTGGAAATGCTATTGCTTCGCTTTGAGTTGCCGATTTTAAAACGCTTAACGCAGACTTATGATGATGACGTACAGTTTTTAAAATTTGCCGAACTGTATAAAGCCAGCCGTGAGAGCAAAGAGCTTTTGGCAGAGTCACAGCAGTTGGCATTTTCTTTGAATGCATGGATTCGGGATGTGTTAAAACAGCCCGTCACGGTAAAAAAGCAGTTTGGCTTCGTGCCTGTTTATGCACAGCTTTGTGGTCGATTACAGCTTGATGTGCACGATGTGCTGACCGCATATACCTTCACCGTATTGGAAAATCAGGTCTTGGCGGCGGTGAAAACCGTACCACTTGGACAGATGAGCGGACAGCGTATTTTGTGGCATTTACATCAGTTGGTGCCTGATGTGGTGCAACGTGCGATGCAGATCGAAGATGACGAAATGAGCAGTGCTTTGCCGTGCTATGCCATGCTCAGCATGCGCCACGAAACGCAATATTCACGCTTATTCCGTTCTTGATTTGCGTGCGAATGATTGATGTGTAAGTAATTAAAATTGATGATGATTTTTTGTAATGAAAAAAAGGAAATAAAGATGTCAGATCGTAGCCCATTACGTGTTGGTATTGGTGGTCCAGTTGGCTCAGGTAAAACCGCACTGACCTTGAATCTGTGCCGTGCCTTGCGTGAAAAGTACAATATGGCGGTGGTCACCAATGATATTTATACCAAAGAAGACTCCAACTTTTTGACCCGTCATGAGGCGATGTCACCAGAGCGGATCGTTGGCGTGGAAACGGGTGGCTGTCCGCATACTGCGATTCGTGAAGATGCCTCGATTAACCTTGCTGCGATTGATGATTTATGTGAAAAATTTGATGGTTTAGAGCTGATTATCATCGAAAGTGGTGGTGATAATTTGGCAGCGACTTTTAGCCCTGAATTATCCGATCTGACCTTGTACGTGATCGATGTGGCGAGTGGTGAGAAGATTCCACGTAAGGGTGGGCCTGGGATTACCAAGTCGGATTTGTTGATTATTAATAAAACGGATCTTGCGCCGATGGTCGGCGCCAATCTTGAAGTGATGGATCAAGATGCCAAACGCATGCGTGGCGATCGCCCATTTATCTTTAGCAATATGAAAACCGAAGATGGCTTGCAAGAGATCATTTCATTTATCGAAAAACAAGGTTTATTTCAGGCTTAGGAGCATTCTCGATGAAAATTCAACGCACTAAAAATATCTACGCGAATCGTCTGATCGCTGCGCTTTTGGCGAGTGCGCCTGTGTTGGCAATGGCGCATCTAGGACATGAGCATGGCACGTCGGGTTTTGTTGCGGGTTTTGTGCATCCCTTTACTGGGCTTGATCATTTGGTGATGGCGATTGCGCTGGGTGTCCTCTTTGCCAAATTTGCACAGCGCTGGAAAGTGGTTGGGATGCTGAGCTTTGCCTTGGCGTTGATCTTTGGCTTTGTCTTAAGAATGCAAGGGATTTTTGCCAATATTGCAGAATACGGCATCGTCGCATCACTTGTGGTGCTTGCCGTTGCATTGCTCGCTCGTCAAGGCAGTATATTGGCAGTTGCATCGATTGCCTTGACCTTTTTCCACGGTGCCGCACATGGTGTGGAGCTTGCCCATGCAGGGCATGCGGCTTTGGTCATCGCAGGCATGGTGCTGGCGATGGCGCTCATCTATGCATTTGGTCTTGGCTTGGGTGAAGTACTGCGTCGCTATGTCCCTCATGGGGAAAAGATTGTAGCAGTATGTGCGACGGTGGTTGCTGCGATTAGCTTGGGATAAGCCTTTACACTAAATATAGAGATAATTTCACTCACTTAAAAGATCAGCTAGAAAGGCTGATTTTTTTTATGGGTCGGTTGGTTATGAATAGATGATACAAAGCAAACTAAAAAGGTTTTCTGATCAAGCTAACAAGCAGATATGTCAATGCAATGAATATGAAAAAACACTCCTAAAATATTTTGTTGCAGATTTTTTCCGACTAAGACGAATTGTTGATATGCGTTTGCATATTTAGTCGTTGACAAGCTTTTTGGGAGGAGTATAACTAAAAGAGAGGCAGTAATTTTTATAAATAGATCGAGAGAAATTTACTTTAGCTCGGCATTTACATATTACTGACATACAACTGTGCATCTTTGGCGCAAGCTGAAATTTCAGTATCGTCAACAGTCAACGAGAGAGGGAAGATATTTATGAATATTGAAATCCGTACTGATAAAAATATCCATGGTAGTGATCGACTAATCGACTATGTGAAAGACGAATTAAAACAACAATTTCAAAGATATAGTGAAAAAATCACCCACTTCGAGGTACACCTGAGCGATGTTAATGGTGACCGAGGTGGCGAACTCGATAAGCGTTGTATGATTGAAGCACGTCCTGCAGGATTTAAGCCCGTTGCCGTTACGCATAAAGCAGATAACATTGACCTTGCGATTCATGGTGCGATTGATAAATTGAAGCGTACGATGGAGCATTCATTTGCAAAAACAGATCATGGCCGTGGTGCACGTCCTGACTGGTCTGAAACGACAGAAGCTTAAGTCAGAATTTTAAATGATCAAAAGCTTGAGCAAATTGTAATTAATCGCAATTTTTCTATCTGATCAAAACACTTTCCGATATGATGGAAAGTGTTTTTTTATGCGTAAACGATCTATCAATATGCTTGACCTTGCAATTGGTAAGTCAGGCAATCTGTAAGCTATCACCAAATGACCGCAAGGGAGCAGGCAATGTTGAACGCAGAGCAACGACAACTTATTGAGGCGATTGAACAGCTCGACCTTGCACAGGTAGAGCGTATACTTGCGCATGACCTTGATCCGAATTTTATCGAACCTGAAAAAGGACCGCCGATTTCTATTTTGTGTGATGGGTTATTTAAGTGGTGGGAAAATATCTGTCAGGCATATGAAGATAATCAGCCACTGAGCGATCAACAAAAAACCGAAAGTCTACAAGTATATCTCGATATTTTAGATCGTTTGATCGAAGCCAAAGCCAATTTGCACCTTTGGGATAGTGAAGAATTTTATGGCCCACTTTGGGATGCGACCAGTGCGGCATGTGTACCATTCGTGGAGAAGTTATTGGCGCAAAAAGTTGATCCAAACACTCGAGATGATCAAGATTTAACGATTCTTAGCTCCGTCAGTGAGCTGTGGTTTGATTGTGATTTTGACGAGATTGACTGGAGTGAAGCCTTGCCTGAGGAAAAGCAAACGTTGAACTTATTGCGTGAAAATGGTGCTAAAATGACAAAAGAATTGGGAATCAATGCGTGAAACAACGAATGTACAACATGAGCTCGAATACTGTGAATTTCAAAACCTTGCTATTGAATAGAGTGCTTTTTAAAACAGCGATCTTTACTTCAATCATCGCAACATCTCAGATGGCTTTTGCAGAATCATTTTCTTTTGATCGCGAAGGTGCAGGACTTGGTACGGCGATTGTGCCAAAAGGTCATGTGGCTTGGGAGCAATCCGTACCAACAGCGACCTATGATGAGCGACGTGTTGATGGTGTCGATCAAAGCCAATTGACTTTGCAAGGTGATGCTTTATTTCGAATTGGCGTGGCAGATGATGTTGAGCTTCGTGTGGGTTGGGATGGTCCAATCTGGCAGCGCAATAAAGATGGTGCAGAGGAAGCGGATATTGATGGTACGGGAGATGTCATTATCGGTGTGAAAAAAGCCATTGAAACCAATGATGAAAACTTCACTTGGGCGGTACTTGCTGAGGCAAATCTCGCCAATGGCGATGATGAGTTCACTGCTGAGGAAGAGATTTATACTGTTGCATCAGTGATTGGCTTTAGTGCGAGTGATGATGTTAGTACTGGCATTACTATGGTTTATGACTATCAAGATGGCGATCTTGCTTGGTCTGCCATTCCAAGTGTTGGCTACAATTTTAGTGAAAATGTATCAGGCTTTTCTGAATATGTGTATCGCAAACAAGAAAGCCAACATTATGAATCAATGATCAATACTGGCGTGATGTGGATGGTGAATGATCGTTTTCAGCTTGATGCGATGATTGGTTATAGTTTCAATCAGCACAATGTTCTTTTTTACTTTGCAGTATTGTTTTTTTTCAAGGAATAAGAAATTGTCGGCACTTCGGAGTTTCCTTTTTTTTCTGATCACGTGTTTGTCACTCTTTGTGACTACACACAGTTTTGCTGAAGAAAATTTCCTACCTGCCGAGCAGGCTTTTCCACTGCAAGTACGTTCAATCAGTGAATCAGAAATCCAATTGCACTGGACGATTTCTCCAAGTTATTATCTCTATCAGCATCAGTTCGCTGTTGATATAAAAAAACAAAAAAATGCGCAAGTCGAAAAAGTAAAACTCGATCTTCCACCTGCCGAAGATAAACATGACGAATATTATGGTGATACCAAGGTTTATCATGATGCGGTGTCTTTCAAGATACAAGCTGAACCGAATGCGACCTACCATGTGAGATTTCAAGGCTGTGCAGAAGCAGGTT
>LUOR01000029.1 GCA_001626925.1 Moraxellaceae bacterium REDSEA-S32_B1
AACACCCCGAATCAGATGTATGAGCAAACAAAAACCGAGCTAATTGCTTAACTCGGTTTGAAGTGGAATACTGTCAATCTATTTCAGGACAAGACAGTAATAAAAATGACAATCTATAATTCATTTTACTATGCTATATTTTGAAGAGATTTAAGAGTGAGAAATGATATGAATAAGCGTCTTGAAAATTATAATTCTGACGATCGTAAACAGCGATCTGCGATCAAAGCACAGGTGTTAGAGATGCAGTTTGGCGATGATGAGGCGACTAAACGTGTGGTAATGCATAGTGCGAAGCGTGTCATTCAACAACATAAAGCAGAATTACAAGAGTTGGCATATAAATGAGCCTGATTAATCTGACCTTCGTCGTTGCGGTACACGATGAAATATTGCGTCAAACTGGCGTTGGTCGTGCGGGTTGTGACATTGGGAAATTAGAAAGTGTACTCGGCAGAATCGAACAGCAAATGTACTATAATCAAGTCGAAGATTTGTTCGAGATTGCGGCGTGGTTTGGTATTGCAATTTCAAAAGGTCACGCTTTTGTAGATGGGAATAAGCGCACTGGATTGGCGGTGATGCTGACTTTTTTGGAAATTCAAGGTGTCAGTATTCAAGAACAAACTGGCTTGGATGATTTGATGGTGGAAATTGTTGAGTCACAAGAAGAACATGAAATACTTGCAAATAAAGTATCAGACTTTTTGTATGATTTGTCTGAAATATAATCTGAAGTATGAGTTTATGTATGCATCAAAATGAACAATTAGAAAAGTTATATAGAAATCATTGGGATGATATATCTAATGCGCTGGAAAATCAGAATAAAAAGTATGCAATGCCTTTCTTGATTAAAGTTCCTGAAGCTATAAATAATCCCACCGCATATAAAATTATGATCTTTGGGCAAGAAACTCTAGGATGGTATGACCACCGCACATTAGAAGAGTGGATAGCGATTGGGATGCCAGAGTACGAAAAATTCTATTTAGAACGTAATTTCTATGAAGGATACTCTAAAAGTTCGTTTTGGAAAAAATTTCGTTATTTTGAAAGAGAACTTTCAAATGCTGTTTTAGATAAGGGGAAGTCACCAGTATTTATTTGGAATAATATTTCTAAAATAGGTAAATCTAAAAATTTGGGATCGGGAATATTTGATGATATAAGAAAAATAGAACGTGAAAATTTTTCTGTCATTTCCCAAGAGTTACAAATTATCAAACCTGATTTATGTATATTTATGACTGGACCAAATAGAGACCATGACATAAGATTTCATTTTCCAGAAATAAAGATTAGCCAATTTGGAAATGGTTATCCAATTCGTGAAATGGCACAACTTGAATTGTGTGGATTTAACGGTATTAGATTATATCATCCAAGTTATTATGGAAAATTTACTAAAAAATATCAGAACGATGCAATGCAAAGTTTAAAAGAAATGATGTGATTTACTTATTTTTTCAATAGGGAAACAGTATGAGAAACGCAAACACTCTTAAGAATGAATATTTGGAAATACTTTCAAGTTTAGATGAAAGTTACTTTGATAAAAATCATCCCGAAACGAAATACAATAAAGAAGCCGGTCTATCAGGGCTGTTTTTGCCAAGCCAGCCTGATCAATATTTTGAAGCAAAAAATAAAATTATGATCATTGGTGCAGAAACACGAGATTGGGATGTACAGGGAGATAGTGATTATTCGAATTTGACAGATTATATTGATCGCTCAATAGCTAAACATAAAAAATTCCTTGAGATACATTTGTCGTTAAAAAATACAGGAAAAATTACTTTTCATGATTTCACGAGAGCTGTTTCTGAAAGAAGTGGAAGTGATGGGCTGTTGTATTGTAATTTATTTGCTTTTTCGTGGAGTCAGAAAAGTCCGATCAAAACGAAATATTTTAAAGAAATTCATGAGGTTTCAAAAAGACTGTTGCAGGCTCAATTAAACTATTTTCAGCCAAATTACATCATCTTGGCGAATGGGTTGTCTTCTGTTAAATATAGACGTGAAATGTTTCCGCTAGATAAGTGTAAAGACTCAACAACTTTTGAAAGTAATGGCATTACTAAAAATCAGCTATGGCAATTTAACTT
Source organism: Moraxellaceae bacterium REDSEA-S32_B1 (assembly GCA_001626925.1). Classification (GTDB taxonomy): domain Bacteria; phylum Pseudomonadota; class Gammaproteobacteria; order Pseudomonadales; family Moraxellaceae; genus Acinetobacter. Next base: position 2,112 of record LUOR01000029.1, read on the forward strand.
TGATGATAAATATCAATGTTTCAGAATTCAGCATCCATCGACGATTAGAGGGCGAAACGAAGCAAAAATTGCTCGCAATAAACTGTTAGAACTCCTCCCGAGTAAATAATTGAAAATCGGTATCTTTTGGTATGACCAAGATCGAGTGATCGGCATAGCGCACCATTTTGATCAGAATGATGCAGATTCATTGGGTTTAATCGACAGCGATTATAACCATGTGCAGTATTGGGAAAAGTTACGTGTGGAAAATTCTCATTTACAATATATCGAATATGAGGAAATTCCACGGGGTCGAGTCATTTTCAATACTAAAAAAGCTCAGCCGATGATTTACATGGATTCAAAGTTATTTAAAACCTCTATTACGAAGAAAATTGCAGTGTTCTTCGAGCTCGATTTTGATCAGATTATTTGGAAAAAAGATCCGCATTACCGTACAAAGTGATAGCAAGAAATTTTAAGCAATAAAAAGCCCCACATCAGCAGGGCTAGTCGTATACGGATCAAGCCGTATACTGTATGAGGCTCATCTCAAACTAAGTGTATTAAAGCATAGCTCGCTTTAATTATCCATCGTTTTAAAAATCAAGCCCTTTAAAAATCAAGCTCGGCATGCTGATGATTGCGAGTTTCCGTCTGTATGGTCACATGCTCAATACCGATGGCTTGAAGCGATTGCTCAACCTCATGGAGCAGACTTTGTACGTTTTGCATGGTCATCTGATCATCGACCACGATATGACAGCTCAAGATATAACGCTTACTGGATAGACTCCAAATATGCAGATCGTGCACGTCGAGGATACGATCATTTGCCATGATCTGCGCTTGAATCTCAGCAACATCGAATCGTTCAGGTGTACCTTGCATCAGCACATGCGTTGATTGCTTGACCACACTCCAACCGCTACGCAATACCAAGAGCGCCACCAATACACTCGCCACCGTATCTGCCCATTGCCATGAGAAGAGATAAATACACAGCGCCGCAATGATCGCACCAACCGAACCAAGCAGATCACTCAGCACATGCAAAAATGCACCACGCATATTCAGATCATTTTCAGTATCGCTACCTCGAAACATCATCCACGCCACGATGATATTAATCAATAAGCCCAAAGTGGCAATGATCAGCATGCCTTGCACATGAATGTCTTCAGGCGTTTGTAGACGTAGAATCGCCTCGACAAAAATATAAATTGAAATCGCTACAAGGGTAATACCGTTGATGGCTGCGGCTAAGATTTCAAAGCGTTGATAGCCAAAACTTTTACGAGCATTACTGGTTTTTTCACCGAGAAAAACGGCAAAGAGAGCAATACCCAGTGCCACAGAATCACTGAGCATATGTCCTGCATCAGAGATCAGCGCCAAGCTATTAGTCATATAGCCACCGACAAACTCTGCCACCATAAATATGGTGATCAGGATAAAACTGATGGTCAGGATTTTTTTATTATTGGGGATATGGCTATGGTCGTGGTTATGCTTATGATCGTGCTGATCAGTTGCATGGTCGTGTGAATGTTGATGTGAAGAATTAGACATTTTTAATGCAGATATTATCAAACGAATAACTTTAAGCTTAACAATGCACGCCTTGAAGTTCAAGTGCTGTAGATCATTTATACACAACTAATTATTCCGACTCAATGGTTGATTGATTTGACTATATGTTCAAATATTTTTAGATAGATTTGCTTGCGCAGTATCGCCTAAGTTACTATCATCTGCACCTGCAAACTTTAATGATCATTAGGTGGAAAGGCGTTGCCGAACTTTTTGCAAGACTGTCTGATTTATCGTGACGACGATGTGATGGTCATCAACAAGCCTGCAGGTCTACTCAGTGTGCCAGGAAAAGGCGAAGCGCTCTCTGACAGTGTACAGACACGCCTTTTACAAGAAGAACCAAAAACACTCCTCGTTCATCGTCTTGATCGAGATACTTCGGGCATTTTAGTCTTTGCTTTAAATAAAGCAGCACAGCGTCATATCTCCATTCAATTCCAACAGCGTCAAACGGAAAAAAAATATCACGCCATTGTCGAAGAGCATTTGAGCGATCATTTTGAAGATTTTGCCGAGATCAATATGCCTGTGCGTTATGACGAAGCGCATCCGCCGTTGCATATTGCCGATGAATCGCATCCAAAGCCTGCGCAAAGTTATTATCAAGTGATTGAAAATTTTTATATTCAGAATGTGCCTGTGAGTCGGATTGTCTTAAAACCGATTACAGGGCGTTCGCACCAATTACGTGTACATACCCAATATATCGGTCATCCGATTATTGGCGATACGCTATACGCCACAGCACAAGGGCAGTCGCTTGCTGAACGCCTGTGTTTGCATGCGGCGGAGCTCAGTTTTGTACATCCTGTTACAGGGCAAACATTGAACTTTGTTTGCCAAACTCCATTTTAGACTTTTATGATGGTTTTTTAATCGGTTAAAATGCAACATAGCAATCTGTCATGATCAAGGGTGAATGGGAATTTTCAAGAAGCATGGACTGCATTGTCATACTTTTTGCTTATTCATTCTGGAAAATGTGTGATGGATTGCTTTGAATTTTAACTCGATAAAATGCATTCAACTTTTTGATTAAGGTGAAAAACTTGCAACAATTTGCGATCGGACAACGTTGGCTTTCAGATACGGAATCAGAGCTAGGACTGGGCGTACTCATTGATGTTGATGAGCGAGCAATCAGTATTCTGTTTCCAAAAAGTGATGAAACACGGGTCTATGCACGAAGCAATGCACCTTTATCACGCATTGTGTTCAATGTCGGCGATATGATTTCCGATCAAGAAGGACTCGAATGGCAAGTGCTGTCAGTTGAAGATCGTGGTGGCGTGATGAAATATCATGCCAAACGTACCGATGCGCAGGGCGATGAAGTCATCAAAGACCTCAATGAAACCCGCTTAGGTGCGCACATCCAATTGTCAAAGCCATTAGAGCGCATGCTTGCCAGTCAGGTCGATTATAAAGAATGGTACGACTTGCGTATCCAAGCCTTGATGATGCAAGCGACCATGAAGCGTAGTCCACTACGTGGTTTGCTTGGTGCTCGTGTCGGTTTGATTCCGCATCAGCTCTATATCGCCAACGAAGTCGGGACTCGACTTGCTCCACGTGTGTTACTTGCCGATGAAGTCGGTTTGGGAAAAACCATTGAAGCAGGTTTGATTATCCATCAACAATTGAAAACTGGTCGTAGTGAACGTGTGCTGATTTTGGTGCCTGATTCATTGCAATATCAATGGATGATTGAAATGCGTCGTCGTTTCAATTTGCCATTTTCGATTTTTGACCTGACCCGTACCGCATCGATCAAAGAACATGATCCTGAGCTCAATCCTTTTAGCACCGAACAACGCATTATCGCCAGTATCGACTTGATGCTCGATCACCCTGATTTGCATGAACAAGCCATTGAAGCAGGTTTTGATTTACTTGTGGTCGATGAAGCACATCATTTGATTTGGTCGGAGCAAGAAGGCGGTAATGATCGCTATGATTTGGTTGAAGATTTTGCCAATAAAACCGCAGGCGTGCTGTTATTAACAGCAACACCTGAACAGCTTGGCGTAGAAAGTCATTTTGCTCGTTTGCGTTTACTCGATCCACAGCGTTTTAACGATCTTGATCGCTTCTTGGCAGAAGAAGAACAATATCAACAAACCGCTAAAATCGCCGAAGTATTGATGTCAGATATGCCTTTAGAAGAAGGGCAATTGGCTTCACTCGAACAATTATTAGGTCATCCAATCCAAGATGAGCCTGAACTACGCAATCGTGCCATTCATGAGTTGCTTGATCGTCATGGTACAGGGCGGATTTTGTTCCGTAATACTCGTGAAGCGATACAAGGTTTCCCAGGGCGTGATTGCTTGCCTGTGCCGTTGCCACGTCCTGAACATTGGCAAACCGAAGGCAAACTGCGTGAGCAAATGTGGCCTGAGGAATTACAAATTGACGGCGCATGGATGGAACATGATCCACGTGTGTCATGGTTGATGAATGCGTTACGCCACGAGTTAAAGCATAAAAAAGTCTTGTTGATTGCTCGAAGTGGTCCTGTGGTCGAATCGCTAGAGAGTGCACTGCGCATTCATGCAGGCATTCGTACCGCAATGTTCCATGAAGGTATGAGCTTGCTTGAACGTGACCAAGCGGCGGCATATTTTGCTGAAGACAGCTATGGCGCACAGATTCTGCTGTGTTCTGAAATTGGCTCGGAAGGACGAAATTTCCAATTTGCCAGTGATTTGGTGTTGTTTGATTTGCCTGCCAATCCTGATGTACTGGAACAGCGTATTGGTCGTCTTGATCGTATCGGTCAGGAAAATCGCATCCAAATCCATGTGCCGTATATCGAAGGCACAGCGCAAGAGCGGATGTTTCGTTGGTATAACGAAGGGCTGAATATTTTTAGTCAGATTTCACCGACGGCGCAGACTTTGCAAGAAAACTTTATTGTCGAGCTGAAAGATTGTTTGCTTAACGATACGCCAGCATTTGAAGCATTACTTGAAAAGGTCAATGCAGAACGATTACAGCTTGAAGCGGCCATGCAAGAAGGGCGAGACCGTTTGCTGGAATATAACTCGTGCCGTCCGCAAGTAGCAAAGCGTATTGTTAAAGCACTTGAAGATTATGAAGATAATTCGCTTGTGCCTGACTTTATCAAACGCTTTATGTCGGCGACCAATATCGACTTTGATGAGCAAAGTAACGGGACAGTGATCATTCGCCCGACTGATCAGATGCAAGTGCAAGGTTTGCAACTTGAAGAAGATGGCATGACTGTGACGTTCTATCGTGATCAAGCGCAGACTCGTGAAGATAGTCAGTTTTTAACACTTGAGCATCCTTTTGTGGAAAGTGTGATGGAGCTGATCAACACCCAATCTTTTGGTAGCACCAATGTTGCTTTACTGAAAAGCAATGCAATCAAAGCAGGCACCATGTTGGTGGAGATGTGGTTTAAAGTCGATGTGATTGCACCAAAAGTACTGAATCTCGGTGCAAGTCTACCAAAACAATTGATCCGTGTCTTGCTCACTGAGAACGGTCAAGATTTGTCAGAAAAAATTGCATCACATATCTTGCAACCTTATACGCAACATCTTGATGGCAATAATGCACGCCAAGTGATCAAGGCTCGCCGTGAAGTGATTGAAGCACGTTATGCGCAAGCGCTAGATATGGTCAAAGCGCAATTGCCACAGATTCAAGAAGGTGCACAGCAACATTATGAGAAGCGTTGGCAAAAGGAAATTGACCGCTTGAATTATCTCAAACAGCATAATCCAAGCATTCGCCAAGATGAAGTAGATCGCTTGGTGAAGCATCAACAAGAAGGTTTGGGCTTACTGAAACAGCTCAGTATTTCTCCTGAAGCAATCCGTGTTTTGGTGTCGGTGAATCCTTAATCGGTGAAAATTAAGTAAAAACAAAAAACGCATTCAAATTGAATGCGTTTTTTATGATCAGTGTCTGAAATATAAAATCTAAACTTTGAGCAACTATAGTCAAAGAAATTAAGTGTTCTGACTTTGTCTTCAGTCTTCAACAATCACTTCAGGACGTTTAGTCAATCGACACAGTAACTCATAACCAATTGATTGATTGCACTGTGCAACCTCGTCGATACTTTGTGTATCTCCCCAAAGTTCTACGGTATCGCCTAATTTCACATGATTTTCAATACTGCTCACATCAACCGTGATCATATCCATACTGACACGACCGACCACAGGGATTCTTTGACCTGCAATAGCGACGAAGTTTTGCGCAAATAAAGAACGTGGATAACCATCACCATAACCAATAGATACCACAGCAATAGTCATGTCACGATCTGCTGTAAAGCTAGAGCCATAGCCAACGTGTTCGCCAGTTTGAATTGGATTGATCGCAATGATTTGTGCTTCAAACTGCATCACCACTTCAAGACCTAAAGATGAAATGCTGCGATCGAAAAAAGGAGATGAACCATACAGCATGATGCCAGGACGAACATAATCAAAATGCAAATCCGCCCAATTAAAAATCGCCGCAGAGTTACAGCAAGATACTTCGATTGGTGCGCAAGCTTTTTTAATGGATAAAAGTTGGTCAATTTGTGCTTGATTCATTGGGTGATCAGGGACATCCGCATTGGCAAAGTGCATTGCAAGTACGCAGTGAAAGCCTTCAATTTTTAATTGCTGAATCACTTCAGTGATTTCATCGGCTTTAAAGCCAAGACGATTCATACCGCTGTTGAGTTTGACCCAAACTTTTAAGCCTGCATTTTTATAATTGTCTTTATGTTCAAGTAACCAGTCTAATTGTTGCTGATGATGAATGACACACTCAAATTTTTGTTGAATAGCAATCGGCATTTCTTCAGCTTCAAACACGCCTTCAATGAGTGTGATTGGTTTATCATTACCCAGAGCGCGAATTTCTAGTGCTTCAGCAAGGCATGCAACGCCAAATGCATCTGTATCTGAAAATGCGTCAATCGCATGCTGTACGCCTATACCATAAGCATTGGCTTTCACCATGCTGATCACCTTGCTGTTTGGTGCAAGTTGTCGAACTCTTTGTAGGTTGTGTTGTAGCGCAGATTTGCGGATACGAATAACAGCGTGACGCACTATAACTTCCTTAAAACCGTGATGACAATGAGACTGTAGGGATTTTATTCATCATCTTGGAATTGATTGTAGAATTCTGGAGAGAGATTACTAAATCGGGTGTATTGTCCTTCGAACGCAAGCCGAACTGTACCAATCGGACCATTACGCTGTTTACCAATGATGATCTCAGCGGTGCCTGCTTCTTTAGATTCTTTATTATAAACCTCGTCACGGTAAATAAACATAATTAAATCGGCATCTTGCTCGATCGCACCTGATTCACGCAAGTCTGACATCACAGGGCGTTTGTTAGGACGATTCTCAAGACTACGGTTGAGCTGTGAAAGGGCAATCACAGGGCAATTCATTTCTTTTGCCAACGCTTTTAGACTTCGAGAAATTTCTGAAATTTCGCCAACACGGTTATCGCCCATACCTGGTACTTTCATGAGCTGTAGATAATCGACCATGATACAGCCCAGTTTTCCACCATGTTGTTTGGCGATACGACGTGCACGTGCACGGACTTCGGTTGGTGGTAGCGCAGAGGAGTCATCAATATACAAATGCTTCTGCTGAAGGTGAACCATACTGCTGGTCACTTTCGACCACTCATCTGCATCAAGATTACCCGAACGCAAATGACCTTGATTAACTCGTCCAAATGCGGAAATTAAACGCATGGCAATCGAATCCGCAGGCATTTCCATTGAAAACACTAAAGCAGGAAGGTCACAGTTAAATAGTACGCTTTCCACCAAGTTCATGGCAAAAGTGGTTTTACCCATCGAGGGACGAGCTGCCACAATGATCAAATCGCCCGATTGCATGCCGTAGGTTTTATTATCAAGTTCTAAGAAGCCAGTGGTCAAACCTGTGATATTGCCTTCAAGCTTGGAAAGCTCATCGAGTTTAGTCACGACTTTTGCAGTGACATCACTGATAGATTGCGGTCCTGATTGGCTCTGACGATTATTGTGTTGTTCTGCGAGTGAGAAAATATTGGTTTCCGCACGATCGAGAATATCCCGGACACTTTGACCTTTTGGATCATAAGCAGTGCGCAGGATGTCATTGCCGACAGAGATCATATTACGTAAAGTTGCCGTTTCTTTCACCTTTTCTGCATAGGCAGGCAAGTTAAATAGTGACGGTGGTGACTCGGCAAGCAATTGCATCAGATAGGCTTCACCGCCGGCATCTTCGAGCATGTGTTGATTGGTGAGCCAATCGTTGACCATCACGGCATCATAAGGCTGATTTGAATCGGCAAGACTTTTAATCGCACGAAAAATATGTCGGTGACGTGTCGCATAAAACTCATTCTCAAGCAAAATATCAGCAACACTTTCCCAAGACTCAGCAACAGTCATCAAAGCTGCAAGTACAGCTTGCTCCATCGTCAGATTATGCGGTGGCGTGCGAAGATTTGTGTTATTTTCAGAGAGTTCAGTGCTACTCGATTTCTTCGATTTTTTTGCGGTAGAGTCCGTTGCTGCCATATTGCCGTATGCCTATTGCATCATGTAAAGCGATCAAATATTGAGTTTAAATTCAGAGAAATTGAAACCAGATTTAGCAATCAATTCTAGCATTAAAGTGGCTGAATGAGGCAGACGTAGTGGATAAAAAATGAGAACTTAGTTTGAGTTATGTTTTTTGTTATTTTTAAAAGAGGCAATAAAAAAGACATATGCAAGCATATGTCTTTTCAGTCAATCATTTTAGAATAAGAAATTATTCAGAAACGATAGTCACCATGATTTCAGCAGTCACGTCGTGATGCAATTGCACTGAAATGTGGAACTCACCAGTGTGGCGAAGTGCGCCATTTGGCAAGCGGATTTCAGCACGATCCACTTCAAGACCAGCAGCTGTTAATGCGTCAGCGATGTCACGTGTACCGATTGAACCGAACAATTTACCTTCATCACCAGCTTTCGCAGTGATCACGATATTTACTTCGTTCAATTGATCAGCACGTGCTTGAGCAGCAGCCAATACTTCAGCTTCTTGCTTCTCAAGTTCTGCACGACGTGCTTCAAATGCAGCAGTATTTGCTTCAGTTGCAGCAACAGCTTTACCTTGAGGAATCAGAAAGTTACGACCGTAGCCAGCTTTCACTGATACTTTGTCGCCAAGCTTCCCAAGGTTAACAATACGTTGTAATAAAATAACGTCCACAGCTCACCTCACTTATGGTTGTCAGTGTATGGAATCAAAGACAAGTAGCGAGCTTGCTTGATCGCAAGTGCCAATTGACGTTGATAACGAGCACGAGTACCAGTGATACGGCTAGGAACAATCTTGCCGTTTTCAGTGATGTACTGTTTGAGTGTATCGATATCTTTGTAGTCGATGTATGTAACGTTCTCAGCTGTGAAGCGGCAGAACTTACGACGACGGTAAAAACGTGCCATGTGTGTTCTCCTTATCCTTCAGCAGATTCGTTTTGAGTGTTTTGAGAATCATCGCGCTGCGCTTTACGAGCACGTTTTTCCTCAGCACTTTTTGCAAGCAAAGATTCATCAGTGATTGCTTCGTCACGGCGGATGATCAATTTACGGATGATCGCATCGTTATAACGGAACAATTCTTCTAATTCGTCAAGCGTAGTTTGACCACATTCAACATTCATCAAAATGTAGTGCGCTTTATGAATTTTGTTAATTGGGTAAGCCAATTGGCGACGACCCCAATCTTCTAGACGGTGGATTTGACCACCAGCTTCTTTGATCTGTGCGATATAGCGTTCAACCATACCAACAACTTGATCGCTTTGATCTGGATGAACCAAGATCACGATTTCGTAGTGACGCATGTCAGCTCCTTACGGTTTAAACAGCCCCTGAGCATATGTCAGAAGCAAGGAGTCATAGCATTTATAAAATTAAATGTTATGTCGCAAATTGCGAAGCGCAGATTTTAATGCTTTAACGCTGAAAATACAAGGGAAATGTATGTTGAAGCGCAAGTCTCCCTAAATTTTAAGTGAAACTGATATGCTTAAAATAAAAGGAGCTGCGGTGCAGGAGAGACGGTGGTGAAATAAAAGCTTAAACTCAAAATGGTAATGAGTTGCACTGAAAATAAGAAATAATGTTTTGCCCAAGCTTGATCATCATCGGCTTTAAAACCTTTGATGCTGAGGTAAATCCAATAGAAGCTCAACAGGTTTAACAAGACAGCAAAATGAATATTTGCATAACCAAATACATAGAGCAGATTCATGGTGATCAAAAATAGTACCACATAAATCAATGATTCAATCTTAGTGCGTTTGATATTTCGAGCAACAGGTAAGATTGGAATATTGGCATTGGTATAGTCTTGGTACCGATAAATCGCAATGCCCCAAGAATGTGGCATCTGCCAAAATGCATAGCCTAAAAGCAGGAGTAAAGCAGCATAATCGAATTGTTCTGCAACTGCCACATAGCCAATCACAGGCGGACAAGCCCCTGAAATACTACCAATGATGGTTTGGTGGATGCTATGACGTTTTGTCCAAAGACTATAGAGAAAGACATAGACAATGAATCCAATGACTGCAAACAAACATGCCAACGGATTGACCAAAAAATACAAAATAACCAAGCCAAGTACGTCGAGTACGAAGCCAAAGATAAATGCAATTGGCACAGAAATCGTTTTTGTGACCAAAGCACGATTTTTAGTACGTTGCATCTTTTGGTCAATATCTTGGTCGATAATATTATTAAAGACACAGCCAGATGCCACGACAAAGGTCGTACCAAGTAGCGTGAGGAGCAAATGGGGGAGATCAATTGAACCTTGGGCGGCTAAAAAGAAGCCGCCCAAAGTGGTAATGAAATTACCAAATAGAATCCCTGGTTTGGTCAGGAATAAATACTTTTTAAACATGACAAGCGTTTAGATCATCATGTTCGCATGTAGGTTGGTCATTACCCATACCGAACCAATCAACAAGATCGCAATGGTCAAAATGGTATAGATAAAGGCAATCGAATCCCAACGCTGTTGCTCAGAACCATTCAAGTGAAGGAAGAACACCAACTGGACGAGTACCTGAGCAATCGCAGTAATCGCAATCGTCGCAACGACTAGACCGCCAGTCATCCCAGCCATGACCATCCCAAAAGGGATTAAGGTCAGGATGATCGACAAGATAAAGCCGATTGTATATTGCTTGAAGCTACCGTGCGCAGCACCAGGATTATTCACATCATGACTCATGCGAGAACGCCTCCTAAGTAAACTAAGCTAAACACACAAATCCATACGATATCAAGGAAGTGCCAGAACAAACTTAAGCAAGCCAAACGACGAGTATTTGGTAATGTCAAACCGTTCTTTTTGATTTGGTACATTAATACCAACATCCATACCAAGCCAGAAGTCACGTGAATACCGTGTGTACCAACTAGAGTGAAGAATGCAGATAAGAATGCACTCGTGCTCGGACCATGACCTGCATGTACTAAGTGATTGAACTCATAAAGCTCCATGCCGATGAACGCTGCACCAAAGAAGAATGTGATCATTAACCACTTCAATACACCGCCAACATCATTACGATAGCGAGCCAATACGGCAAAACCAAAGGTCACTGATGAGAACAAAAGTGCCATGGTTGAAGTCAATACAAACCCTAAAGAGTCACCGAACAAATCCTTCGCACTTGGCGTACCAGGAGGAATATGTGTGCTCAATACGGCGAAAGCGATGAAGAGTGTACCGAATAAGATCAAGTCACTCATCAAGTAAGTCCAAAAACCAAAGACCGTTAGATCGGTATCATCATGTTCGTGATGATCGTCATGCCCGTGGTTGTCGTGATGAAGTACTTCAGCCATTGTCTTAGTCCTTCTTCAAATGTTTTTCTAACAAAGCATAACGTTCGTTTTCGATACGTTCTACTTCGGCAGCAGGGACGTAGTAATCCACTTCTTTAGTAAATGAACTACGAATGAAGCTGATGATTGCAATTACAAAAGTAACTAGCGCTAACCACCAAATATGCCAAATCAATGCAAAGCTCATGACTGTCAATACAATTGCAATCACAAAACCAGCCGCACGATTGGTCGGCATATGAATGTCTTCATATTTCGCTGGACGTTGGTAAGCGACACCATTTTCTTTGTCAGACCAGAAGCGATCAATACCAGCACCATCTAAGTCATGTGCAAAGTTATAAAATGGTGCAGGTGACGAAGTAGACCACTCAAAAGTACGACCAGCATTCCAAGCATCACCTGTATAGTCCATTGTTTCTTTACGTTTTAAGAAACCTACACCAACAGAAAGCAACCAACATGCGATACCGATGGCAACCATCACTGCACCGATCATTGCTACATTAAGATAAGGCGTCCATTCAGGATTGTCATATGTATTCAGACGACGAGTCATCCCCATGAAACCAAGGATATAAAGTGGCATGAATGCAAAATAGAAACCGAAGAACCAAAACCAAAATGCTGCTTTACCCCAAAACTCGTTTAACTTCCACCCAAACATTTTTGGCCAGTAGAATGCAAGTCCTGCAAAGAAGCCAAATACCACACCACCGATGATCACGTTATGGAAATGCGCAATCAAGAACAATGAGTTGTGTACAAGGAAGTCAGCAGGTGGGATCGCCATGAGTACACCAGTCAAACCACCGATACCAAAGGTAACTAAGAAGCCCATTGTCCAATACATTGGAGAGGTGAACGTGATCTGACCACGATACATGGTGAATAACCATGAGAACATCTTCACACCAGTTGGAATGGCGATGATCATCGTCATAATACCGAAGAAGGCATTGACGTTTGCACCTGCACCCATGGTGAAAAAGTGGTGTAACCAAACGATTAAAGACAAGATGGTAATTGCGATCGTCGCATAAACCATAGATTTGTAACCGAATAGTGTCTTACGGCTAAATGTCGCAACAATCTCAGAATATAAACCAAATGCAGGCAATACCAAGATATATACTTCTGGGTGACCCCAGGTCCAAATCAAGTTCACATATAGCATTGGGCTACCGCCAAGCTCGTTGGTGAAGAAGTGGAAACCGAAGTAACGATCAAGCGTTAACATTGCCAAAGTTGCTGTCAATACAGGGAATGTTGCAATGATTAATGCACAGGCACACAAGGTAGTCCAAGTTGATACAGGCATATCCATTAACTTCATACCCGGTGCACGCATCTTGATGATGGTGACGAAGAAGTTAACACCTGACAACAGTGAACCTAAACCAGAGATCTGTAGTGCCCAAATATAATAATCCACACCAACGCCTGGACTATATTCAATGCCAGATAGTGGAGGATAGGCTAACCATCCCGTTGCTGCAAATTCACCAATAGCAAGTGAAGCCATCATTAGCCCCGCAGCACCAGCGAATAACCAGAAGCTCAAAGAGTTGAGCAGTGGGAATGCAACGTCACGCGCACCGATTTGAAGTGGCACAGTGATGTTAAACATACCAACAACAAGACCCATTGCCACGAAGAAGATCATAATCACGCCGTGGGCAGAAAAGATCTGATCATAGTGCTCGGGATGCAGATAGCCTTCGCCACCTGGTCCTGCGAGGAACATTTGCAAACGCATCATGAGTGCATCGGCAAAACCACGGACTAACATAATTACCGATACTAAGAAATACATAATACCGATTTTTTTATGATCAACAGTAGTAAACCATTCTTTCCACAAGTAGCCCCATAGTTTGAAATAGGTAATCGCACCAAAAACGGCGATACCACCTAAAACCATGGCAGCAACCGTGACCAATACGATTGGATCTTGTGGAATTGCTTCAGGGCCTAACTTGCCTAATAAAAGTGTAGACATCATTATTCTCCTGTGGTAGCAGGTGTAGTCGCATCATGCGCTACAGCTTCAGGCTGAGAACTTGGAGCAGCATGTGTATCCACTGCATGTTCAGCGTGATGGTCATCACCGTGGTAGTTACTCATGTAATGATTAATCACAGATTCAAAAAGACCTGCTTCAACCGATGAGTAATAAGTCACTGGGTGAGGGTGATTAGGGTAAGGACCTTCTGCTTGTGCAGTTGCAGCAGCCTTTTTCTCAACTTCAGTACGTGCTGTTTTCACCATTGCATCAATTTGGAATTGAGCACGGTTACCATCACGAAGTGATTTCAATTCTGCTTGGTCAAGCAAGCCTTTTTGAACTGCAGTGGTGCCTTTGTCATCAACGATAACAGTATTGCCTTGACCACTTTTGATCGTTTGAACCCATTGTTCAAATTCAGGTGCAGTCACACTGTGTGCAAGGAAGCGCATTTGGGAGAAGCCATAACCACTATAGTTGGCTGAGAATCCGCGATACTTACCAGTCTCAGTTGCACTTAAATGCAATTGAGTTTGCATACCTGCCATCGCATAGATTTGACCTGCAAGCTTCGGAATGAAGAAAGAGTTCATCGTGAAGTTTGAAGTAACGCGAAAAGCAACTTGTTGGTTTTCAGGGAAGCGAACTTCATTGACCGTTGCAATGTTTTGTTCTGGGTAGATAAATACCCATTTGAACTGTTCAGCGATTACCTGAATAGTTAATTGCTCTGTCGGATTTTCTGAGCGTGGTTTATAAGGATCGTATTCATGCGAGCCCCACCATGCTAGATATGCTAGGTAAGCAATAATGATAATTGGAACACCCCAAACAACGATTTCGATCGCTGTAGAATGCGCCCAATGTGGTTGATAGTCTGCATCTTTATTAGACTTACGGTATTTCCAACCAAACCAAATTGCCATAATGATTGAAGGAATAACAACAAGCAACATCACATAGATGGCAGTCATCATTAATTTCGACAATCCTTCGGCAACAGGACCTGCTGAATTCAGAAGTACCATATCACCGCCACAGCCTGTTAGGGCAATAGCTGCGACTAATAAAGACAATACTGTTATAGTCGTTTGTCTCATAATACAACCTCGGTGAAGAGACCCATTTTCAAAAAAATATGGGATAGCGATTTGAGTGCTGCATGATTGATTAGAGAGTTGGCTAGGAAATAGTCTATATTCTAGACAATCATGTGGCACCGCTACGTTACAGGGCATTATGCCTGATTCAGCGACACGAAGCTATAACAAAACTCTGATAAAACACAATTAATTCCATAAAAAAAGTAATGGTTTCAAACCAAAAGCCATAATTTTTCAATAATTCTTTGAAGAATAAATATTTTTTGTATGTCGTATATAAAAATATAGCCACAAAATGGTGTATTTTGTGGCTAAAGGTTCACTATAAGATAAATGAATATGGAGTCATTTATACACTCAATTATTTTTCAATGACAATGGTTTTTGCAACCTTGTCATGTAAGGTTTGACGCTTTTTCGTTGCAGAAAATGCAAGGTCGATAATGGTGCTAAATGGCATAAAGAGCACATTTAAAATTATAAAAATAAAGCTACGCATAAAAAATACACGTCCAAAACTAACAGTGCCTTTGCTTTCTGCATCAACGATTTGTATTTTCATGATTTTTTTACCGATACTTTGACCGCTACGTGTCAGTAAAACGGCTTGTGCAGTTAACATCGCAACGAGATACACACCCATGCAAATCCAACCAATCTGTGGAATAAGGCTAAAAAGCGCTTCTTGAGTTTCTGGTGTTGGCAACATGCCTTGTGCTTGAAGCTTGGCAAGCTCTGCGTGTTGCGCAGGCGACATGAATGCAGTCAAAAACAAAAATGCAGGAAGCCATAATATTAAATCAATGATTTTGGCAAAAATACGCTTAGAAAATGGTGCTAAACCAGCTGTATCTTGAGTGGTTTTTTTATTGACTTGGATGTTATTTGTCCAATCATTTGACTGGCTGTTTGAAGCAGTTTGAGGGCTTGTCCATTTTGAATCATCATTCAATGAATGTGGCGTTTCGATATCAACTGCTGACGGAAGTTGCCCATTTTGTTTGACCTCACCAACGGTTTTCCATTCAGACATGCCTTTGAACCAAATCAAGTCTGTGGAAACGACTTGTTGGCTTTCAATCATTTGATGAACTTGCGCCAAAGTATATGGGCCTGCTTGTTCATTATTTCTTGCTAAATAAATATCCAAAATGTACAACCTCAAATAAACGCCAAATTTTCCAAGAAAGTGTCATAAAAAAGACCCACAAGCGGGTCTTTTCCATTGTCATAATACGAACATTTTATCACATAATGTCGTTTACTTTTTGTTTTGGTTGTCTGACAGGTAGAACCATGTATCGAGCACAGAGTCAGGGTTTAATGACACTGAGTCAATGCCTTGTTCCATCAACCAAAACGCTAGGTCAGGGTGGTCGGAAGGTCCTTGACCACAAATCCCGACATATTTTCCTGCTTTACGGCACGCATTGATCGCCATAGAAAGCAATGTTTTCACTGCTTCGTCACGCTCATCAAAGAGGTGCGAAACAATCCCTGAGTCACGATCAAGACCAAGTGTTAATTGGGTTAAGTCATTTGAACCAATTGAGAAGCCATCAAAGTGTTCGAGGAATTGATCAGCCAGTAGCGCATTGGTTGGCAATTCACACATCATGATGACTTTTAAGCCATTTTCGCCACGTTTCAAACCATTTGCAGCGAGCAATTCAATCACACGTTTTGCTTCATTCACAGTACGCACGAATGGAATCATGATTTGAATATTGGTCAGACCCATTTCATCACGTGCTTTTTTCAAAGCACGACATTCAAGCTCAAAGCAGTCACGGAAGTTATCCGATACATAGCGACTTGCGCCACGGAAGCCGAGCATTGGATTTTCTTCTTCAGGCTCGTAGAGCTTACCACCGATCAAGTTTGCGTATTCGTTTGATTTAAAGTCTGACATGCGCACGATCACTGGCTTGTCAGCAAATGCTGCCGCAAGTGTGGTAATCCCTTCAACCAATTTTTCCACATAGAAATCGACTGGCGAAGTATAACCTGCGGTACGTGTTGCAACCGCAGCACGTGTTTCACGAGGTAGACTGTCGATATTTAATAATGCTTTTGGATGCACACCGATCATACGGTTGATGATGAATTCAAGACGTGCCAAGCCAATCCCTTCATTTGGAATTTGCGCAAAATCAAATGCACGGTCAGGGTTTCCGACATTCATCATGATTTTGAACGGTAATGGTGGCATTGAAGAAATTGAGTTACGTTGTACTTCGAAGTCCAAAGCACCTTCATAAATAAAGCCTGTATCACCTTCGGCACAAGACACAGTGACTTCTTGACCATCAGACAAAATCTCTGTGGCGTTACCTGTACCGACAATCGCAGGCACACCCAGCTCACGTGCAATAATCGCTGCGTGACAAGTACGACCACCACGATTGGTGACGATCGCAGCCGCACGCTTCATCACTGGTTCCCAATCTGGGTCAGTCATGTCTGAAACAAGCACGTCGCCAGTTTCAACTTTGTCCATCTCTTTGATGGAGTTCACCACACGTACTTTACCTGAGCCAATACGTTGACCGATCGAACGACCTTCGCAAAGAACAGTACCTTTTTGCTTGAGTAAGTAGCGTTCCATTGTGCCGACATTTTGACGGCTTTTGACGGTTTCTGGACGTGCTTGGACGATATAGATTTGCTCATCATCACCGTCTTTTGCCCATTCGATATCCATTGGCGCACTGTAGTGCTTTTCAATGATGAGGGCTTGTTTCGCAAGCTCAGTCAATTCGTGATCATTGAGCGCAAACTGCTGACGATCTGTTTTATCAACATCAACGATCTCTACAGAACGACCTGCGGCAGCATCTGCGCTATAGATCATTTTCTTATGTTTAGAGCCGAGATTACGACGCAGTACAGCATGTTTACTATTATTTAATAATGGCTTAGACAGATAAAATTCGTCAGGATTCACTGCACCTTGTACTACCATTTCGCCCAAACCATAGGCTGCAGTGATAAACACCACATCACGGAAGCCTGATTCGGTATCAAGGGTAAACATCACCCCAGCTGCCCCTGTTTCAGAACGAACCATACGTTGTACACCTGCAGAGAGAGCAACGATGTCATGCTCAAAGCCTTGATGGACACGGTAAGCAATCGCACGGTCATTATACAGTGAAGCAAAGACTTCTTTGATTGCAACGAGGATATTGTCGATACCACGAATATTCAGGAAAGTTTCTTGTTGACCTGCGAATGAAGCATCAGGCAAATCTTCTGCTGTGGCAGAAGAGCGCACAGCAACAGCAATCTCAGGATTGCCATTCGACATGCTTTCAAAAGCACTACGAACTTCTTGCTCAAGTTCAGGTGTCAGCGGAGAATCGATGATCCATTGGCGGATTTTTGCACCAGTTTCAGTAAGGGCTGTAATGTCATCAACATTCAGCTTTTTGAGTTCATTGGAGATTTTTTCTTTTAGACCGCTTTTATCAAGGAATTCACGATATGCTTCAGCAGTTGTGGCAAATCCTCCTGGGACTGAAACTCCAGCATTAGAGAGGTGACTAATCATTTCACCTAAAGAGGCATTTTTTCCGCCTACTTTATCTACATCATGCTTGCCTAATTTTTCCAGACCAATAACGCGTGCTTCCAAAATCGTTACTCCACTGTGTGCTTCTTTAAAAATGAATTGGATTCGAATGTAAATCTCAATTGTCTACATCGAAATCTATATCAAAAAAAATTTCGAAAAATTACTTCGTCAATCTATTCATAAATCTAAGTTGTAATATGCGTACCAATGCTTCGAATTTCCACCCCTTGTGGCAATTATTTTTTACTATTTGTCACAGTTTGCACGTTTTATCAGCGAATATAGCAATAATAGGCGACAGGAGATCAACATCCGATTACTATAAAGATTATGTGCTGTGAAAACAAATGTTAAAGGTGAAAAAAACATGTCAGAAAGTAACATACCTAATGACAATATGATTAATCGCAGTGTGTTCTTTATATCTGATGGAACAGCGATTACCGCTGAAACCTTAGGGCATTCACTCTTAGCACAATTTCCCAATGTTGAGTTTGATACGCACATCATGCCGTATATTGATAGTGAAGAAAGCGCCATGAATGTGGTGATGAAAATCAACAGTATCGCTGAGCGTGATGGCAGTTTGCCGATTGTGTTTGATACTTTAGTTGATCCTGATCTGCGAGATATTATCAACACAGCGAATGCGATTAATTTGGACGTATTTGAAGGCATTATCAGTAAGCTTGAAACTGAACTAGAGACTAAAGCGACTTCACTAGTTGGTCAGACCCATGCCGTCACGGATTCGGAGTCTTATAAAGGGCGTATCGATGCAGTGCATTTCGCCCTTGATAATGATGATGGCGCACGCACACGACATTATGATCAGGCGGATTTGATTTTGATTGGTGTATCTCGTTCGGGGAAAACACCAACGTCGATTTATTTGTCATTACAATTTGGGATTCGTGTGGCGAACTATCCGCTCACTGAAGATGATTTGGATGACAATCGTCTGCCTGCGGTACTTAAACCACATAAAAGCAAGCTCTTTGGTTTGATGATTGATGCGGAGCGATTAGTGGCGATACGTACCGAACGCAAAGCCAATAGTCGTTATGCGAGCTTTAGTCAATGTCAGATGGAGCTTCGAGCAATCGAAGGGATTTATATTTCAGAAGGTATTCCATATTTAAATGTATCAGAAATGTCGATCGAAGAAATTTCGACACGAATTTTGCAAACGACAGGTTTAAAGCGTCGGATTGGTTAGGATTTAATTTGAAAATTGATTTTTTCGAAGCGGAAATATAAAAAAGCCAAATTGATACGCAATTTGGCTTTTTTTACAGTCTAAATTATTGAGATTCAGCCTGAATTTGTTTGAGTAGTTCAAAACTTTTGAGTCGGTTATCAGGATCATACACATCACAAGTAAAGATGAATTCATCCGCCTGAGTACGCTGTAGTAATTTCTCTAAGCCGTGTTTCACGGTTTCTTTTGAGCCTGTCTGCTCAACACCAAAGAAACCTTCGACGCCACGTTTTTCTACTTCTGACCATAAACCATCCATCGACGCTACAGGTGGCACAAGATTGGTTGGTTGACCACGAAATAGTGCAAGGATGCGCTGATAATTGGTCGTGGCAAGATATTTTGCTTCTTCATCACTCTCTGCCACAAGAGTTGGCACACCAATTATCACATAAGGTTTATCCAAATAAGCCGAGGCTTGGAAGTTTTCACGATACAACGCGATGGCTTGCATCATCATCCGTGGCGCAAAGTGTGAAGCAAAGGCATAAGGTAAGCCGAGTCGTGCAGCAAGCTGTGCGCTAAATAAACTTGAACCTAACAAATACACAGGGACTTTAGAACCTTGCCCTGGAACGGCAATGATTTGCTGTCCTGCTTTAGCATCATCGAAATAAGTTAAAATTTCACTCACATCTTGCGGGAATTGCTCCTCAGTTTCAAAACGTCCACGGCGCAGAGCATGCATGGTGGTCTGATCTGTACCCGGTGCACGACCTAATCCGAGATCAATACGATCAGGGTAGAGTGTCGCTAAAGTACCGAATTGCTCAGCAACCACAAGTGGGGCATGATTGGGCAACATAATACCACCTGAACCTAATCGCAGTGTTGAAGTGTTCGCCGCAAGATAACCAAGCAATACAGTGGTCGCCGAGCTGGCGATACCTTTCATATTGTGATGCTCGGCAACCCAAAGACGATGATAGCCAAGCTTTTCGGCATGTTGTGCAAGTTGTTTTGCATTTTCTAAAGCATCTTTAGCAGTACCATCATCACGAATCGGTGCAAGTTCTAAAATGGAGAATTTTACATCTTTCAGATTGGATGATGCGTTTTCATTGAACGCAGTATCGGCTGTGGACACAAAGCCACCTCATTTTAAAAATCATGTCGTGTTTATATAAGGTTGATTCGGATAAAATCAATTTTTATCTTTTAAATTTCTCATAAGGTTATAAATAAGCTGATTTTAAATTTTTTTCGCAAACAACAAAAAAGCACCCTAAGGTGCTTTTCGAGCTATTCTTAATATTAGTCACGATAGCGGTTGTAACGTGAGCGTTTCCATTGGTTGCGCTTATATTTGCGTGAGTTGTTGTATTTGCGGTTGTCGGCATCTTTATCATCGCTTATTTTGTTGCCTAATGCTGCACCACCTGCCGCACCAAGCGCTGCACCGATGATTTGACCATTTGAGCCGTAGTTTTTACCGAGTGCAGAGCCTGCATAAGAACCTAAACCACCACCGATTGCTGATTCTGTACGGCTTGATTTGCTACTTGCAGCTGCAGCACCACCTGCACCACCGATTGCAGCACCTAAGTCTGCACCATTTGATCCACCAACTTGTTTGCCGATGACATTACCCACGACGCTACCAAGAGCACTCGCTGCTGCGACACGTGTCGTACTATCCGCCATCGCAGGTGTTGCAATGATCGAACTCGCTAAAACTCCAGTTAAGATATATGCATAATGTTTCATTGTGCTCTCCTTATAAGCTTCTATCGAAGCCATCTTTTTAAAGTCTTTTTGACAAAGTATGTCAAAATTTTTGATGGAAATAAATTTAGCAAAGGATAGGGCGTAAAAAATGGAGATCTATAGCGCAAACACATACTTTGCGTAACTCAAAGGTAGCGAAAGACGTGTCTTCTGTAACTTTCACCGTAATTCCTCCCTATTCTGAATTTGAAACGCCAATACGATCACATTGTCTAAAAGTTGATGTTGTCGATAGGATTTGCATTGATTTGTCGGTAAACTATGCGCCACATTGGTTGAAGTAAAACCTAGAAATAGAATCTAGGAAAAAGAGAAAGTTATTGTATGAAAGAGTCGCTACGTTTACGTTTGGATCAGTTGGTCGACCGCTTTGAAGAGTTGAATGCTTTGTTGGCGGACGCAGAAGTCATTTCGGATAATAATAAATTCCGTAAACTGTCTCGTGAACATAGTGAATTGCAAGAAATCACTGATGTCTGGCAACAGTATAAGCAAGCCGAAGCGGATATTAGCACAGCCGAAGAAATGCTTGCCGAACCTGATTTCAAAGAAATGGCACAAGAGGAAATTAAAGAAAATAAAGCCTTGATCGAAGACCTTGAAAGTCAGCTCAATATCTTGATGATTCCGAAAGATCCGAATGATGCCAATGCCGCATTCCTTGAAGTGCGTGCAGGCACAGGCGGAGATGAAGCGGCGATTTTCTCAGGTGATCTATTTCGTATGTATAGCAAATATGCTGAAACACAAGGTTGGCGTATAGAAATCCTCTCGGAAAATGAAGGCGAGCATGGTGGCTATAAAGAAGTCATTTGTCGTGTCGATGGTGATGGGGTTTATGGTCGCTTGAAATTTGAAAGTGGGGCGCATCGTGTACAACGTGTGCCTGCAACAGAGTCGCAAGGGCGTGTACATACGTCGGCATGTACTGTAGCGATCTTACCTGAAGTCGATGTGGATACTTCGGTCGATATTAATCCTGCGGATTTGCGTATTGATACTTACCGTGCATCAGGTGCGGGTGGTCAGCACATTAACAAAACTGATTCTGCGGTGCGTATCACCCACATTCCAACAGGTACGGTGGTGGAATGTCAGGATGAGCGTTCACAGCATAAAAATAAAGCCAAAGCGATGGCATTACTTGCGTCACGCCTTGAAAATGCCAAACGTGCTGCCGCTGATGCAGCGACTTCTGAAATGCGTCGTGATTTGGTTGGCTCGGGCGATCGTTCAGAACGGATTCGTACTTATAATTATCCGCAAGGTCGTATGACGGATCATCGTATCAATCTGACTTTATATAAGCTCGATGCGATCATGGAAGGGGATTTAACTGAAATCTTGGACAATTTGCATCGTGAATATCAAGCAGATCAGCTAGCAATGTTGGCGCAAGAGAATGATGCCTAATTTTGCTATCGTCAGTGAACTTAAATCCTGCTACAGCATTAACCTTGCTCACAGTACTTCTTGTACACCTTCGCTCGGTTGTCTTGTATCAGAAATTAATTTCTTAGACGATAAAATTTTCATTGTTTCAAAAATTCAGGTCATGCGATGAATATTGCACAAGCCTTAAATCTGCGTGGGCAAGTGGATAGCTATGACCGCCAAGAAGCGACATGGCTACTTGAGCATATTCTTAAACTCAGCCCATTGCATCTGAAAATGAATATGATGCAAGACTTATCTGCGGAGCAAGAACAACACTATCTTGATGGTTTGATGCGCTTGGCGAAAAATGAACCGCTTGCCTATATCATCGGCTCACAGCCATTTTGGACTTTAGATTTAAAAGTTACATCGGACACATTGGTGCCACGTCCTGATACCGAGATTGTAATCGAAACGGTGTTGGTTTTGGATTTGCCGAAAGTGGCTAATGTGGTGGACTTGGGGACAGGTACAGGTGCGATTGCACTGGCACTCGCCTCAGAAAAACCATTATGGCAAATCACAGCAACAGATATTTATGCACCAAGTCTTGACGTGGCAAAGTTTAATGCAGAGAAACACGGTTTAAATAATGTTAATTTTGCGCTCGGCTCGTGGTATAAAGCGCTAATGACGCGACAGCACAAAGATAAGTTTGACTTAATTGTCTCGAATCCGCCGTATATTGATCCTGATGATGTGCATGTGGCTAAGCTCGAATATGAACCGCAACGTGCTTTGGTCGCTGAGAAAAAAGGCTTATCAGATTTAGAGCTCATTATCCGTGAAGCGCCAGAGTGGTTAAATCCAAAAGGCTGGATTGTGCTTGAGCATGGCTATGATCAGGCGACTGCTGTACAGGATTTATTAAAACAACAGGGCTTTGAAAATGTCCGTACTGTGCAGGACTATGGTAGTAATGATCGAGTGACTTTGGGGCAGTTTGTTTAATGCAAAAGTCAAACGACTTGCAAAAGATCGGTATACGACTGTCTGCATTTTATTTTTTCTACTATGCGATCGTTGGCACTTTCATGCCGTATTGGAATTTATATTTGGAATTCCAACAGTTTAGTCATTTTGAAATTGGTTTGCTCAGCACCATTGCGGTGATCACTCGATTTTTTGCGCCATTTATTTGGGGATGGCTTGCCGATTTGACAGGCAAGCGCATGCTGTGGATTCGCATTGCGACTTTTGTTGAAGCGGTGATTTGGCTGACCATTTTCTTTATTGATAAAAAATTTCAAAGCATCGCTATCATCATGCTGATTTTTAGCTTTTTTCAGAATGCAATCTTGGCGCAGTTTGAAGGTGTCACGCTATTTTGGCTCGGTGATCAACATCAGACTTTATATGGCAAAATCCGTAAATGGGGTTCGATCGGCTTTATTGTTGGCGTGTTTGTGATTGGGGCGATTTTGGATTGGATTCCGATTACTAATCTGCCGATTCTTTTATTGTGTATTTCCGCTTGCGCATTTCTATGTTCATTTAGCATCGCTGAGCCAACGCAAGCACCGACTGCACAGCGCAAACTTGAGCCGATTCTACCGATCTTAAAACGTCCTGTGGTGGCGTGTTTTTTTATCATTGAATTTTTTCTTTTGTTTTCGCATGCGCCGTTTTATAGCTTTTATAGTAATTTCCTGCATGAATATCAGTTTTCGACCACGCAAACAGGGTTGTTATGGTCGATGGGCGTGGTGGCGGAAATCGTCATGTTTGCCTATGCAACATGGTTTTTTAAGCAATTTTCATGGCGTAGCCTTGTTGCAATTTGCTTGGTTTTAACCAGTCTGCGTTGGATCATTGTCGGCGTGTTTGCTGAGCAGTTTTGGATACAGTTTTTTGCACAGTGGATTCATGCGTTTAGTTTTGGTTTATTTCATTTGATCGCCATGCGGATGATTTTGCAACACTTTAGTGCAGGACAGCAGGGACGAGGGCAGGCGTTGTATAGCACCATGTGGGGACTCGGTGTGGCACTCGGTAGTTTACTTGCAGGAAAATATTGGGATGTGTTGTCTGGGCAATGGATATTTATCATTGCAGGGTTGATATGCTTATTTGGGCTAGTTTTTATCAAAGCATTGCCAAACAATAAGATGGCTTAGAACTTGTCATTAAAGTCTGCAGTGAATCAAGTCACCATAAATAGTGAATATTCATCATTAAAATACACAAAGCTGAAAGAAGCGGTATGCTAAAAGTATCAACAGTCATTGAACTTTAATCCTGCTACAGCGTTCCCCTTGAAGGGTTGCCTTGTATCAGAAATAAATTTCTTTGACGATATAATGGCATTTATGAAGAGAGTTGGGTGGTCAAATGGATTTATTACAACGCTTAGGAATTACACATCCTATATTTGTTGCACCGATGGCAGGTACGTCTACACCTGAGCTTGCGGCGGCGGTATCTAGTGCAGGCGGTTTGGGCGCATTGGGTCTAGGTGCGAGTAATGCCGAAACTGCAAAGCAAGCCATTCTCAAGACACAGC
Organism: Moraxellaceae bacterium REDSEA-S32_B1; assembly: GCA_001626925.1. Taxonomy (GTDB): domain Bacteria; phylum Pseudomonadota; class Gammaproteobacteria; order Pseudomonadales; family Moraxellaceae; genus Acinetobacter. The sequence goes on from LUOR01000029.1 coordinate 27,214, forward strand.
AACTCACCGACAAACCTTTTCAAGTGAATTTCTTCTGTCATCAACCGACTGCTTATGATGCGGAAAATGCACAACAATGGATTAATTATATTCGTCCACACTTCGATGAATTTGATGCAGCAGTACCAACACAACTCAATGAAATTTATCAAAGTTTTATTTCCAATGATAAGCTATTACAGGTAGTCTTAGATACTCAACCTAAAGCGGTGAGTTTTCATTTTGGCTTACCGACGGCTGATCAGATTTCAGCTTTAAAACAAGCAGGCATTATCACCATGGTGACCGTGACTCAGCTCAGTGAAGCCTATTTGGCACAGCAGGCGGGCACTGATGTGTTGATTGCGCAAGGTGTTGAGGCGGGCGGTCATCGTGGCACATTTAATCCAAGCTGTGATGCAGGACTGACGACTTTAGATTTGGTGATTATTTTGAATCAGTATTTTGATCTGCCGATCGTGGCTGCGGGTGGCATCATGACGGGTGAAGATATTCGATTGTATTTGGAGCTGGGTGCCAGTGCGGCACAGCTAGGGACAGCATTTGTACAATGTAAAGAATCCGCTGCCAACGACGCTTACCGTGAGCTGTTGTTTGAACAGCCGATTACGCAAATCACTGACAATATCTCAGGTCGTCCTGCACGTGGTCTGCTAAATGCGTGGCATCAATTCGTTGATTTACCTGATCGCCCATCTCATGCGGGCTATCCATTTACTTATGATTTGGCGAAACAACTGCATGCAGTCGCATCAAAGCAAGACGAGCAAGGTTTTGGTGCCTATTGGGCGGGCAGTAATGTGGCGAATATTCGGCGTTTGGATGCGAAGGAATTGATGGAAAAATTGGTGCAGGAATTACAATAATTTTTGCTCAGATTGCAGAAAATCAGCATCAATATATGGTGCTGATTTTTTGATAAATATTTATTGCTAAGTTTGCTTGTTCAATTCATCCTTAGAAATGCACGTAGGTAAATAATACGCCATAGATCAGCGCCGCCGTTAAGGTCGCCAAAATGATTTTTTTACTCAGCGCATAAATCACGATCAATGCCAAAAAGCCACAACTCATGGCAAAAATCCGATCATGATGTTCAATCAACGGTGGTAATGTCGCAATCGTAAACATGGCACAGATCGCACTGACGCCAATACTTGACATCGCTACACCAATCCACGCACGTCCTTTATGTTTCTGTTGTTGCAGTTTTTTATGTACCAGCCAAATTGGCACAAAACGGCTAAAAAAGTTGGCTATGCCGACAAAAAAACCAATCAATATAATCTCAATGCTCATGGGATTGTGCACCTTGAGATGTATTTTTATCAATGCCAAAATATTTGATTAATGCGACGACCATTCCTGCAATAATTCCTGAGAAAATTGCAAAAGATAAACCCAACCATAAATAACCAAGCGCACTGAATAGCAAAGCAGTGATGATAATGTATAGGTTTTTCTTATCAAACGCTGCCAATAAAAAACTCAAAAACAGGGCAGGCAATAAAAAGTCAAAGCTGGCTTTTAAAAACTTCGGCATCAGATGCATCTGATCGGCAAACATCGCACCGATAAATGAACCAAACGCCCAAGAGGCCCATGAGGTAAAACTCAATCCGAGCATCCACGCCTCAGACCAGTTTTGATTGCGTTGACTGAGTTCAATCAAACCTCGTGCAAACACTTCGTCGGTCAATCCCCAAGCCCAAAATCCTGTTTTTTTCATGCTTAGTTTTGCTTGGACAGGTTGCGAGATTTGCTGATACATCGCAGGACCATACAGCACATGGCGCAAATCTAAAATAATCACTGTGATCGCAGCCACCCAAATCGAACTACCCGATGCCAAAAGCGCGATGACAATAAACTGACTGGCACCTGCATAAATGGTCGAGGACAAAAATAACGCTTCCCAGGCATTAAATCCAAATCCAACCGCAGCCACACCAAAGGCGAATGCCACAGGCAAATAGGTAAAGACAATCACTAAAGCATCTCGTGCACCATCTAAAAAGGTACTTTGCCTGTGTGTACTTGGATTTGAAACGATATGCGAGTTGGACATGAAAACCTTTGGAAATACAGCGCAGAAATCACAAAATACTTATCGCCTTAGTATAATATGGGAATAGCGGTTGAGTATTTTAATATAATTTTTTAATATGCGAGCCTGTCAATTGATTAGACTATGGTGGCGTTGCATGAAATTTCAATCATCCCTTTTACTGATAAGTGTGCTTTGCGTTGCTTGTGGCAATCCACAAAATACATCCAATCAAAACGACACACCTACCAATTCAACTCTAGAAATTCAACCTGCAAAAAAGTTGACTAATGATGCCTCTGCGTTCGCCAATGAAGCATGGATTTTGATTAATCAATTGGATCAACTACTTTACGCTGAAAATGCGAAAAGCAATCCTGATCTTGATGACATGGTGCGAGAACCACTACGTGAACTTTCAACACGTTGGCGTATCGAAGTCAAAATGACAGACTCAGTGACCGAAGGGAAGTATGCGCTTTGCCGTAAATCATTGAATAGCTTAGATGCTTGGGCAAGAAGTATTCAAGAACAGAGTAGTGATCGTGGACAAAAACAGTTGGATTATGAGCGTGATAAACAATATTGCAAAGATGCGATTGAAAATCCAAAGTATGGCAATACACCACCGAAGATTAGCCAAGCACCGATTTAAGATGCGTTTTTATTTTCAAACGTAACGCATCAAAAAAGCTGACCTAGAGTCAGCTTTTTTTGATGCAGAAATTTATGAATTATTGCAAAGCAGGTTGAGCGGCTTTCATTGCTGCTGCGACAGCATCGTCTTCTGTTGCATCACCAGAGAGTTCGTATTCATCATTAACAACTTCATCGCTTACTGTGCTAGCACTATTTGCAGATGAGCTATTATTTGATGACGAGTTGCTCGAACGAGCACTGCTTGAAGATGCACTAGAAGAACTGGTTGCTTCACGACTTGGCGCAGGTGTTGGATCAACATATGCTTCCTCTTCGCTTGCAGTGATTTCTGCGGTACCTAAGTTGTCATCTATCTCTTCAAAATTGGTGTATTCAGCTTGTTCTCGATCATTATCCAATTCTTGAAAGTCTGATTCTTGCACTTCTTCAGTTTGCGTGGTTTGCGCTTGCTCAGCATCTTCAGGCTTTTCTTTTTTCATGCATGCAGTAAGCAGTAAAGCACTTATTGAACTGACCATGATCAATTTTAAAAAAGTAGATTTCATCATCGTTTTCTTCATTTCACAAAACAGAAAATTGCTAGGATTATATCAAAGCCAAGCGTTAAATTGTAAAAATTAATGACAAGAATTGTGACTTTATAGTACGCAGATGCATTAAGCACCATTTCAACAAAATTATTGCGTAAAAGATGCGATTAGTTTTGCTTTATGAGGGAGGTTTACAGTAAAATCGCCAAACATTGTATGCCGTTTTTCGGTGCCATTGTACGAGAATTCGAATGACTCATTTTATTTTTGTCACAGGTGGTGTGGTTTCATCACTTGGTAAAGGTATTTCTGCTGCTTCTGTTGCTGCACTTTTGGAGGCGCGTGGTCTTAAGGTCACGATGGTCAAAATGGATCCGTACATTAACGTCGATCCAGGTACAATGAGCCCATTCCAGCACGGTGAAGTTTTTGTTACCGAAGATGGAGCGGAAACTGACCTCGATCTAGGCTATTACGAGCGTTTTCTTAAGCGCTCAAAAATGACAAAACTCAATAACTTCACCAGTGGTCGTGTTTATCAAGAAGTGCTCAACAAAGAGCGTCGTGGTGACTATCTTGGTGGTACAGTGCAAGTGATTCCACACATTACAGATAATATTAAAGCACGTGTCCTTGCTGCGGGTAAGGGCTTTGACGTGGCGATCGTAGAAATCGGCGGGACAGTCGGTGATATCGAATCATTACCATTTATGGAGTCTGTACGTCAGTTGATGGTCGAACTTGGACATAAGCATTCGATGCTGATGCATTTGACATTACTGCCTTACATTAGCTCTGCGGGCGAACTTAAAACTAAGCCTACACAGCATTCTGTGAAAGAGTTGCTGTCGATCGGTATTCAGCCAGATATTCTCATTTGCCGTACTGAGCATGATGTTGATGCAGATACGCGTCGTAAAATTGCACTTTTTACCAATGTTCGCCAAGAAGCCGTTGTGGTCTGTAAAGATGCCAAAACCATTTATGAAATCCCACGTAATTTCTATGAGCAAGATGTTGACGATCTCATTTGCGAGCGTTTTGGTTTTGACAATTTACCCGAAGCAGATTTGAGTGATTGGGATCAAGTGTGCGATGCATTATTTAATCCTGAGTTTACTGTGCGCGTAGCAATGGTCGGTAAATATGTGGAGCTTCCCGATGCCTATAAATCTGTCAATGAAGCGTTGCTTCACGCAGGAATTCGCAACCGTGTTAAAGTGCATATCGATTATATCGATGCAGAACAGCTCGAAAGCCTAGATGTTAATGAAGCCTTAGCTGATGCCGATGCGATCCTCGTACCGGGTGGTTTTGGTGAGCGTGGTACAGAGGGCAAGATGAAAGCGATTCGCTTTGCTCGTGAAAATAAAATCCCATATCTTGGTATTTGTTTGGGTATGCAACTTGCGGTGATCGAATTTGCACGTAATGTTGCAGGCATGGCCGAAGCAACGTCTACAGAATTTAATCGTAATACCAAACAACCATTGATTGGTTTGATCACTGAATGGTTAGATGAACGTGGCGAGTTGCAACAGCGTAGTAATGAATCGAATCTCGGCGGTACCATGCGTCTTGGTACGCAAACTTCTGAGTTGGTTGAAGGTACGAAGATTCGTGAGATTTACGGGCTTGCGGAAATCAGTGAGCGCCATCGCCATCGTTATGAGATGAATAACCGTTATATTGATGATCTTGAAAAAGTAGGTATGAAAATTTCGGGTTATTCTGCGGTGCAACATTTGGTTGAAACAGTGGAAATCTCTGATCATCCGTGGTTTATTGCGGTACAGTTCCATCCTGAATTTACCAGTTCACCTCGAGATGGACATCCATTATTTGCAGGATTTATCGCTGCGGCAAAAAATCAGTTTCAAGCAAAGGCGTGAGGCTTTACAAAAGCTGATTCAAGTTTAGGAAAAGAGTTTAAGGAAATTTCATGACAGAGCTTAAAGCAAAACAAATCGTTGAGTTAGGTGACATTCAGATGGCGAATCATTTGCCATTTGTACTATTTGGTGGCATGAATGTACTTGAGTCGAAAGACTTGGCGTTTGAAATCGCTGAAACTTATATCGACATTTGTAAACGTCTTGAAATTCCTTATGTTTTTAAAGCAAGCTTTGATAAAGCAAACCGTTCAAGCTTAAACTCTTTTCGTGGTCCAGGTGTGGAAAAAGGTGTTGAGTGGCTCGGTGAGATCAAAAAACACTTTAATGTGCCGATCATTACCGATGTACATGAGCCATACCAAGCTGCGCCTGTTGCTGAAGTTGCGGATATTATTCAATTGCCTGCATTCTTAAGTCGTCAAACGGATCTCGTTGAAGCGATGGCGAAAACAGATGCGATCATTAACATCAAAAAAGCGCAATTCCTCTCACCACGTGAGATGGGGCATATCCTGCACAAATGTTTAGAGGCGGGTAATGATAAGCTGATTCTGTGTGAGCGTGGTTCTGCATTTGGCTACAACAATCTTGTAGTGGATATGCTCGGCTTCGATATCATGAAAGCGATGGATGTGCCTGTGTTCTTTGATGTCACTCATGCATTGCAAACGCCAGGTGGTCGTGAAGATTCGGCGGGTGGCCGTCGTGCGCAGATTACCACACTTGCTCGTGCAGGCATGGCAACTGGACTTGCAGGGCTGTTCTTAGAAGCGCATCCTGATCCGAATAAAGCAAAATGTGATGGACCGTGTGCATTACGCCTTTCTCAACTTGAGCCATTTTTGGCGCAATTGAAAGAATTGGATACATTGGTGAAAGGTTTTAAACAACTGGATACGCATTAAGTAAGACTTTAATGAGTCTTAGGTGTGTGTTTTTAAAAATTGAACAACGATTGAGGAAAAATAAATGAGCCAAATCGCTGACATTCGTGCCCGTGAAATCTTGGACTCACGTGGTAATCCAACCATTGAGGCTGACGTGATTCTTGAGTCTGGTGTAGTTGGACGTGCCTGTGCGCCAAGTGGTGCATCTACAGGTTCACGTGAAGCATTAGAGCTTCGTGATGGCGATAAAGCACGTTATTTTGGTAAAGGCGTTCGCCAAGCAGTACAAAACGTGAATAGTGATATTCGTGAGTTGCTTCTTGGTCAAAATGTCTTTGAGCAAAAATCACTTGATGACAAGATGATTGCTTTGGATGCAACTGAAAACAAGGCAAAACTTGGTGCGAATGCGACTTTGGCAGTATCACTCGCTGCTGCACATGCTGCTGCGACTGAGCAAAAAACGCCATTATTCCAATACATTGCAAACTTGCGTGGTCAAACTTCATTAACTATGCCAGTGCCGATGATGAATATCCTAAACGGTGGTGCACATGCAGATAATACTGTAGATATTCAAGAGTTTATGATTGAGCCAGTGGGCTTTACGTCATTCTCAGAAAGCTTACGTGCAGGTGCAGAAATTTTCCATGCCCTGAAATCTGTATTGAAAAAGCAAGGTTTGAATACTGCCGTAGGTGATGAGGGTGGCTTTGCGCCGAACTTACGCTCAAATGAAGAAGCAATTACTGTGATTCTTCAAGCGATTGAAACTACAGGCTATAAAGCAGGTTCTGACATCATGTTGGCTTTAGACTGCGCATCGTCTGAATTCTACAAAAATGGTCAATATGTGCTTGAAGGTGAAGGCAATAAAGCATTCACGAGTAATCAATTTGCAGACTATCTTGCAGGGCTTGTGAATCAATATCCAATTATCTCGATCGAAGATGGTTTGGATGAGTCTGATTGGGAAGGTTGGGCGTATCTCACTTCAATCTTGGGCGATAAGATTCAATTGGTCGGTGATGATTTGTTCGTCACCAATCCGAAAATCTTACAACGTGGTATTGATGAAAAAGTCGGTAACTCGATCCTCATCAAGTACAACCAAATCGGTACTTTGACTGAAACGCTTGACGCAATTTATCTTGCCAAAGCAAATGGTTATACCACGGTGATTTCACATCGTTCAGGTGAAACGGAAGATTCAACCATTGCTGATCTTGCGGTCGGTACAGCAGCAGGTCAGATCAAAACAGGTTCACTATGTCGTTCTGACCGTGTGGCGAAATACAACCAATTGCTTCGTATTGAAGAATTGATCAAAGCACCTTACCGTGGTAAGGCTGAATTCAAAGGCTTAAACTAATTTTATAGTCAGGCACTTTGAATATGTTCGCTACGGCAACAGGTCGAATCATCATCGGACTTGCGATACTCATTGTCGCAAGTCTGCAATACGCTTATTGGTTTGGTGAAAGTGGTTATTTCATGCATGAGAAACTCATCAATGACATGACCACGCAGATCGAAACCAATCAGGAATTGTCTGAACGAAATCGCATTCTCGCAGCGGAAGTCTACGATCTGAAAAATGGTTATGAAGCGATTGAAGAACATGCGCGTTTAGATCTTGGTTTGGTGAAACCACATGAAACTTTCGTACAAATGAGTATGATTAGTGGTGCATATCAACCGATCTATTTGAATGATCGTGAAGAAACTGCCTTAGAAAGGCAAACCAATGAATCAGAATAATTCCGAGCCTGTGCAACAGCTCAATTCACAAAATAACAATCATCAAAAGCCAAAATTGTTGGGTGTCATTCCTGCTGCAGGTTCAGGTCAACGCTTTTCCAAAACCGAGTTAAAACAATATTTAAAGATCGCAGGGCAGACTGTGCTTCAGCATAGCGTCAATGCTTTGTATCAGCTTCCACTTGAAAATTGTGTGATTGCCATCAGTGCAAATGATACCTATGCGAGTCAGATTCAATATGCGCATCCTGTACAGTTTTGTATTGGTGGCAAAGAGCGTATGGATTCGGTATTTGCTGCATTACAGCATTTGCACGGTTATGCGGACAAAAATGACTATGTTTTAGTTCATGATGCTGCACGTCCATGTTTGCATCAAAATCAGATTGAAGCGATTGCTAATTTTTGTGAAACAGGTCAAGACGCAGCGATTATTGCTGTGCCTGTTCGAGACACTTTAAAAAAGTCAAAAGAAAACCAAGAGATTGAAACGACTATAGATCGTAGCGCATTGTGGCAAGCGCAAACACCACAGATCGTTAAATATGGTGTGCTCTATCAAGCTTTACAACATGCGATTCAAAATCATTTATTGGTGACTGACGAAGCAAGCGCATTAGAACACTTAGATATCCCAGTTAAACTATTAGAAGGGCGTAGCGACAATATTAAAATTACTTATCCCGATGATTTAGACATCGCTACACTCATTTTGCAACGGTTTTCAACGCATACAAATTAACTCAATTTTGTAATGACGATGAGGTGGCTGATTCACATTGCATCCATCTTTAGTCTTATTTTGTTATTTTTTTGATTCCATAATGATTTTTTTTTTGCTAGACTCTCAAAGTCATGTATTCCACATTACTTTGTAATGACGCAAATAAAACATAAGTCAACTTAGCTATTTTTTGTCATCACAAAAGAATGATGATTTTAGAGGAAAACTAAGGTGTAGGGATACAAATAACTGGAGATTATTAGGGATTCTTGTCATGGCAAAGACTGAGGTTTATCAAATTCGCTTAGATAGTGACGAAAAAAAACTGGCATTTGCAGTATTCCGTCAACTGGGGCTAACACCTGCGCAAGCGATTCGAATGTTTTTTCGTCAAGTTGTACTTACGCAATCTATTCCATTTCAGATTGAGAGCAAGAGTATTCAGCCATCTTTATTGCATACGTCTGCACGTGATGAATCAGCAAAGACCTCTGAAAGCGACGAAAATCATCTTGATATCTTTACAGAACTTGACCAAATTTTAAATTCTGACAAAAAATAATATTGCTAAAATCTTGTTGCATTTTGATCACTAAATTACATATTTTGTGGTGCTTTTTTTGTATATGCTAACTGACAATACAAGGAAATTTAGTCGTTTTAACGAGCGGTTTGATTTAATCGTTTTTTAAATTTTGGAATAAAAATTATGATTGTACGTCGTGCCACAGAAGCAGATTTAACTTTATTAACTGTATTATTTGATGAATATCGCCAGTTCTATGGCACGAGCTCAAATTTGAGCGAAACCCAAGATTTCTTAACTAAACGTATCCAAAACCAGCAGACCATTATCTTTGTCAGTCAAAAAGATGATGTGATTACAGGATTTATTGTCTTATATCTTGGCTTTTCTACGGCAGACTGTCGTGAATATTATATTTTGGATGATACTTATGTCACGCCAAAATATCGCCGTCAAGGTGCGGCACACCAGCTGATCGATACTGCGATTTTGTTTGCACGCCAACAACAAGTAAAGCGTATTAGCTTACAGACGGAAGTGGATCATGTTGAAGCTCGTCGTTTGTATGAAAAGCTTGGTTTTGTCAAAGATCACGAGTTCGAGTCGTATCACTGCTTTATCTAATAAGCTGTTTTACCTCAAATATTTATTTATAAAATTAAATAGAAAAGCAATTAATCTGTAATGTTTTGAACCGTTGCAGATTGATATTCTGCCTCATTCAAATAACACCATTCGCCTGATTGTATAGGCAATTGTTCCAATTTTAATTCGGCAATTTGATCACGATGCAATGCGTCTACATGATTGCCAACCGCTGCGATCATCCGTTTCACTTGATGATAAACACCTTGAGAAATGGCAAAACGATAAAGTCTTTGATCAATTTCTTCAAAATTTAAAGCCTGAAAATGGCCTAGTTCATTGCGTAGCTCTACACCATTTTGCAATTGTGCAATCGCATCTGTACTCAGTGGCTCTGCAGTATGGATTTGATAATATTTTAAAACGTGTTTCTTTGGATGAGTGAGTTTGTGTAAATATTGACCATCGTCGGTCAGTAGAAGCAAACCAGTTGTGTCTTGATCCAGCCGTCCAATGCTTTGAACATTACGCTCAATCAGATGGTCGGGGAGTAGTTCAAATACACTGTGGTGATGTTGTGTTCGGTGTGAACATTCAAAGCCTTGCGGTTTATTCAGTGCAATATAGACTTTTTCTCGATAGCTAAATTCTTCACCATATACTGAAAATTGAAAATTTTGTGTGTTGCAACGAAATTTGTGATCACGAACGACATCATTGTTTATGCTGACGTGTCCACGATGAATCAAAATTTGACATTGTTTACGTGTACCAAAGCCTTGAGATTGCAGTAGTTTATCGAGTTGCACTGGTAAAATAATCAATAAAAATAAAGTTTAAGTATAAAAGAATTGAGCTGTCATTAGTAGTTTAACAATTTTACTTTGCATGAAAAAACCACCAATTCAAGTGAATTGATGGTTTCTGTTAAATCGCTAAATTAGCAATTTAAATCATGTGATTTGCAGAAATTACTTCTCAACGATCGCAACGACGCCTTGACCGCCTGCCGCACAGGTTTCGCAGCAGAAGCCAAGATACGACCACCAGTTGCTGCAAATGGGTGACCTGCTGCAAGTGATGAGCCTTTGACATTCAATTTGCTACGATCAATTGAACCTAGTGGTTTGTCTAGACCAAGACGTTCTTTACAGAAAGTTGGATCTTCCCAAGCTTTGAGTGTAGACAACACTTGTGATGCAAATGCTTCATGGATTTCATAGAAATCAAAATCTTGCAAAGTCAAACCAGCACGTTCAAGCATACGTGGCATTGCATAAGCAGGAGCCATCAACAAGCCTTCTTTTTTGCCAACGAAGTCAACTGCAGCAGTTTCAGAGAATGTAAGGTAAGCAAGGACTTCATGACCGTTTGCTTTCGCCCATTCTTCAGAAGCAAGTAGCACACAAGATGCACCATCTGTAAGTGGCGTCGAGTTACCCGCTGTCATGGTTGCATTTTCACCCTTACCGAAAGCTGGTTTTAATTTTGCCAATTTTTCAGCAGTAGAATCTGGACGTAGGTTGTTGTCACGCTCAAGACCCATGAAAGGTGTCATTAAGTCATTGAAGAAACCTTCTTCGTAGGCTTTTGCCATTTTTTGGTGAGAAGATGCAGCAAGTTCGTCTTGATCTTCACGTGCAATATTCCACTCAAGTGCAGTAATTGCTTGGTGATCACCCATTGACATACCAGTACGTGGCTCGCCATTTTTTGGTGCATCCATCAAATCTTTAACATTGATTTTTGACAATGCTTTTAGACGATCTTTACCAGTTTTTGCGATATTGAGCTCAAGTAATACTTTACGTACACCATCACCAAGAGCGATCGGAGCATCAGAAGTTGTGTCCACACCGCCTGCGATACCGACTTCGATTTGACCAAGCGCAATTTTGTTTGCAACTAAGAAAGCAGCTTGCAAGCCAGTGGCACATGCTTGTTGAATGTCATACGCTGGAGTTTCAGGGGCAAGTTCAGTGTTTAGAACACTTTCACGAGTCATGTTGAAATCACGACTATGCTTTAATACTGCGCCAGAAACAACTTCACCAAGACGTTGACCTTGTAGGTTGTAGCGAGTGATCAAGCCATTTAATGCAGCAGTAAACATGTCGATGTTTGAAGCAGTAAAATAAGCACCATTTGAACGTGCAAATGGAATACGGTTACCGCCAATAATGGCAACACGGCGAACTGTATTTTGGCTCATAGATTGTTCCTTTTTTACAGGGGTTGAGGTAGTGGATTTTCGAGTACGTGTACTCGGTGATTTTGTCGCTGTTTGTCTCGCAGTTTTAGCTGGAGTTGCCTTCGTTGTCGCTTTAGTTGCAGTCGATGTGCTTGTACGGCGACGAGTTATACTTTTTGTCGCTGTGGTTTTAGCTGTAGCTTTCGACTGAGTTGATGTTTCTGACAGTGAAGACGAATCGGTTGATGTCACTTTCGATGGATCTTGAGGTGTTTTGCTCATCGTGGTTTCCCAAGTGTTTTATTCATTTTCAGTAATGATATTATCACAAACAAGACTTGATCAAATTGACTGTATAGACAGGATAAATCCAATCGAGAGGTCAAGACAAGTCTATCTAAACTCAGTATGATAATGGTATGTAAAATCATTTTTATCAATAGTGATTAAAATTTGGTGACAATATCGATGGATCATTGGTTTTTTTACCGCTGAAACTTTGATATACATCGAAGCATTCTTATTGTTTGTAATTCATTCAGTCCAAGTTAACCCTTGGTCCGAATTAACCTTAGTTTAAGAGAACAATCATGTCTGATCAATATCAAGCCTTTGCAAAATCGCCAATCGGTAAGTTTGTCATTAAAAATTTGGGTCTACCATCTCCAACCCCTTTAGATCGTTTTCAAGCGGGTGCGCCTGTGATTGACGGTGCGGTGCTTCTTGGTGCTGCTGTGAATAGCACACTAACTGGTGCAATTAGCCAAGTATTGAGCAATATCCATGCAGATACTTATGCAGGCAATAATGCACAGCTTCAGCAAACTGCTGCAGAAGTGGGTTTGAATCTTCGTGCCTTCAATAGCGGTGATAAAGAATCTAAATTTAAAGCATTGGTATTTGATGCATCAGGCATTGAAAATGCAGATCAGTTAAAAGATTTATACAACTTCTTTAATCCAGTTGCTCGTCAACTTGAAGCCTCTGGTCGTGTAATTGTAATTGGTACGACACCAGAGAAAGCAGGCTCTGTATCTGCTGCGATTGCACAGCGTGCACTCGAAGGCTTTGTAAAATCAGTCGGTAAAGAATTTAAAAGGGGTGTGGTTGCAGAACTTGTTTACGTAGACAAAGGCGCGGAAGCAAATCTTGAATCTACACTTCGTTTCCTACTTTCTCCACGTTCTGCTTATGTCTCAGGTCAAGTGATTCATGTGTCTAAAGGCAAAGCGGTTAAAATCGATTGGGCTCAACCACTGGCAGGAAAAACAGCTGTTGTGACTGGTGCAAGCCGTGGTATCGGTGAAGCGATTGCGCATGTTTTGGCACGTGATGGTGCACACGTGATTTGCTTAGACATTCCACCACAACAAGCTGATCTTGAGCGTGTTGCAGGGGAAATCGGTGGTTCTGTGTTGGCACTCGATATTACAGCTGCTGATGCAGGTGAAAAGATCAAAGCGGCAGCAGCGGACAAAGGCGGTCTAGACATCATCGTCCATAACGCAGGTGTAACACGTGACAAAACTTTGGCAAATATGAAGCCTGAGCTTTGGGACATGGTGATTAACATCAACCTTGCTTCGAATGAGCGTGTAAACGATTACTTGTTGAATAATGACGGCTTAAATGCTAACGGTCGTATTGTTTGCGTATCTTCGATCAGTGGTATTGCAGGGAACTTGGGTCAAACCAACTATGCAGCATCAAAAGCAGGTGTGATTGGTTTGGTGAAATTCACTGCACCAACGCTGAAGAATGGTATTACCATCAATGCAGTTGCACCTGGATTTATCGAAACGCAAATGACTGCTGCGATTCCATTTGCCATCCGTGAAGCTGGTCGTCGTATGAACTCAATGAGTCAAGGTGGTTTACCAGTAGATGTTGCAGAAACGATTGCATACTTTGCATCAACTGCGTCAACAGGTCTAAATGGCAATGTGGTACGTGTCTGTGGTCAGAGCTTGCTTGGCGCTTAATCAGCTAGAATTTAAATTAGACTTATCTTTTGTATAAGTTAAGAAAAGATAAAAAGGGTGCAAGTCACCCTTTTTTATCATGACTATGTATGAAAAGCTTTTGAGATAAAATTAGAGGATAAATCAATGAGAACACGTCATTTTGACCAATTGCCAAAAGCGTATGCTGCTTATCCAAAGGTCATTCAAGGACTGATTAAAAAAGGTGGTAGCAAAGAAAAAACATTGCCACAAGTGGAATATGTGGTTGATCGTTTAGAGATTGACGCTGAACATCTGCATAAATATCAAAAAATCTGTAATTTCCCTGCGAATAATGAAGTGCCTGCAATGTATTTAGCGGTATTGGCGCAAAGCTTACAGATGCACATGATGACCAGTGAGCCGTTTCCATTTGTATTACTCGGTTTGGTGCATATTCGCAATCAAATTAAACAATATCGTACCATTCATGCGACTGAAGAGTTGCAATTAAGCTGTAAATTCGGTGAGCTTAAACCACATGATAAAGGTGTACAATTTGACTTTATCATCAGTGCAAAATCAGGTGATGAATTGGTTTTTGAAGGTTTAACCACCTATTTATCACGCCAAAAAGTCACTGAAAAACCAAGTGAAAATAGCAAAACTGAGAAAAAGCCTGATTATCAGCTCAAGCAAACTTGGCGTTTGGCTGAAAATACAGGTCGTCGTTATGCGTTGATTTCAGGTGACTTTAACTTGATTCATATCCATGCACTCACTGCAAAAGCGTTTGGTTTTAATAATGCAATTGCGCATGGCATGTGGAGTAAGGCACGTGCTCTTGCTGATTTGGCACCACTACCTGCAAGCTATAGTGCAGATGTATGGTTTAAATTGCCAATGAAGTTGCCATCGCAAGTTGAGCTTTTAACTGCAGAACAAGAACAAAGTACCGATTTTCTTGTGCAAAATGTTAAGAATAAAAAACCACATTTGTCAGGTGAATTAAGCAAATTGGTTTAAGCAGACAGTTTTCGAGCAATTCATTCAAAGCATAAGTTCACTCTGAGCTTATGCTTTTTTAATCTGGCTTAAAGACTTCGTTGATTGACACGTTTAGAGAGTTGTTCTGCTGATTCACAACGTTCGGAGTAGCGGTCGGTAAAATAGTCGCTTTGTCCACGAGTGAGCAGGGTAAATTTAAACAATTCCTCCATGACATCGACGATGCGATTGTAATAAGCAGACGGCTTCATGCGTCCATCTTCATCAAACTCTAAAAAAGCTTTGGGAATAGATGATTGGTTTGGAATGGTGATCATGCGCATCCAACGTCCCAATATTCGCATTTGATTGACGCTATTAAAAGACTGTGAGCCGCCGCTAACCTGCATTAATGCTAGTGTCTTACCTTGCGTTGCACGAATTGCGCCATTGGCAAGTGGAATCCAATCTATTTGTGATTTTAAAATCGAACTCATCGCACCGTGGCGTTCAGGTGAACACCAAACACTGCCTTCCGACCAACGGAGTAATTCATGAAGTTCTGCGACTTTGGGATGATCATTTTCGGCATCTTCGGGCAAAGGTAATCCTTTGGGATGAAAGATTTTGACCTCAGCGCCGAGATACTGCAAGATTCGACCTGCTTCTAATACAGCAAGACGACTGTATGAGCGTTCACGATTTGAGCCGTATAGCAATAAAATTCGTGGCGGATGATCTCGCTGAACTGCTTGAATCTCATTAAAACTCGGCTTTTGCAGTTGCTCAATATTTAGGTTGGGTAAACTTGGGTCAGAAATATTCATAAAGTCTCAATTGGGTTTTTCATATAAACGATTTATTCAATGTATTTGCTGTCATGGTAAACTCCTAGCCTCAATGACTCGTTCTATTTCGATGTCATGCGTTGTCCTAGTGTATCAATGATTTGTTCGCCATCTTCTTTTTGAAATGCACCAAGCTGTGGAAGCGGTAAGATGTCCAGCACGACTTCTGACGGACGACATAGGCGTGTGCCTTTTGAGGTGATCACAAATGGGCGATTGATCAAAATAGGAAGCGCCAACATAAAATCTAACAATTGATCATCTGTCCAGTGGTCTTGTTCAAGTTGTAATTCTCGATAGGGATCAACATTTTGACGAATAGCATCCCGAACATTGAGACCTGCATCACGGATCATATTGACCAATTGATCACGTGTAGGTGGATGAACGAGATATTCAATAATGTTTGGCTCAACACCAGTATTACGAATCAATGCCAACGTATTTCGTGAAGTGCCACATGCAGGGTTGTGATAGATTGTCAAGTTGTTTTGTGGATTCATGGTGATCACCTGTTCAATGTTGTGTGTAGTATATATGGAAAAGCATATATATTGGATGACAGATTTCTTACATTTTAGATTTGGGTCTAGATAACTTTAGAGCGGATTGTTTCTTAATTCTTTAAGCAGTTTAGCATAAAGGTTTTCATGTCGATGATTAAATCTAAACTCACATTCTTTG
>LUOR01000003.1 GCA_001626925.1 Moraxellaceae bacterium REDSEA-S32_B1
AACCCTGCAGTTGTGGTATCTTTAATCACATCAGATTTTGCAACTAAAGGCAAAGATGCTGTCAAAGTTAAATTGTCGAGCAAACCATACTGAAGGGTAAATGTATTGGTAATATTGTGATTGGCGTTATCTTCAACACGTAAACGCGTAAGATTTGAACTACCATCATCTAATGCCAAATCTAGCTGTGTGTCACGATAATAAGAGTATTCAAAATCGTAAGTCCCAGAGTAAGACCCTTTTTTGACGAGAGAGTATTGGAGTCAGAACTATCAGTCTCTACCACTTCTGGAGTAGGCTCTGAGGTCTCAACGGCAACTTCTTCTGCTGGTGTCGACTCTACTGGAGTCGTTTCAATTTCTGGTGCTTCAGTTGTTTCCGCAACATCCTCCGCAACTTCAACTTGCTCGGCTTCAATATAAGCAGACTCTTGAGTAGTGTCAGTTGTAATTTCAGATTCAATCGCTACCGCATTTTCATCGATAATAGTTTGCTGAGCATCAGCTACTTCCTGATCTTGAGCATAAATTTGTCCCGACAAAGCAAGTCCTATGCTTAACGCCAAAACACTACGATTCATCCATTTAATCTCGATCATGTATCACTACCCTATAACTACATTCTTTAATTTTAAAAATTTATTTGCGTTTGTAATACATCCGCATATACGTATCGATTGGTTGACCATAAGTCTCTGAATTAGGATCAGCATCCAATACTCGACGCATTGTTGATGCTTGATTTGCAAGTTGATCTTGACGATATGTCGGATATTGGATATCTACAAATGCGTACTGATTCACCGTTGCATCCTCAACATGACGCATATCATTTTCAGACAAAGCTAATAGATTTTCAGCTTGTTGATAATCCGCAAGCTCAACAATAAATAAAGTATTGTTATCCCAAATTTCAGCAAAACGATCCGCATTAAAGCTGATATTCCCCAAGGCTGGATCGGCGACATATATGCGACCGTCTTGATAACCCTTATATACAACGAAATGCTTAAAGCCTGCATATGCAATCGGCACAATTGCAGGCTTGTCTAACTCAATTAAATCTTTCAGCTCACCACGATATCCACCGCTGCTATAACCTAATGCAGTGACAAAGCGCTTCATATCTAATAATGAGAAACTACGACGTTCTACAATACGATTGTATTCGCCATAGCGCATCAATCCATCCATGGTTTGCTTTTCAGTCAAGCTCATGCCTGCATAACCATTTAACAAAGTCGTCAATGCCGCAGAACCACAGCTATAATCGTATCCTTGACGGACAATGCCACGAAACTGATCAACCACTGCAGGTGTAATCTGTACTGGCTCACGATGATTTTTGCTAAAGCTATTGACACGACTGTCACTCACCTCGGTGTAGTACACCGTTCCAGCAGGCTGATCCGCCAATTCGAATGATTCGGTGGCAAAGTGATATATCAATGCCGATCCTAAGGTAATAAGAAACATGGAAACTCTTTTTTTGTTTTAGGTAACCAATGTCACCAAGCCCTGTGTTTTTCTGCATCAATCATTGATGCAATTTCCCTAATTGGTTACACGATACCTTGTTTTTAATACAAATTCACTACTTTTTTAAAAAAATCATCATCTTTTTGTTAAGTAACACATAAACGCTGTAAAGCTTACAAACCTCTCACAGTGGTTTTGAAGTCTGTAATCGCTACGCCTTTCATGCCAATATTGCCAATCGAGCCATTTTTAAAATTATCAAATGTCGAAGCACCCTGAACACCTGCCTCACCCATCGTGACATTGCTTAGAGTAAGGTCAAATTTGTCTAACACCCCAGCTTTACCAACCTTTAAGCCATCAGAAACGATATCCATATAGATGCCTTGTAGCTCAATACCGTTCACAGAAGCATCGTTCGCCACAAGGTTAAAGTCAAACTTGAGGCTACTTCCTTCAGTACAGCTATAGCTTGGCGCAGTCACACAATTATAAGAAATTAGTTCGATCGGATCATCTGACTTTATCTGTTGAAGTCGACCACCGCTCAAAACAAACATTGCACCTTGCTCTTGGTTACCCAGTTGCAAATTCACGCCAAGTTGACTACCAGTATTAAAAAGAATATCAATGCCACTCGCACCCGTTCTTAAAATATCTCGTCTTGAACTCGCAACAATCTGACCAGTGTCATCCATTTGAGTGAGTGCAAGTGTAAATGCATTCAGGTTTATTCTTGTCAAATTTGGATCAAATCCAATATTCATATTTAACAGGGGATTACCACCATTGCCATCGCTATCTATATCCACTATAAATGGCGTTGCGATGGAGTCCGTGCCATCAACACCGCTATAAAATGAAACACCTGCACCACCACCCTCAGTTACATAAGCCAATGCACCTGCAGTGGTATGCGTCGTTCCATATCCATCTGTATCTTCGATCGCAATATGATCAAAGCCAACGACACCTGAGTCGTTCGCTGTACCAATGGTTAGCGTCATGCCATCTTGACCAGTTGAGTCTGCAAGATCTTGATCGTCCATAGGTTGCATAGACCATGCACTACTCATGCAAGTCATCAAAACGATAAACAGATACTTTTTTTCAATCACCTTATTCATATCTACCATCCAAATCCTTAAGAACAATCAGACACCTGATACTATATCAATATTTGACATCCAACCATCAATGTCCTGAAATCGTCAGCGTCGTACCACCTAGACCCAATCCAGAAATAAACACATTACCAACTGATGAAACCGCAGATGAGGTCGTTCCACCTAATGAAAACTCCTGCATTGCCACATCAACTTGCTTTCCCGCTGAAGGCGTTATACGCAACCCAGAAGGAACAACACTGACACCAACACCATTAAAGGTCAGGTCACTATTACCTGCACCAGCATCCTTGATTAATATTTCATCTGTTTTAAAAGCGTAATGATCCTCCGCTCCATCACTAGACATCACACCAAAGTTCGAGACACGTATGCCGTTATTGATCACACCATAAATGCGCATCATATCTGTTTGCGGTGCATTACCCAATTGGATATTCATCTCTAGACCACCGAGATTGATCACCATATTGTCTAGAATTTGAGTCTCTGCAATCAGCGCATCATCACTATCTCGACCTGATACATAAACGCCACCAGTTTCAATGGACAAATCATCTGGTAATTGCACATTCAGATTTAGAAACGGTAAACCAGACCCACCATCACTATCGATTTTGATCCGAGTTTGGCCGCCTGATATTTTTAATTTATTTGTTTCGTTACCTATAGAAACCACACCTTTACTCGGCGTATCAATATTATAGTTATTGCCTTCTATCGGCTGTAGTCCATCATTATCGATCCACATGAAACGATTCATCTCAATATCGCTATCTAAAGTAATCGTAATACCATCTTGACCTGTTGCAGAACTCAACGCCTCATCCTCAAGCTTTTGCATTGCATAAGCCTGACTTGACGCCAAAATCATCATGATTGTTATTGTTTTAATAGCTACCATTGTATAAATCCTTTTGCAGTCACCCATCCTAGGTTCAAAAATGAATATTTATACACCTCTTGAGAAAATAAAGCGGCATTTAAGCCGCTCTATATACTGCTTATTAGAAAGTTTTTCCCAATACTAAGCTTAGTGACCGCTAATCGTTACATCACCAACACTTAGATTAGAAATATACAACGCACCTAATGCAGCAGCATTTGTATCACCGAAGCGAAGGTTGCTTGCTGCGATATCCATATTGTTGATACCCGTGATAGACAGACCTGTTGCAGTAGGATCAATGTCTAGATCAAGTGTCAAATTAGTGTCTGCATTATCAGTGATCGTTACAGCACCAAAGCCGATATCACCATTGGTACCTTTTAATGCAAAGTCAGAAAGGGTCAAACCACCAGTAATAGTTGATTGAACATTAATCATTGCGCCTTGAGCTTGGTTACCTAGTTGGATATTAGCAGTCAAACCGTTAAGCTCGATGTCACCAAGGCTTAATACTTCAGCACGATTTGCAATCGTGGCGCCTGTGTTATCGCCACCAACGCTTGCTACAGCAAGATTCACACCTTCAACAACCGTGTCACCAAGGTCAGCATTAATATTAAGCACTGGCACACCCGCATTACCATCTGCATCAATTACTAGTTTAATACCACCAGCGTCTGGACGAATAGCCAAGCCATTCGATGCATCACCAACGACGATTGCACCCGCCTCTGGAGTTGTAATACCATAGCCAGCTGGAGTAAGACCATCACGATCCACCACAGCCATATAATCCATTGTAATATCACCAGTAATACTGATTGTAATACCATCCTGACCTGTTGCAGAGCTCAGTGCCTCATCATCCAAAGACTCTAAAGCCATTGCATGACCTGAAAGCGTCATTGCTGAAACTAGCGCTAATTTTGTTAATGTTTTCATAATAGGCCCTTTTTTTATTGACTAGAAAATGCCTGATTACTCCGAATCAGTCTAGATGATAAAGGTTGATGCCGACCAAAATCAGCATCAACCATCTTTAGATTAGTGACCAGATACGATCAACTGGTTGTTACCCATATCCAAACCTTGGATTTCGATAGAACCGATTGAGTTTGCGTTACCCAATGCCAAAGAACCGATATAGATATCTTTTTTACCGGTAGAAGAAATTGAAAGACCACCACCCATCTCAGCAGTTGGAAGCACAGAGATTGCAGTATCAACTGCCAAGTCGTTGCTGTTTTCAGAAGTAATGCGTAGACCACCAATTGCAATCGTACCATCATCAGTGGTATCAGTTACTGTACCACGGGTATCAATCAAGTTTAAACTATTGATAGTTACACCACCTGTAATTGTACCGTTCGCAACGATCATTGCACCTTGAGGTTGTGCACCAAGTTGAATATTCAACTCAGAATCACCAACGGTGATATCAAGACCACTGATGATTTCAGTTTCAGTTGCAGCATCGACACCACGACGCGCCCCAGCAACAGGAACAGCATTAGATGCACCCACAGCAATACTATCTACACCGATATCAATCGCATTGTTTTTCATATTGATGTTCAAGAATGGGTTTTCGCCAGCATCACCAGCATCAGTATCAATCGTAACACGTGCTAATTCATTAGGACCAAATGCCGGATTAGTAGCAGTTGCAGAAACACCAACAGTGACGCCATTCACCACGATTGCACCAGCAGTATCAGTACCACCCAAATTTGTTGCACCATCTTGTGTAGTTAACGTAGAGTCCAAACCGTCGTTATCATGAACGAGTAGTTTATCGATAGAGATACCGTCAGTGATAATAGTTAAAGTGATACCATCTTGACCAGTCGCCGCACTTAGCGCCTCATCATCCATTGATTCCAATGCCATTGCATTTGCACTAATAGCCATTGCCGAAACTAGAGCGATTTTAGAAAATAGCTTCATGCTTTTCCTCTCCTAGAGTTAGATCCTGGTATTTACTTCGTGTAAACACCTTACTTGTTGTTTTGAGCACTTACGTTTTGTGACATATTGCCATTTACGTAACTATAAAACTACAATAGCCCGACACTTTTATCAAGTAATCCGAACCGATATCTGATGATTTACCGATAAACGGTATTTTTTGCAAATCGACAAAATCAGGCTAAACTACGCTCGGTTTACTCTTTGCTTGGCGAATACTGTGCATCTACATTCTGTGACGTGCCACCCATCTTTTGGTTTAGCCAGTCTTAATCAATATTTAAGCCAGTATTTTGGTTTTTGTTTTTTGAATGACGACGCACAGCCATTTTTTGCACTATTGCCGAAATCACTCAAAGTGTATGGTCAAAATCATCATTTTTTACGCAACGCAGACTTATCTTATAAATGCGCTGCATTAGATCAAACGAAACCGTTTATCGATATTTCACAAAAAACGCCACAAGCGCACTTTGCCAATAAAGTTCATTTTCATGGTGGTCATGTTTGTTTCTTTTCTTATGATTTTGCAAGCAATCAACATCTTTACACAAACGCACTATCAACAAACTGTTCACCGACCGCATTAATCGGCGAATATGATGTTTTTGTGCGTAAAGATGATGATCAATGGTGTCTGTTTTTCGATAATGAACTGTCCGATCACACTGTGATTCAAAAATTGATTTACGATTTACAACAACCTACAGCAGTAGATCACAAAGAATCTTTTCAACTCAAACATCCGATGCTAGCTCGTTGGGCTAAATCAGACTACACAAACGCCTTTGAGCAAGTCCAAGCCTATTTATACGCTGGCGACTGCTATCAAATCAATCTCACTCAAGAATTTCAAAGTAAAATTTCTCAAGGACGATTACTCCAACTTTTACCTGCGTTATTAGAATTAAGCCAAGCGCCTTTTGGGGGGTATATTGCGCATGATGATTTTGAGTTGTTGAGTTGTTCACCTGAATTATTTATTGAATTTCAAGCAAATCGACTAATTCGTACTCGCCCAATCAAAGGTACACTTCCTCGGCATAATGATGCAAAAATAGATCAAAAAAACCGTCAGCAACTCGCCACCTCAGAAAAAGATCAAGCGGAAAATCTGATGATTGTTGATTTACTACGAAATGATCTGAGTGTATTTGCTGAGACAGGTTCAGTGAAAACACCAAAGCTCTTTGAAGTGGAAAGTTTTGCCCAAGTCCATCATCTGGTGAGTGAGATTCAAGCCAGATTAAAACCTGAAATTAATCCATTAGAAATGCTGTTACAGGCGCTTCCTGGTGGCTCAATCACTGGTGCACCAAAAATCCGAGCCATGCAAATCATTGATGAGCTCGAAGGCAATGCACGTGGTGCGTATTGTGGCAGTTTGGGTTATTTTAACTATGATGGTACAGGACGATTTAATATTTTGATTCGCAGCTTACAACGCTACGGCGATGCGCTTAGCATTTGGGCGGGTGGTGGAATTACTGTGGCATCCAATTTTGACGCAGAATATCAGGAATGCTTAGATAAAGTGTCGGCATTGCTCGATTTTCTCAATCAATTTGCCGACACCTCATCGATATAACCCCACCCAGCCTCCCCTTACAAAAGGGAGGAGCTCAAAACGCATGCAATTGGTAATACAAACGTAGTAAAGCAATCCAATCGACTAAATTAAAGGAAGGTCTTTAAGCTATCAATTAAGCGTTGATTTTGCTCATCCGTACCCACAGTGATGCGTAGATAATTATCAATGCGCGGACGATTAAAATAACGCACAATCACACCTTGCTCACGCAACTTTTGCGCAATCGGCGCCGCAGAAACCGTACCATGTGTGGCAAAAATAAAATTGGCTTTCGATGGCAATACTTTAAAATCAAGCATCTGCATCTCAGCAATCAATTGCTCACGACTGGCAATGACTTTTTCACATTGCGCTTCAAAATACGGTTGATCTTCAAACGAAGCCACCGCACACGCTAGCGCAAAACGATCAATCGGATAAGAATTAAAACTATTTTTTACTGACTCAAGTGCCGTGATCAAATGTGGCTGTGCAATCGCATAGCCGACTCGAAGCCCTGCTAAAGAACGAGATTTGGAGGTGGTTTGACAGACCACGAGATTTTCAAATTCAGCGACTAAACTAACCGCTGACTCCGCACCGAAATCTACATACGCCTCATCAATTACCACCACTGAATCGGGATGATCATTGAGTAATTGTTTGATTTGTTCAATATCAATTGCTCGTCCTGTCGGTGCATTTGGATTGGTAATAATGATGCCACCATTTAAACCACCGTTAGCTTGACGATAATCTTCAACATCAATTTCAAAAGTATCAGTTAAAGGAACTTCAATCGTATTTAAGCCAAAAAACTGACTATACACAGGATAAAAACTATAGCTAATATCAGGATAAAGGAGCGGTTTATCTTGTACAAAAAACGCCTTAAAAATATGCGCAAGAACTTCATCGGAGCCGTTACCGACAAAGACATTTCCCACCGCTACGCCCTGCTGTTTTGCAATCGCTTGCTTGAGCACGTTGGCATCAGGATCAGGATACAACTTAAGTACATCAGCTTGATTGGCGATGACCGATTGTACCGCTTCGACCACTTTTGGCGATGGCGGATACGGGTTTTCATTGGTATTTAATTTTAATAAATCCTGGATTTTCGGTTGTTCGCCCGGCACATACGGCTCAAGCTCACGTACCAGCGGACTCCAAAACCGCTTTTGCTGTGTAGTAATTTCGATCGACATTTTTTATCTCAGCTTTGAATTCCCCCATTTCTTAAAGGGGGTTAGGGGGATTTTTTCTCCCCCTTATTAAAGGGGTTAGAGCAAATCCCCTTTCCCGATGGGAGTTATGGGGATTGCTATAAAATCTTATTGATAACGATAACGTGCCGAGCGTGCATGGGCATCCAAGTTTTCTTGTTGCGCCAAGATATCCGCCGTTTTCGCCAAAGTTTTTACACCCAGCTCAGAACACATGATCAAACTGGAACGCTTCTGAAAATCATACACACCAAGCGGTGAAGAAAAGCGTGCCGTACCTGATGTCGGTAATACATGGTTTGGTCCTGCACAATAGTCACCAATCGCTTCAGGTGTATAACGTCCCATAAAGATTGCACCCGCATGGCGAATCTGCTCGCCCATGACTTGCGCTTCGTCCAAACAAAGCTCCAAATGCTCAGGCGCAACTTGATTAATCAGTTGAATCGCTTCATCACGATCTTTGACCAAGACCAACGCACCACGATTGGCAATCGAAGTTTTAGCAATCTCTGCTTTCGGCAAATCTGCTAAATGGCTTTCTATTTTCTCTGCAACAGCTTCGAGTAAATCCGAATCAGGCGTGATGAAAATCGCTTGTGCAACCGTGTCATGCTCCGCTTGCGACAGTAAATCCATGGCCAACCACTCAGCATTATTTTCACCTTCGGCATAGACCAAAATCTCCGAAGGCCCTGCGATCATATCAATACCGACTTGACCAAACACCGCACGTTTCGCCGCTGCCACAAAACGGTTACCCGGCCCCGTGATTTTATCTACTTGCGGAATGGTTTCTGTGCCATAAGCAAGTGCTGCAACCGCTTGCGCACCACCAATAGTAAACACTCGGCTAACACCTGCAAGATATGCCGCCGCCAAAACCAGTGGATTAAGCTCTCCATTTGGCGCAGGCACAACCATGATAATTTCAGGTACACCTGCAACATGCGCAGGAATCGCATTCATGAGTACAGATGAAGGATACGATGCCAAACCACCCGGCACATAAATACCGACTCGATCGAGTGGTGTAACTTTTTGCCCAAGCGTGTTGCCTAGCGCATCCACATACGTCCAGCCACCTTGCTTTTGCGCTTGGTGAAATTCACGGATACGATTTGCTGCAAGCTCAAGGGCTTGACGAACCTCATCACTTAAGCCATCAAAGGCATTTTGCAATTGTGCTTGAGTCAGTTCTAATTGTGAAAAGGTCGTCGCTGGGTGTCGATCAAACTGCTGCGTCAATACCAACACATGCGCATCGCCTTTTGCTCGAACGTCAGCAATGATTTGATCGACTGTTTGCAGGAGTTCAGGATCATTGACGGTTTCAAATGCCAAAAGTTCAGCGAATTGCTGTTGGAAGTTTTGATCTTGCGTTGACAAACGGCGCATTAAATTCATTCCACAGATTGATAATAAAGAATTATTTTACCTGTTTTCTAAGTCCTTGTGGCGAATGAAGCACCGTAAATTACGCTTTATTCATGGATTATGATGATAATGAATTATGAAGTTCTAGATTGGACAGCCTGTTCAAGTTGCGTCAAAATCGGATTAAGCAAGGCTTGTTTACGTTTAAAGCTGGCTTTATTGACGATCAAACGAGAAGACACTTTGCAGATTTCTTCCAAAGGCTCTAAGCCATTGGCACGCAAGGTGTTTCCTGTATCCACCACATCAACGATGTAATGCCCAAGACCGACCAATGGCGCAAGTTCCATCGAACCATACAACTTGATCACATCGACTTGCTCACCACGGCTGGCATAAAATTCACGTGTCAGATTGACATATTTGGTGGCGATGCGCAGACGACCTTGTGGCTTTTGCATACCGACTTTGCCTGCGGTCATCAGCTTACATTTGGCGATTTGCAAATCCAGTGGCTCATAGACATTTTCCGAGCCGTATTCCATCAGTACATCTTTACCTGCCACACCAAAATCCGCCGCACCATTTTCCACATAGGTCGGCACATCACTGGCACGCAAAATCAAAATGCGTACTTGTGGGTGTGTAGTAGGGAAAATTAATTTACGTGATTTATCAGGATCTTCAAGCAACTCTACGCCTGCTTCCGCAAGTAGTGGCAAAGTTTCTTTGAGGATACGCCCTTTGCTTAACGCTAAAGTCAAACCATGATCAAAATTCCCCATGAGTTCTGCGTCTGAGATGCGTTTGTCTGAGAGGCTTTGTGATGAGTGCGCTTGTTCCTGTGACATTTAACCTTAACCTTTTTCTAAACTGCGTGTCTAAATCGTTGCGTAAATTGTTATTAGCTGACATTACAACAAGTTAATGTATGCGTTGAATATCCGCACCTAGTGATTGGAGTTTGGCTTCAACATCTTCATAGCCACGATCAATATGATAAATCCGATCGACCACGGTTTCACCTTCTGCTGCCAACGCTGCAATCACGAGAGAAAATGACGCACGCAAATCGGTCGCCATCACAGGCGCACCTTGCAGTTTTTCCACGCCAGTAACGGTCGCATCATTGCCTTCGATTTGGATATTGGCACCCATACGACACAGCTCAGGTACGTGCATAAAGCGATTTTCAAAAATGGTTTCTGAGATGGTTGCAAAGCCACGACCAAGTACATTGACCGCCATGATCTGCGCTTGCATATCGGTAGGAAACTCAGGATGTGGTAGTGTACGGAAGCTCACCGCTTTCGGACGTTTGCCCTGCATATCGAGTTCAATCCAATCTTCACCACGCGTCACTTCTGCACCCATTTCTTCAAACTTTTCAAGCACAGCTTCCATCAAGTTTGGATCAGTATGCGTGGTTTTAATTTTACCGCCTGTAATCGCAGCAGCAGCAAGATAAGAGCCTGTTTCGATTCGATCGGCAACTACAGCATATTCACAACCTTGCAAACTTTCCACGCCTTCGACGATCAAAGTATCGGTATCAATACCTGAGATTTTCGCACCCATTTTATTGAGTAGATTGGCAAGATCGGTAATTTCAGGCTCACGTGCCGCATTACGAATTGTGGTTGTACCTTCCGCAAGTACCGCAGCCATCAAAATATTTTCTGTACCGCCAACAGTGACCATATCAAAGACCACTTCACCACCTTTTAGGCGACCATCGACTTTGGCAAGTACATAGCCTGCTTCGACTTCGATCTCTGCACCCAATGCTTCGAGGGCTTTAAGATGTTGATCGACAGGACGTGAACCAATCGCACAGCCACCCGGCAAAGACACTTTCGCCTCGCCATAACGAGCAAGGAGTGGTCCAAGCACCAAGATCGAGGCACGCATGGTTTTCACCAATTCATACGGTGCAAAATAATTATCCAGCGTACTGGTATCCGCAACAACCGTATCCCCTTCATACTTCATGGTGATGCCTAAGCCAGCGATCAACTTCACCAAGGTATTGACGTCTTTCAGGTGTGGCACATTAGTCAGTGTAATTGGTGTTTCTGCCAAGATCATCGCTGCAAGGAGTGGCAATGCGGCATTTTTTGCACCTGAGATTTTGACTGTACCGTTTAAAACATTACCGCCACGAATGAGAAATTTATCCATGTAATCTTATGCTCCAAACATGCTAACTTTACGCCATTCTTCTGGCGTCATAGCACGAATAGTGACCGCATGTACGGCACCTGAGGCGATATGTTCATTGAGTGGGGCATAGACAGCTTGTTGGCGAGCGACAGTTCTTTTTCCTTCAAAACCTGCATCGACGATACGTAGGTCAAATTTTCCTGCTTCTCCAGTTACGGCAATATCCGCATCAGGAAACGCTTGCGCTAATAAGCGCTTAAGCTGTTCAGTATTCATGGTACTGGGCTCTAATTGATTCAAGACTAAAGCGGAGTAGTTTACTATAAGTTTGAATCAGACTACAAAATTATTCAGAAATCAGCGCCACTTGTTGCACATAATTAATAATATTTTGCTTTAACGCATTTAAAGTATCTTCATCGACGCCTTGCTGTGCATCACGTTGATAACGTAATACATGCTGTCTTAAGGTATGGCGTTCGGCAGCGTTATATTGTTTACAAAACTCATGAATCGCAGCATCGCCTTGCTCAAGAATCCGATCGACCCAACGCATCAATTGTGCTTGTTTTTTTGCACCCTGCTTTGGTACAAGGAAGCTTAGTAACATGGTTTCATCTTCATTACGAAGTAGTTTGCCAATACGTTGAAATTGGCGACGTCGTGCTTCAAAAGAACTGATACTTTCCAGCTCTAAAAATGCATCGACTAATCGTTCATCAACAGGTAATTTTTGCAGTTGTTTTTTCGGCAACTCCGCAAGTTGCTCTGCAAGCGCAGCCATACGCTGGACATGACGCTTCTGCTCAGATTTACTGGCTCGACCTTCGAGCAAATCTTCAAAATCACCTTCGGTATAAGGACGTTGACGTTTAGCCATGATCATTCGCCCTCGTGAAACTTTGCAGCAAAAAGTGCTTTGATTTCTTCGCAGGCTTTTTCTTCATCCGTACCATCAACCACAAGTCGCAAAGTCGTGCCTTTGCCTGCACCGAGCATGAGCAGGGACATGATATTCTTGGCATCAATCAGTTCTTTGCCTTTACCCAACTGAATATTGGAGCGATATTTACTCGTCACCTCGATGAGTTTCCCCGAAGCACGTGCATGTAAGCCCAATTTATTGATTACGTCTAAACTCGTGTCGATCATGACCAGTGCTTCATTTCCCGATGCAATACCTGAACCGACCATTTTGCCTTAAGCGCTTTCTCAAGTCTATCGACAAAATATACCGAGCGGTGTTGACCACCCGTACAGCCTAACGACACTGTAATAAAGTGACGATGCCCTTGGCTAAAAATCGGCAACCATTTTTCTAAAAATTGATAAATATCATCATACATGGCATTGACTGTATCATCAGATGCTAAAAACTCCTGCACCTGTTTATCTAAACCTGTATAACTTCGTAGCGTATTATCCCAATGAGGATTGACTAAATGTCTTAAGTCAAATACATAATCTGCATCCAAAGGTACGCCATGTTTGAACCCAAAGGATTGTAAAATGACGACTAGTTTATCGCCCTGTCCGAGCTTCACTGATAAAGTATGCCGTAGTTCGTGTACCGTTTTATTGCTGGTATCTATGGTCATCGTTGCCCGTCGATAGACCGAATACAGCAAGTCCTCTTCGACACGAATACATTCAGTTAAGGTATCATAACGATGTGCTAAAGGATGCGGACGACGTGAAGATGCATATCGAGCAACCAATACTTCCTCGCGAGAAGTTAAATACAATACGTCAACAGCACCAATTTTGCGAAGTGCATCCAAAACCTCATCAATCGAAACCTGATCGGGTTGAAGGCTACGAATATCCAAGCCTAATGCAAGCTGATCCATTGCCTGATCTGTACTTAACTTACTGACAATTTCAGGCACTAAAGACAAGGGTAAATTATCAATCGTATAGAAGCCTAAATCTTCTAATATTTGTAACGTCGAAGTTTTTCCTGAACCCGAACGACCTGTGACAAGCAATATCTGTTTCATGGTAATGGTTTCATCGTAAAATCTGTGTGATAACTCGTTTCTGTTGTCGTACTGCGATATTTATATTTTTACATATTGCGAAAATATCAGCCCAAACTCAAAACTGTGTTAGTTTTTTGCACAATTCATTTACAGAGTATTTAACTTAAGAATGCTTAGCTTAAGCAAATTTGACCACGAGATTATCAATCAATCGTGTAGTGCCAAGTTTGGCTGCAATGAATAAAACAATATCTTGATCAAACGCATTCACAGCTTCTAACTCAGGCGTTAATGCTTCAACGTAGTCAATTTCAAAACCTGCTTTCGTTAAATTCGCTTCCATACTTGCCAAAACTTCAGCCAACGGTGTTTTTTTACGTAAGGCCTTTTCTGCATCCGTCAAACTTTGATAAATTTTCGGTGCAACCTTACGTTGCAAGTCAGTGAGATAACCATTGCGTGAACTCAGTGCTAGACCGTCTTCAGCACGAGCGATCGGCACACCTACAATATCAATGGGAAAGCTGAGATCTCGTGTCATCTGACGAATCACTGCCAGCTGCTGCCAATCCTTTTGCCCAAAAAATGCGGTATCAGGTTGCACAATATGAAACAGCTTCGTCACCACTGTCGCTACACCATCAAAATGTCCTGCACGAGAGCGACCACAAAGCACCTCTGTAATTTCACCCACCACCACTGCTGTACGACGTGGTAGATCACCATACATCTGCTGAACTGATGGTGCAAACAGCACATCACAACCCACTTCCGCCAAAAGCTGACTATCCGCTTCTAAAGTTCGAGGATAATTGTCAAAATCTTCATTTGGACCGAACTGAATTGGATTGACAAAAATACTGACCACAACCACATCACACAGCTTTTTCGCCTCACGGACAAGGTTGAGATGACCTTGATGCAGATTGCCCATGGTTGGCACAAAACCAATGGTCTTACGAGCCAATCTTGCAGGAGATAGCGCAGCATTCAAACTTTGTATTGTGGTTTCAGTCTTCATTATTTACTCAATTTATTCTGTTCAAAATCTACTATCCAAATGATAAAGCGACTAGAGCTCAACTTGGAAAGTATGTTCTTTTGCTGGGAATGTCTTATCCAATACCGCTTGATGGTAGGCTTTAATGGCATCAACGATTGCATTCTCCCCAGATTGCTCTCGCATAAAGTTACGCACAAAACGTGCCACTCGACCAAAGGTTAAACCTAACATATCTTGGATCACCAAGACTTGACCGTCGGTATCCACCCCTGCCCCGATACCAATCACTGGTACTGAAAATTTCTCTGCTACCTCTTTTGCTAAAACCGCAGGCACACATTCTAATAATAGCAAAGCAGCCCCTGCATCAACAACTGCCTGACAATCCTCCAAAAGCTGATCTGCCGCAGAGCGTGTTTTCGCTTGCAACTTATAACCACCAAAGACATGTACCGACTGTGGCGTTAAACCTAAATGCACACAAACAGGCACACCATTTCGAGTTAAACTACTTACCGTATACGCAAGCCATGCTCCGCCTTCAATCTTCACGGCATGCGCACCAACTTGCATGACTTTTCGTGAATTGATTAAAGCATCTTCGACCGTTGCATAGCTCATAAACGGCAAATCTGCCATGATAAAAGCATGCGAATTGGCACGAGCAACATTTTGCGTATGGTAGACCATATCTTCAATATTGACAGGTAAAGTCGAATCATGCCCTTGAATGGTCATGCCAAGCGAATCGCCAATCAAAATCGTATCGACTTCTGCAACTTCTAAGGCTTTGGCAAAACTCGCATCATAACAAGTCAAACATGAGAACTTGCGACCTTCTGCTTTAAAACGTCTTAAATCAGTCAGACTAATCATGGGGCTCTTCCTCTGTCGCAAAAATCGTATATCTAAATATCGCTTATCTAAAATCATATGCCATGAAGATTATCTTGGCATGTCAGGAATCATGAAAATAACACAACTTAAGTGTACTTCTCAGCAACTTTAAACAACTGATCATGAAACCATGCTTTCTGAACTACATGCTGCCCAGGCAAATCAGAAATCGCATGTGCTGTTGGATTTTGAACACATGCCAAATCGAATAAATTGACTTCGCCAATCGTCGCCTGTGGCAACAGATCCAACAATGGCAAAACCACAAAATCACGCGCCATCAAACCAACATGGGGCACATTCAATCGTGGGTGTTGTATCTGATCTTGATCGTATAAAAGTAAATCCAAATCCAGTGTGCGCTCGCCCCAATGTCGTTTGCGCACTCGTCCTGCATCGAGTTCAATGGATTGTAATTGATCTAACAAATCTAAAGGCGATAATGTAGTAACCAATTCAACCACTGCATTGAGATAATCAGGTTGATCTTGCGGTCCCATCGGCGGACTAGCGTACAGACGAGAAACTCGAACTTGACCTATCTTAGATAAAGCCTCAATCGCAAAACGCAAATAAGCAAGGCGATCACCGAGATTACTGCCTAGACCGATATAACTGGTATGACCTACTTTTCGGTGGCGTGCTTCTGTGTGACCTGCTTCAATCTGACTGTCTTGAGCGGAAGCAATCATCGTGTCGGTCCAAACACTACTTGCGATAAATCACGTTGTACACGGCGACGACGTGTGATCGGATGGCTATTTTGATTCGTACTGAAATCATTTGTACTGTTCGAATTGCGTTTAGAGTCACTATACTTTTGCGTAGAATAACCTTGATCCGCATGATTTACCGATGGTGCACCATTGCGCTGTTTGGCTCGGCGTGCAGCTCGACGGTTCACTTCAGTTTCCAAGACTAAAGGCACAAATTCTTCAGGTTCATCTGCTGTGGTCTTTTTATGCTGACGGTTGAAGTTACGCTTATAACTGGCAATGGCTTTTTCTTTCTGATCATTGCTGAGCTCTTGGAACTGCTCCCACCACTCGCCCATGCCTTGTGTCCCAGTATCACCTGACTGTTCACGAAGCAATAGAAAGTCAAATCCTGCACGGAACTTAGCATGTCCTACCAGATTCATAATGTGTTGTGGCTTTGGTCTGATCAATCGAGATTGCATCTCCCACACTTCACGGATAAAAGTTTCCGCAAAACGAGGAATGATGGTACGTGATGCCTGACGTTTCAATACATCAATACCAGCTTGTGCTCGTGCTTCTGCTTCAACCACACCACGACTACGATAAAAATCGGCACGTTCTAAATAAGCTTCCCAAAGTAATACCGCATAGAAAAATGCAGGATTAATCGACTTTCCAATTTGAATACGTCGATCGGTATTAAACGCTGCACGTTGCATGAAGGTGGTAATTTCAGGTTTAACATCCGCGAACATTTGACGCCAAATATGAAACTTAATCAACAATGGGAGCAATTGTTCCAAACGCCCCATCGAGAACATTTTTTGCGACTCATCATAGAGACGATGTGGCGACACTTCACGCAATTGCTGTGCACAGGCTTCATCAAAAATTTTGAGAATACTTTGATCAATCTGAAAACCGAGTTTGGCTGCAAAACGTAATGTGCGAAGCATACGCACGGGGTCTTCTTCAAAGCGTTGACGTGCATCACCAAGTAGTTTTAATTTCTTATTTTGAATATCGCTATAGGCATTGCAAAAATCGAGCACGATACCGTCACGTGGCTGATAATACATCGAATTAATGGTGAAATCTCGACGTGCAAAATCCTGCTCAATCGTGCCCCAATTATTATCTCTTAGAATCATACCTGATGAACTGGTTACAGCTTTTTTCGGTGGTGCACGAAAAGTCGCCACCTCGATCATTTCTCGTCCAGAATGTACATGTGCCAACTCAAAACGACGACCAATAATACGACAGCGACGACCAAACACTTGTTTAATCTGCGCAGGCGTCGCATTGGTCACCGCATCGAAGTCTTTTGGATGCTCACCGAGCATCAAATCTCGCACACCACCACCAACGATATAAGCGTCATATCCCGCTTTGGTAAGGCTATCAATAATGTCTAAAATGGCAGGGCTGAGTTGTGAAGTGGATAATCCACATTTAGAGGCACGCAAAGTTTGCAAAGAAGCTGGCTCCAGATTGGAATTTAGCTAAGGGTCGATCAAAAAATTACGCCTTCATCATAGCTTTATCTACGTTAAAGGGCAATTTCTTTATCTATCAATTACGGAAATTTAAGCTGTTCTGTTACTTCATTTAGGGTTTTAATCGGATTCTAGAACGGTTTTTTGCCAAAGTTTTTTCACCAATACCTTTGACCTGCATCAGCTCATCCACTTTTTTAAAATCACCATGATGCTTTCGATATTGCACAATCGCTTGGGCTTTTTTGCGTCCGATCCCATCTAACTTTGCAGTGATCTCCTGTGCAGTGGCTTGATTGATATTAATCGACACCGCCTCACCAAGTCGCTGTGGCTGTATCTGAGTTATGGTCGAATCTGCAACTTGCGGTGTCGTTGTATTTTGCGTTGTGGTCAATAAAGTTTGCGCTGTACTTTGAGGCGTTATTGATTGGAATTGTTGCTCTTTTAAACGCTGATCCATTAAACGCTGGTCAATACGCTCTTGTCGAGCTTTCCATTGCTCAAAGCTTAATGTGGTTTTGGCATGCACCATCCCTGCAAATAAACTACAGAATCGCTTGCTCAATATAGGCAAAGCGTTTGCGAAATTTGGCAATCGTGCCATGCAATGCCTGATCACAATTTTGATCGAGTTTTCGACCGACATTGATCATGGCAAAAAGACAATCGCCCAATTCTTCTTGAATGTGCCGAGTATCATTTGCTTTCGTGGCTTCACGAAGTTCTTGTAATTCTTCATCAAGTTTTTGCCAAGCTCCATCTACATCCGCCCAATCGAAGTTTAATGTCGCCGCATAGTGCTGAATCTTTTGCGCTTGATCAATACTTGCGCCAACTTTCACTTTCTCCAATCGACTGACTGGTTTCTGCTGCTGT
>LUOR01000030.1 GCA_001626925.1 Moraxellaceae bacterium REDSEA-S32_B1
CGGTTGATTTTGGAATCGTTCAGGATTTAGCTCACGGAAAAACTCGTCTCGTCCACCCTGATATGCCGAATTCATCGCCCACGGCATAAACATATACATTAAGAGCAACAAGCCACTAAAAGTAATCATGATGTGAAATGGCAAAGCAAACACCGCTGTGGCATTATGCGCATCGAGCCATGAGCGTTGCCCTTTACCAGGACGGAAAGTAAAGAAATCCTTAAAAATTTTCTTATGGGTGATGATGCCACTAATGATCGCTACAAACATAAATAGCGTCGCCACACCAACGATCCACCGTCCCCAAATCCGTGGCATACCATACAGCTCAAAATGGAAACTATACAGGAAGCCACCACCACATGTTTCCCGAGGCTCGATGATCTGACCAGTGGCGCTATCGAGTACTATCTGATTGCCACCACGTCGTCCACGTGGATTTTCCCCGACAGCACGTGCCGATATATCAATGGTGGTACTACGATCACTCGGTAAGCGAATATTCCAACTACCTGCGTTTGGCTCTTTTTGATTAAGCACAGTCAAAGCGGTGTGTAATTGCTGTTGTTGGCTTTGATTCGTTAAAGATTGGTGCAATTCAGGCTTCATCCATACGCTGATTTCATTTTGAAAAAAGCTCAACGTGCCTGTAAAAAATACCACATACAACAACCAACCTAATAGAATACTCACCCAAGTGTGAAGCCATGACATCGACTGACGAGGACCCTCGACTTTTGCATCTACACGCATGACTTAACCCTTTAACCACAGATTCAATAGAAAAAATACCACGCAAGGAATCAAGACACCGAGCCATGCTTTAAGTGTGGAATTGACCAAAAACACCCAAATAAACACTGCACAATGCACCACAAAGGCAAGCATGGTTGCACTGAGCACCGCACTGGTACGCATCTCAGGAAAAGCATTGGCAATACACATCGCAGACAGTGCCGAAAATGCATAACCGCCAAAGATCGCCAAGACAAACCGCCCAAAAATCATCCAGCGGTATTTCGGCAATCCTTGAGGTTTTGGCTTTACTTTATTGGTTTTCTTTGAACTTTTGTCTTTAACAGAAACACGTGTTAGTTCCGCTTCAGCGCCGAGTTCATGTGTGGTCATGGGAGGAATCATATCAATTCGCCTTGATATTTTTAGCTTAATAGATAATAAATAATGCTATTTGTTAATGATAAATATTATCACTATTTTTACAAAAAAGTAGACTATCTGCTAATTGTGAAGAAAAAAAGGAGATTGACGAAAACAACCTTACAAATTGATGAAATTTTAAGCGATCATGCATTTTTGGGTGTTTCAGTTTATACTTTGGATTACAACTCGAAATATTTTCCAGCACTTAAAAGTGCAAATGAAAAAGCTACACTGATACTTAACGGACTTTTAAATCTACCCACATTAGAGTACACACATGAAAAAATTATTGACCGCCACTGCCATGAGCATTGCACTTTTCCAACCCATCACAGCAATGGCTGCCACGGCAACAGAAGCCTCTGTCAAAGAATTATTGCAAGTCACTGAATCTGAGCAAATGTTAGATCAGGTCAGTGCACAGATGGATAGCATCATGTCGCAATCGATTCAACAAGTACAAAAGCAACAAGGCGAACCACTGACTGATGCGCAAGTCGAAGTCTTACACAAGTATTCAAAGAAAATTGCAGATGTCATGGCAAAAGGCATGACTTGGTCTGACCTTGAGCCTGCGATGGTCAAGATTTATCAAGATAATTTCACCCAAGAAGATATTAACGGTTTGATTGCTTTCTATAAAACACCACTAGGTAAAACCACAATCGAGAAAATGCCTGTGGTCATGCAACAAAGTATGGCCGTTGGGCAAAATGCCATGTTAAAAATCATGCCTGAATTGACTGAAGAAATGAAAGATTTTGGTACTGAGTTGCGTGCTGCTGAACAAAATTCAGATCAAACGAATAAAGAAGAAACATCAAGTCAATAATTGTTTTGATTGTTGTTTGAACTTTACAGTTTTAGAAAAACTAAAGTGTTAATAACGCTCAGCATAAAGATTTAATCAATCAATATTGATTGCTATATGCTGAGCTTTTATTTTATTCATTTTTAAGATAAAAATAGTTTCATACAGTTTATTATCGTTAAATAATGCACTATACAGACTACGAAAACCATAAATGCACAAAAAAAGTATTCCAAAATATTTCAAGAAAATCAAAATACTGGAGTTTTCGTAACACAGTTATTTATTTAAAGCAGTCAGTTCAGTCATCGGCCATCTCGGTGTGGTCGTGACTGCCAAATCGTCTTGTTGCCCTGCTTTTAAGCGTTGATAGCCTGCAAAGGCAATCATTGCGCCATTATCAGTACACAGCGCAGGCTCAGCATAATTTTCCAACTTTTCACGTAAGCGCAGATTTGCACTGACACCGCCTGCAATCACCAATTGTTTTAAGCCTGTATGCTTGAGTGCTTTGATAGATTTTTTCACCAAAGTATCGACTACAGCCTCTTGGAATGACGCTGCAATATCTGCTTCACGCCCTTGTCCTTCGACTGCTTTGATTTGGCTCGATACTGCTGTTTTTAAACCACTAAACGAAAAGTTTAAAGCCTGTTGCATCAATGGACGAGGAAATGCGAAAGCATCAGGATTGCCTTGTAATGCGAGTTTGGCAATTTGTGGACCGCCGGGATACGGTAAATTGAGCATTTTTGCGACTTTATCAAACGCCTCACCTGCCGCATCGTCAATCGACTCACCAAGTAGTTCATACTCACCAAGCGCATGTGCAGCCATCAGCTGGGTATGACCACCTGACACCAAAAGCGCAACAAACGGAAATTGTGGTGGCTGTGCTGACAATAATGGTGCAAGTAAATGTCCTTCCATATGATGTACACCAATCGCAGGCTTATTTAAGGCAAAAGCAAGACTTCGCCCAAATAATGCACCTGTCATCAGTGCACCCATTAGACCTGGACCACGTGTATAGGCGATCGCATCAATATCTTGTTTAGATAAATCACATTGACCCAGCAATTGATCTAATAGTGGAATGAGCTTGCGTACATGATCACGAGAAGCAAGCTCAGGGACTACACCGCCATATTCTGCGTGGAGTTGAATTTGACTATACAATACTTGCCCACGAAGACCTTGTTCACTGTCATAGATCGCTAGACCAGTTTCATCACAAGACGTTTCCAAACCAAGTACAATCATTTTCACACAACCAATTCAAGCGATAATTTCAAAATCAGTTCGTTCGAGACGATGGCGCACATTATAGACTTGTACTTCGCCGAGTAAAAGCGTAAAATGTCGCACTCATTCACCGTATGTACATAGGGTACATACACATTATCCATAGTCTTAATAGAGGATTCTATATGCCACAAGTTAAATTGAAAGAAGGTGAACCAGTTGACGTTGCTATCCGTCGCTTCAAGCGCTCTTGCGAAAAAGCAGGTGTTTTAGCTGACGTACGTAAGCGTGAATTTTACGAGAAACCAACTCAAGAACGTAAGCGCAAAAAAGCTGCTGCTGTGAAGCGTTATGCAAAAAAAGTTGCTCGTGAATCAATCCGCACAACTCGTTTGTACTAACTCGCTTTTATAAACTTGTCGTGACTATACTCAATGATTGAGTATTCAGATTTTAAATTGATAATTGATTGATGCTATGACCACTTTAAAAACGCAAATTACTGACACACTCAAAACTGCCATGAAAGCAAAAGATATGGCGACCGTGACAGTGATTCGTGGATTACAAGCAGCGATCAAACAAATTGAAATCGACGAGCGCATCGAACTTGATGATGCTCAAGTGTTGAACGTTGTTGAAAAACAAGTCAAACAACGTAAAGAATCGATCAAGGCCTTTCAGGGTGCTGGTCGAGAAGATTTAGCTAGTAAAGAACAAGCCGAACTTGAGGTAATATCTCAATTTCTACCTGAAGCTATGTCAGAGGACGAGCTTGATTCTCTCATTGCGCAAACGATTGAAGCGCAAGGTGCTACTAGCATGAAAGATATGGGTAAGGTGATGAATTCTCTACGTCCGATCATAGCCGGACGTGCCGATCCAGCCCAAGTATCTAGCAAAATTAAAGCAAAGCTTTCGTAGTTTTTTTCTAAACTCCCCCCAGTTTTTTTAAAAATTACTATTGATAATCATTCTTTTGATTGAAATCATCAGAACACCTAATTGCACCTTAATACTACGATTTATCATTATATTATTTATATTGTCTAACTCATTAGATCAGTTAAATTTTAAACAAATCATCCAATCAATAGCCATTTATGCCTTTAGATCATTCACCTTTGTCTTAAAATGATAAGTTAAAAGCACAATACATCGTTTAAAGTAGCCACAATTTGCATGATTTAACCGCACCGAGTTTCGATGACGCATATTCTGACTTTATTTTCTATTCAGCACACTTTAAGATAGTTGCTCAAGGAAGTTTGAGTGAAGTCGTGAGATTTGCTCAATATGATAGGCAGAATGTTCCACCGAGTCAGTGCACGGAGATTTAAATGAAAAAGTATCAATGTATCGTTTGTGGTTGGATTTATGATGAATCACAAGGCTGGCCTGAAGACGGTATTGCAGCTGGTACAAAGTGGGAAGATATTCCTGACGATTGGACTTGCCCTGACTGTGGCGTTTCAAAAGCAGATTTTGAAATGATCGAAGTATAAGTCTTACTCGACTAGACCATGCATTGCATGGTCTTTTTTGTTTTTATAGTCATTGAGCTTAAATCCTGCTACAGCGTTAATCTCACTCGCAGTACTCTTTGTACACCTTCGCTCGGTAGCCTTGTATAAGAAATTAATTTCTTAGACTATAGAAGATATTTGAAAAAATATTTAAAAAATCCACGGAGATAACAACATATGGCAACAATGCGCCCTATCATCATTGTCGGCTCAGGTATGGCTGGATATACCCTTGCACGTGAGTTTCGTAAATTGAATAAAGAACAGTCGCTGATCATGATCACGACGGATGATGCAAGCAACTACGCCAAACCAACTTTGTCGAATGCCTTAGCGGGAAATAAAGCACCTGATCAAATTGCGCTTGGCGATGCAGAAAAAATGCGTACTCAACTCGATATGACCATTCTCACTGAAACTTGGGTTAAAGCCATTAATGCAGAACAACATCAAATCGAGATTGAAACTAGCGGTCAACTCAGCACTTTAGATTATGAAAAATTAGTGCTTGCCGTGGGTGCAAATCCAATTCGTCTCGCCATCTCTGGTGATGGTGCAGATGATATCTTTGTGGTTAATAATCTTAATGATTATAAAGCCTTCCGTAATCATCTAGATCAACGTGCAGAAAAACGTGTATTGATTCTTGGTGCAGGATTGATTGGTTGCGAATTTGCCAATGATTTGATAAATACTAATCATGATGTCACTGTGGTTGATTTGGCACCACGTCCTCTTGGACGTTTACTACCAGAACATACTGCCACCGCATTCCAAGAAAACCTTGAACAAGCAGGCATTCAGTTTGCACTAGCTACCACCGTTGATAAAGTCGTTAAAATCAAGCAACAAGGTGCTGATATCGATTATGAAGTGACCTTATCCAATGGACAACGCTTTGTCGTTGATGTGGTCTTGTCTGCGATAGGTTTGCAACCGAATATAAATTTAGCAAAATCGTCCAAAATTCATACAAGCCGTGGTATAATTGCTAATTCGCTTATGGAAACCAATCAGCCCGATATTTATGCTGTTGGTGATTGCGCAGAGGTTCAAGGAACATTGCTTCCTTATGTAATGCCGATCATGCAACAAGCTCGAGCTTTGGCAAAAACGCTGAATGGTGAAAGCACCCACGTTCACTACCCTGCAATGCCTGTTGCGGTGAAAACACCTGCAGCACCATTGACTGTTTTACCTGCACCGACGGATGTTGAGGTCAATTGGGAAACAGAAGAGTTTGACGATGGCATGCTTGCCAAAGCAATTGATCAAGAAAGTACTTTACGTGGCTTTGTGTTGCTGGGTGCAACCGCAGGCAAACAAC
The DNA here is from genome assembly GCA_001626925.1 of Moraxellaceae bacterium REDSEA-S32_B1. GTDB lineage: Bacteria > Pseudomonadota > Gammaproteobacteria > Pseudomonadales > Moraxellaceae > Acinetobacter. Next base: position 6,071 of record LUOR01000030.1, read on the forward strand.
GCCTCAGCCTTGCAAAATTGGTTCCTGACTTGATCCCTGCACAGTCTAGTTAATACATTTTCATTAAGACAGATTGTTGCATACAAATGTTAAGGTAAGTTTACAACGATAGACTTACCTTTTTTACATTCCACAAGTTACATGTAACGAATTATGTTGACTCAAACCTAAGTGTCACAATGCGTTGCAGATGAGTTGTATAGAGGACATTGCCGTGACAGCGACCGCTTTGCAAATGAACCAATCGCCGTATAGTGAGTTCATGCAAGAAACTGAAGTTTTGCTACCAAACAAACAACGACTGCACGTTGAAATTGGTGGTAATCCTGCACATCCAACCATTATGTTAATTATGGGTTTAGGTGCGCAGATGTTGGTATGGCCTGATGCATTTTGTCGACTACTCATTGACGCAGGTTATCAAGTAATACGCTTTGACAATCGTGATATTGGTCTATCTAGTAAAACCAAACGTAAAGGCGAACGTCTAAATACATTGAAACTGATGGGTCGTTTTGGCTTAGGTCTACCGAATGAAGGTGCACCATATACCTTGTACGACATGGCTGAAGATGTCAGCTTACTAATTGATGCATTACGCTTAAAAGAAGTGAATTTAATTGGTGCATCAATGGGTGGCATGATTGCGCAAATCGTGGCGGCACAATATCCTGAAAAAGTAAAAACGCTAGGCTTGCTTTTCACCAGTAATAATCAACGTTTCTTACCTCCACCATTTCCAAAGCAGTTGATGAGCTTGATTGGCAAACCGAAATCCCATGATGAAAATGGTATCGTTGAGCATTCGATTCGATTATTCAACACTATTGGTTCACCAGGTTTAGTCGATCCAATTATGTCAGCTGAGCATGCACGTAAACTTTACAACCGAAGTTTTTATCCCGCAGGCGTATTACAACAATTCTTGGCGATCCTTTGTACAGGTTCGTTATTAGAACTTGACAAACAAATCGAACAGCCTACGATAGTGGTGCATGGCAGTCGAGACCGTTTGCTCCCACCTGCACACGGCAAAGCTGTGGCAAAAGCGATCAAGAATGCAAAATTTGAACTCATAGATGGTATGGGACACGATCTACCACTATATTACATTCCAAAATTAGTGCATATTTTCACTCAACAAATTAAATCATTGACTCCTTAGGACATTATGGCTGCTCTACCTTCTCTCCGTCAGCTTTCGTATTTAGTTGCTTTGTCTGAAACCTTACATTTTACTGAGGCAGCACGTCGCTGTTTCGTTACCCAATCCACTCTCTCGGGTGGCATTATGGAATTAGAGCGACTACTTGGTGGTGTATTGGTAGAGCGTGACCGCCAAAATGTCAGGCTAACACCACTTGGTGAAAAAGTCGTTGCACGTGCTCGTGTTTTACTTGCCGATGCGCAAGATTTGATGCGTTTAAGCCGTGAGATGAGCGAGCCATTAACGGGTGATTTACATCTCGGTCTGATTCCGACTATTGCACCCTTTATTTTGACGCAACTATTACAAGCTGTTCAAAAAGATTTACCACGTATTCGTTTGCATCTGCATGAAGCGCAAAGTGAAAAAGTCCTTGAACGTCTTGAACACGGTCAGCTAGATATTGTCCTTCTTGCCTTGCCTTTTGATACACAAGGTTTGAAAATCAAAGAAGTCAATACTGAAAAGCTCTATGTAGTCTGCAATAAAAATGATAAAGATACCATCAACGCCAAGAACATTGATGATTTAGATTTATCAAAATTGATTTTGCTTGAAGAAGGCCATTGCTTACGTGATCACGTCCTTAGTGCATGTCCGATCAAAGAACAAAAGAATGACGCTCGCTTAAAGGCAAGCTCTCTACCAACGCTATTAGAAATGGTTTTGGCGAATCTTGGTTTTACCATGTTGCCTGAGATTGCTATTCAAAACGCAAGCTTAGTCACCAATGACCAGCTGATTATTCATCCTATCGAGAATCCTCCTGAACGTACATTGGCATTGATTACACGCAAAAGTACGCCACTACAGACTGAGTTTGATATTTTGCACGGTATTTTAACCACGATTACTACACAAGTCTTATCAGACAATCAAAAGTATATTGCGTCCCAATAAGAGATTTTCTTCAAACATAAAAAAGCGTTGGTATTTACCAACGCTTTTTTTTATCAGCTTAAAGAATGTTTACTGTTCAATCTTCGCCTGACTACGTAGATATTCAATATAATCATTCAGTTCATTCTGACCACGAGGATCAAATCGATTGACCACTTGAGCTTTTTGCTCATCAGTCAAATTAAACGCTGGATTTTGTCCAACATCAGACACTGCTACGACAAATAAGAAATCACCTACATTGGCTGTTTTTGCTGACCAAAAACCATCTTTGGTCGGCACTGGCACACTGTATGCCACTTTTTCGAGATCTTCAGGAAGTAGCCCACTAAAGCGTGGTACTGGGCCTAAATCGGTAAAACTTACGTCACTTGATGCCAATGCCTCAGATGCAGGCTTAGATTTAAAATCTGCCAAAAGCTGTTTTACACTCGCTTCCGCCTGTTTGACTTGCTCTGCACGTTTTAGTTTAGCTTGAATGTCTGCTTTTGCTTCTTCAAGTGTCAACGGTCGCTCAACACGATAATCTGATACTTTAAACCACACAGTCTTACCATCAGCGGTCGAGGTCGCAGTCGAAACATTGCGATCACCTTCTGCAATTTGCTCAGAGAATAACTTTTGCTTGACCTGAGCATCAGACAAAATGATGTCATTATTGTTGGCTTGTATATTACGCGCAGCTTGGATAGACACTTTATATTCTTCAGCAATCGCTTCAAGTGAATCTGTTTCAAGTGCGGTTTCATTGGCTTGACCAATGGCATCTTGATACATGTTTTCTACTTTTTTGGCTTTAGCATCGCTCATCAGCTTATCACGTACAGATGCAAATGCTGGAACAGTTACACCTGACAATTGATCCAGACGGATAATGTGATAACCAAATTCAGTTTTGATCGGTGCTGATGTTTGACCATTTTGCTTGAGCGCTAATACCGCTTGGTCAAATGCATCACCAAACGCACCCACCGTATAGCCTTCAACTTGACCATTAGACTCTTTCGATACAGGATCTTCTGAATACTTTTGCACCAAAGCTTCAAACGTTTCACCCGACTTTAATTCCGCTTGAATTTTTTGAGCGAGTTTAGCAGCTTCTTCATCACTACGGTTGTCAGTGGTAATCAAAATATGACTGATTTCACGATCCGCATCTTTGGCTAAATTTGCACTGTATGCTTGATAAGTTTGTTGTAGATCTTGTTCGGTAACTTCAGCACGATTTTCAAATTCAGACTTATCCAAAACCACATATTGCACATCTAAGTTGGCAGGACGGTTATAATCCGAAATATTTTTATCATAGTACGTTTTCATTGCAGCGTTTGACGCAACAAAATCCTGTGCAAAATTCGCCAATGGAATTTCAGCAAGATGAGTCGTACGCTCTTGACTGATCATTTTAATCAAATTCTCGGTGTCTTTGGCACTATGCAGTGACGTTGAAATCAGACTCTGCGTCATCAAACTCAGCGCCGTTTGCTGACGAAAGTTGGTTAACAATTGATTGATCGTTGAACGAGAATTCGCCAAATAATTATCTAAGAGTTGTTGTGAAAACTGACCATCTTGCTGAAATGCCTGTTGTTGGCGAAGCAAGGCACCGAGCTGTTCATCACTTAATGTTAGACCAAGCTTCTCTGCCTGTTGGATCAGCAAAGCACGCACAATCGCAGCATCATAGACTTGTGCTTCAATCACTTCGTTATTAAGCAAAGTTTCATCTCCACCAACACCTTGAAGATATTGGTCTCTCTGAGATTTAATCCAATTATCTAGCTCTGCTTTAGTGATTTCTTGATCATTCACTTGCACCGCAACTTCTTCATTGCCGCCAGCAAAATAGCCTTCAATGCCAACTAGTGCCAATGGCGTTAAAAACAAAACCAAGAGGACTTTGCCAAGCCACCCCCGAATTAATGTACGAAAAGCTTCCATAAATGTTCCAAAAAAAACCTTAAATCGAATACTAGCCAAAAATCGTCAAATGACAAGTATAATTATTTTTTACTGAGATCAAAACCAAATCCAATCATGGATTATGAATGAAAAAACGCGCCGTCCTGGCGCGTTTAAGTTACTTCAATGACGTTAAAAACGTATTAAGCAACAGAATCTTTAAGACCTTTACCTGCTTTAAAGCTTGGTACTTTGCTTGCAGGAATTTTGAGCTCTGCGCCAGTCTTCGGGTTACGACCCGTACGCGCAGCACGTTCTTTAACAGTGAAAGAACCAAAGCCAACTAAAGTTACTGTATCGCCTGCTTTCAATGCAGCGCTGATAGATTCAATCGTTGCGTCAAGAGCTTTACCAGCGTCAACTTTAGTAAGCCCCCCTTTTTGAGCAATCGCATCAATTAATTCTGATTTATTCATGCAAAACATCCTCTAAATTTGATCGTTTGAATATTTAAGCCAAATTTTTTAAACTAGCCGTAGAAGCCTTTATAGCAATGCGATTGGATGTTGGCAAGCCAAACCTGACGCTTTTCATCAAAAAAATGCGATCTTTTTACAAATTATTCGGATCTTTACACTCGTTGGTTATTTTTTAGACACCCTCAAGCTTTCAATTTCATTTTTTAGTTGCTCGTTACTATCGACAAGACGATCGACCTTTTCATTGAGATTTTTTAATAATTGCTCAATGAGCAATATGTCTTTTGGCGTAACCAAACCAAATCGATTTAAGGTCTGATGTGTGTGTTGATCGAGCATTTTTTCAAATTTTTCACGGGTATCAACAACACGTTCATACGCCTTGCCAGTGACTTCACCGACTTTTTCTACGGTTTGATCAGCGACATTACTTGTTCTTGATTCCAGTTCTTCACCAACTTCCACCAAAGAATCAAACAGTTTATTGCCTTCTTCTTCGGCACGAGAGAATGCACCTAAGCCAGCCAGCCAAATTTGTTTAGTGTATTTACGTAGCTCAATCGGGCTTTTGCGTCTGGATTTTGCTTTAGTCGTATTTTCACGCGACGAGTCATCTCGTACTGGGTCGTTTTGCAGATCATTAATTTGATTGTGTTCATCATGCGCCTGATCAACACTGGAAATATCCTTATCTTTATTTGGACACATGCCTAGCTCCTAAAACAACATTCGCATTTTGACTTATAACAGTTCACCATAGCAGAGTTCTGTATCAAATGTATAAAATCTGTCTAACAATTCATCTTTCAATGTAAGTAGATATTGACAGTTTTCATGACATGCACTTAAATCGAGATACAGCGCTACGTTAAAAGTTGCTGATATTTTGCTGTTTTAAACTGCCATAGCAAAATATTCATTGCGCTAACAATGGATTGTTAACGTGGTTTAACTAAGGTTTTGATTTTCATGAATGACAACACGCAACAAAGCACACACCAACCACATTTGTTGCACTCTATTATTCTAATTATTTTAGAAACAATTGTGACTTTTCTATTAAAACATGATCGTGCTTCACGAATTCATGCGAAAAGCTTTGTTCAAAATAACGTCACTATTGCGTTTAAAACCTTTTTACCTGCATCTGATTTCTACGTTACCTTTGACAATAAAGGCATTTTATTTGATCCAGATTTAACTGAAAGCAATCAGGTTGAAACTTTTACCGTATCTGCATCTAGCATTGATTTAGTTCGTTTCTTATTGACAGGTAATGATCGTCATCTACGTCGAATGAGACTATTTGGCGGAGAAGAGTGGCACGATCAATTTCGCTTGTTTATGCATAGCCTGACCCTACCTATGCTTTTTGCGGATTGGAAAAGTTGGCTCTCAAAACAACAATCAAATAACTTACCACAACGTAGCTTAGAACCACTTCTAAATAAGCTTGAATTGCAACGCATTGAGATTAGCCAGCTTGAGCTTGAAGTGAAAGAACAACATAACGATTTAAAATCGCTTGAGCGCAAACTCAAAAACACCCATCGCATGTATTTAGCGATCTTTACCTTGATTGCCATCGTTACGTGTGCTTTTATTTTTCTATAAATCCATAAATCATCAACATTACAGTATTTATTTTCATTATTTGCATAGTGAATGATCAACATCATATTTTACAATGATATTAAACTTGACTAATTTAGTCGGGTTTTTTTATAATCATCCTATCGTATTTGCACATTACTACAGATTAAAGCTGAGAGATCAGATCATGCGCCTGACTACACGTGGTCGATACGCTGTGACTGCAATGCTAGATTTAGCACTCCAGCCTCTCGATCAGACCATTACACTTGCCGAGATTGCTGCACGCCAGACGATTTCTGTCGCTTATTTAGAGCAACTCTTCTCTAAGCTGAAGCGTCGTCAATTGGTCGCCAGTGTTCGTGGTGCTAATGGTGGTTATCATCTTGCACGCGCTGCCCGTGATATCACCGTGCTTGAAATCATCGAAGCAGTGAATGAATCCGTCGATGCAACACGTTGTGATCACAAAGGCAACTGTCAAAATGGTGCAATGTGTTTGACCCATGATCTATGGCAGGACTTATCTAGTCATATTTCAAGTTATTTAGAACGTATCTCCCTTGCCGATTTGGTCGATCGAGATCATGTACAAGCTGTCGCCCTACGCCAATCATCTAGCGATGATCTAGCTCAACTCACCGTCAATCAAAAGACTGTTACAGGAACGATTTAATATGAAGCTCCCAATTTATTTAGATTATGCAGCTACCACGCCAGTGTTGCCTGAAGTCGCTGATTCGATGATGAGCACGCTAACTTTTGACGGAAATTTTGGTAATCCTGCATCTCGCTCCCATAGCTATGGTTGGAAAGCGGAAGAAGCCGTTGAATATGCGCGTGAACAAGTTGCAGACTTAATCAAAGCAGATCCGCGTGAGATCGTGTGGACCTCTGGTGCAACGGAGTCAGATAACTTAGCATTAATTGGTGTTGCCAATTTTTATAAGAATAAAGGCAAGCACATCATCACGTCTAAGATTGAACATAAAGCGATTTTGGATACTTGCCGTTTCTTAGAAACTGAAGGTTTTGAAATTACTTATATCGAGCCAGAGCCACGTACAGGCTTGATTACGCCTGATATGGTGGCGAAAGAACTTCGCCCTGATACTATCCTTGTTTCATTGATGATGGTTAATAATGAATTGGGTACGGTGACTGATGTTGCTGCGATTGGCGAATTGACTCGTGAAAACAAAACCTTTTTACATGTCGATGCGGCGCAAGCAGTCGGTAAAGTTGAGATTGATTTATCAAGCATGAAAGTTGATTTGATGAGTTTCTCTGGTCATAAAGCTTATGGTCCAAAAGGTGTTGGTGCGCTTTATGTACGTCGTAGCCCTCGTGTCCGTTTGAAAGCCATGATTCACGGCGGTGGTCATGAGCGTGGTATGCGCTCAGGCACATTGGCAACCCATCAAATCGTTGGTATGGGTAAAGCTTTTGAGATCGCAGGCAAAACCATGCAAGCTGAACAAGCTCGTCTGCGTGTACTGCGTGACAAGCTATGGAATGGCTTAAATGACATGGAAGAAATTTATCTCAATGGTCATCCTGAACACAACGTTGCCAATTATCTTAATGTGAGCTTTAACTTTGTTGAAGGCGAATCGTTGATGATGGCGTTAAAAGATGTTGCGGTATCTAGTGGTTCTGCATGTACATCAGCAACGCTTGAGCCGTCGTATGTATTACGAGCACTCGGGCTATCTGATGAGTTGGCACATAGCTCAATCCGTTTTAGCTTTGGTAAATACACCACTGAGCAAGAAATTGACCATGTGATTGCGATTACTAAATCCGCAGTTGCAAAATTGCGTGAACTTTCACCACTTTGGGATATGTATCAAGATGGTGTGGATTTCTCAAAAGTTGAATGGGCAGAACATTGATTTTACAGGCTAAGCGCTTGAAAAATCGAATCATCGCCCCTATTTATTCATTAATATCCGTTTAATTATACTAGTTAATTCTAGCTGACCCCGAGGTATGGAGAAGCATCATGGCATATAGCGAAAAAGTAATTGACCACTACGAAAACCCACGTAACGTTGGTGTTTTAGACAAAGACGCAGAAAATGTAGGCACAGGCATGGTCGGTGCACCTGCGTGTGGCGACGTGATGCGTTTGCAAATCCAAGTCAACGACCAAGGTGTGATCGAAGAAGCACGCTTCAAGACATACGGCTGTGGTTCTGCGATTGCATCAAGTTCATTGGTGACTGAATGGCTCAAGGGTAAAACTTTGGACGAAGCACAAGCGATCAAAAACATGGATATCGCCACTGAATTGGCATTGCCACCTGTGAAAGTCCACTGCTCTGTCTTGGCAGAAGATGCGATCAAAGCAGCGGTTGAAGACTACCGTAGCAAAACTGCAAAGTAATTTGCAGATGATCATCACCGACCATATGCAAACAGTTTAGGAGTAAACATGATTCATTTAACTGAAAATGCAGCACAGCATGTTGCCAGCTACATTGCAGGTCGTGGTAAAGGTGAAGGCATCCGTTTGGGTGTAAAAACTTCAGGTTGTTCAGGTTTGGCTTATGTGCTTGAGTTTGTTGATGAAACCAATGCGCATGATCAAATCTTTGAACAGCATGGTGTCAAAGTCTTTGTTGATCCAAAAAGCCTTGTTTATCTCGATGGTGTTGAGATGGACTATGTCAAAAATGGTCTAAACGAAGGCTTTGAGTTTCGTAACCCGAACCAAAAAGGCGAATGTGGTTGCGGTGAATCTTTCACTGTTTAATCCCCTTTTGTCATGATAAAAAGCCAATAATTCCAGTGTCTTATTGGCTTTTATTACATATATCTTATAGATAGATTTTGTTTTTCTTCCAATCTACTGATGAGCCGTTGCAATGAATCACTTTGAATTATTTGAACTTGAACCTGCGCTTGAGATCGACTTGACGCAACTCAAAGCCAAATTTCTCAAACTGCAACTGCAATATCATCCTGATAATAATCAAGATCAAATCGAGCAAGCCATTGCCAAGTCTAGTCAAGTCAATCAAGCCTACGATGCGCTCAAACATAATGACAGCCGTGCTTCCTATTTACTGCAACTACAAAAGCAAGATGGTGGTTTAGAGCAATCAATTCATGATTTTGAGTTTTTACAATCAGCATTAGAGCTTCGTGAGCTGCTTGATGACGCGACTTCAAGTGAGCAATTGCAAGGTTTGCGAACTGAAGTTGAGCAATGGATCAATGCCTTGATCAAAGAATTTCAGATTGATTATGCCGAACAGGATTGGTCAGAAGCACGAGATACTGTGCGAAAATTACGTTTCTTCCGTCATGTGTTGATGGACATTGATAAAGCAGAAGAAAAATTATTCGATGATGAGGATTTTGCTGGTTTTGATGATGATTTTGAATAGTCACATTTAAAGCGCCAGTCTTTTATTTATCGAATCAATTTTAACTGCGGATAGATTATGGCTTTATTGCAAATTGCAGAACCTGGACAATCCAGTAATCCACATGAACATCGTATCGGTATCGGTATTGATCTCGGCACCACCAACTCTTTGGTGGCGACTGTGCGCTCTGGTGTGCCAAAAATACTCCAAGATGAACATGATCATTCGCTACTGCCGTCTATCGTACATTTTGGTAAAGATGAAAATGGTCAAGCACAAGTGACCGTCGGGCATGATGCCAAAGAATTAATCAACTCCGATTCTGCCAACACCATTGTGTCAGTCAAGCGTTTTATGGGTCGTTCAAAAGCCGATATCCGCTTCCAACATCCGTATGAATTAGTAGGTAGCGATCAAGATATGCCGACTTTCGTCACGGCACATGGCAATCAATCTCCTGTCGAAATTTCTGCACAAATCTTAACAGCACTCAAAAATCGTGCTGATCTACATCTTGAGCACGAGATCAATGGTGCGGTAATCACTGTACCTGCCTACTTTGATGAAGCACAGCGTCAAGCGACCCGTGATGCAGCTAAACTTGCGGGATTAAACGTTTTACGTTTATTGAATGAACCAACCGCAGCAGCAATCGCTTACGGACTCGATCAAAATAGTCAAATCGTTGAAGATCAAAATTTTGCGATCTATGATCTTGGTGGTGGCACCTTTGACATGTCGATTTTGCGCTTTAGCAAAGGTGTATTTGAAGTCTTAGCTACTGGCGGTCACACCGCAATGGGCGGTGATGATATTGACCGCTTACTGGTGAAGTTTTTAAAAAGCAAATTTGAAATTGCTGAGCTGAGCAATCAACAACATGCACAGCTTGTACAAATTGCTAAATCTGCCAAAGAAACGCTGACAACTGAAACGCAAGTTGATATTCAATTTAAAATTGAAGAACAGAATTATCAAATTACACTCACCCAAGCTGAATTGGCAACAGTGATTCAGCCTGTGGCAGATCGTACACTACAAGTTTGTCAACGCGTACTACGTGATGCCAAGCTAAAAGTTGATGATGTGAATGCCATTATTTTAGTGGGCGGTTCGACACGTTCAATGGCGATTCAAGACGCTGTTGCCAAGTTTTTTGAGCAAACACCGCTATGTAGTATCAATCCTGATGAAGTGGTGGCACTTGGTGCTGCGATTACCGCCAATCAACTGGTTGGTAACAGTAAAGATGGCACGTTGTTGCTCGATGTCACGCCATTGTCTTTGGGCTTAGAAACCATGGGCGGATTGGTGGAGCGTGTAATTCCACGAAACTCTCCGATTCCAGTGGCACGCAAGCAAGAATTTACCACCTATCAAGATGGTCAGACTGCGATGCTGATTCATGTGGTTCAAGGTGAGCGTGATATGGTGGAACATTGCCGCTCATTGGGTAAATTTGAACTGCGTGGCATCCCTGCGATGACTGCCGGAGCTGCACGGATTGAAGTGACATTCCAAGTCGATGCCGATGGTTTACTCAATGTTTCTGCGCTTGAAACCACATCGAATGTCAAAGCTAATATTACCATCAAACCATCTTATGGATTGTCGTCATCGGATACCGAACGCCTGTTGCTTGAAGGCTTTCAACATGCCGAACAAGACAAACAACTGCGTCATCTGAATGAATTAAAAGTCGAAGCGCAACGAGAGTTAGAAGCTTTAAAACAAGCATTGAATCAAGATCAAAATTTACTTGAACCATCGCAACTCAACGATTTAAATGATGCTGTCGCCACGCTTGAAAAAGCATTGCAATCTGATGATGCCTCAGCAGTCGAACAAGCCGTCGAAGCCTTAAAAATTCACAGTGATGAATTTGCAGCAATTCGCATGAACCAACATATTGACCATGCACTCAAAGGCACTCGTCTCGATGATTGGTCAAATTCAACAAATTCTTCATCAAATCAGCCGAAGGAATAAATTATGCCACGTATCAAAGTACGCCCACATGCGCAATTCTGCCCTAAAGGTAAAGAGTTTGAAGTTGAAAAAAATGCCAATCTCTGTGAAAGTCTGCTGAAAAATGGCGTAAAAATCGAACATGCTTGCGATATGTCTAAAGCATGTACCACCTGTCACGTGGTTGTACGTCAAGGTTTCTATGAGCTTGACGAAATGGATGATGTCGAAGCAGATTTGCTTGATCGTGCTTGGGGCTTGGAAGCGGAATCACGATTGTCTTGTCAGGTGAAAATCGAAGATGAAGATTTGGAAATTGAAATTCCGAAATATACGATTAATCACGCTTCAGAAAATCATTAATAAAAAGCAGTTGTGATGTCGTTGAAAAATCCATGCAAATGCATGGATTTTTAATGAAATTTTTACTGCTTTGATTTTGGACTATGACGCTCTGGCAAATGCACAATATGCTCTTTTGACAATATCACCGCACCATCGTCATCGGTACGTTGCTGTTGCAATTTGATGCGATCTATCGCCTCTTGCATGATCTTAATTAATTCTGGGTAATCATAAATAGGCGTTTGATCCAAATTAAGCAGTAAATTAAAGCCCTTAGATTCAAAATCAAACCATGTGCGATATTTTTCTATCGATTCATGATAACGCTCTACCACCTGCCAAGTCTTGACCGATTCTGCAATCCCTTTAAGTTGCAAAGAGTCATGTTGAATACACAGAAATTCATCTTTCACTAAATTAAACGTTTCTTCCGAAATCAAAATTTGATCAACTTGAGCCGCTGTTTGCAGACGTGAAGCAATATTCGCATCACGGCCAACAATAGTATAAGACATACGATGTGGTGTGCCGTAATTGCCCACGTGACAATATCCTGTCGCAATACCCATGCGTACATTAAGTGAGGAATATCCCATTTTCACCCAACGCTCACGCAAAATGCGCATCTGCTGACGCATGGTGACCGCCATATCCAAACACGCTAAAGCATCTTCTTTTTCACCACGACTATTTGGGTCGCCATAAAATATCAGTATACCATCACCCATGAACTTATCGATGGTACCACCATAATGCTTAGCAATCTCAGTCATATTCTTAAGGTAATCATTGAGCAAAAATGCCAAATCATCAGGAATCAAACTCTCTGAAAGATCGGTAAACCCTTGAATGTCTGAGAAAAAAATCGTTAACTTTCGACGTTTATATTCAATGCGTGCTTCTAACTCACCACGCATGATCGACTGCCACAACTGAACTGGCGCATAACGAGCGAGCTGATTATTTAGTTTTAAATAGCGATCTAATTCTTCTGCATGGTGGACACTTTCATTCTCCAAAACTTCATACTTAAACTGCTGATAATAAATAAACAGCGAGATATAAATCATAAAGAAAAGTATTGATAAAACATTGAGTTCACGACTTGCCGATTGCAAGTATGGTTCAAATCCGAAGAATAAAACTGAAGAAAAATAAAAAGTCGCTATCGCCAAAATACTTGAACTAAGGATAATAAATTTTGGGATTTTGGCATACAGTGCAAAAAAGATCATTGCACAAATCAGAATAAAGCTTGGAATTAATAAGGCGTGGATTGCCGCAATAAATAAACTACACAGAAAAACGTCATACAAATACATGGCACTTTGACGTGCGAATTTTCCATAATAGTATTCAATACGCTGATAGATTTTATGCTCAAAACTCAGCGCAATGAAGATGAATGGAATTAAATATAGGCTATTTAAACCAATAATAATTTCGGTGATAAAACCGACGCACAGCAATAAACATAAGATTGTAAAACCGAGATAGCGTAATATCTTCACCAATTGATAGGGTGCTTTGTCCCCAAACAGTCTTTGGATCATGGATTATCTCGACGTGATCACGATATTAATCCATACGCCAATCAAACGGCATTTCACCTTGACCACGTAATGCCAACATCAAAGTTTGACGCATGTGTGCAAGCACTTCTGAAGAATAAGGTAAAGCTTGCGTACCCCAAACAGGCTTTGGCCATGCGCTATCATTTTGATAACGCACCACATGATGAAAATGTAATTGCGGTACAACATTACCGAGTGCTGCAACATTCATCTTATCGGCACGAAAAACCCGTGATAATTGGCTTGATAACCAACTTGATTCACGCAAAAACTGCGCTTGGTCTGCTTCACTCAGTTCATAAAGTTCAGTGACATTTGGCACACGTGGAATCAAAATTAACCACGGAAACTGCATATCATTCATCAAACGACATGTACAAAGCGGAAAATCACCGACAAAAAAAGTATCTTGGGCAAGTTGTGGATGCAAAGTAAACATATCAATTAATAACTACAGTTAAAGTTGCAGCAATACTACCATAGCTCGTGCTTGAGGAAATCAATTTTCTGAAAAGATTTACGCAATGATACTGATTTCACTGATGAATTACCTTAAAAATTCATCTCTAAAAATTAAAAATAACAGTTTAATGCAGTGAATCCAAAAGCTGATTCAACAAATCGTCTACAAAGGCTAAGCGTTGATCTGATTCTTCATGTTGCACAGTCACTCTTAAGCGTTGCCCGCCTTCCATCCGATAATAGGTCGGTTGCTTCTGCATCATTTGAATGATGGTTATCGCTTGCAGTGGTGTGTCAGGTAAGAAATCAATTAAACCGCCACCTTTCGCCACATCAATCTTAGCAATCCCCAACTCTTCTGCTTTAAGACGAATCTGATGCACCGCAAATAGATATTTTACCGGCTGTGGAAGCAAGCCAAAACGATCAATCAGTTCGATACGAATATTATTCAGTTTTTCGGCATTCACTGCATTACTAATACGCTTATAAAACAATAAACGTTGATGCACATCACCGAGATAATCATCAGGAATCAGCGCAGGCAAATGCAGATTAATATCTGCTGTCAGATTCAGCGGTTGATCGAAGTTTGGCGATTTACCTTTTTGAATAGCTTTTGTAGCTTTTTCCAGCATTTCCATATACAAGCTGTAGCCGATCGCTTGCATACTGCCACTTTGTTGCTCACCCAACAATTCACCTGCACCACGAATTTCTAAATCTTCTGTGGCGAGGACAAAACCTGCGCCTAAAGTATTGGCACGTTGAATCGCATCCAGACGTTTTTCGGCATCGCCTTTGAGATGTTTAACTGACGGCACAAGTAAGTAAGCATAAGCCTGATGGTGCGAACGCCCCACTCGACCACGTAATTGATGTAACTGCGCCAAGCCAAGTTTATCCGCTCGCTCGATAATAATGGTATTGGCATTGGGTACGTCAATCCCTGTTTCGATAATGGTCGAGCAGACTAAGACATTATATTGCTTATGATAAAACTGCTGCATGACGTGTTCGAGTTCTTTCTCCCGCATCTGACCATGTGCCACAGCGACACGAGCTTCGGGCAACAGCACCCGTAAATTTTCCGCTGTGCGTTCAATGGTTTCTACTTCATTATGCAGGAAATACACTTGACCACCCCGTAGCAATTCACGAAGCACGGCTTCTTTAATCACCGCATCAGTTTCATCCATGACAAAGGTTTTCACCGCCAAGCGCCTTGCTGGAGGGGTCGCAATAATGGATAAGTCACGCATTCCCGAAAATGCCATATTCAGCGTTCGTGGAATTGGTGTTGCTGTCAAAGTGAGCATATCGACATCGGCACGCATCGCTTTGATGCGCTCTTTATCACGCACACCGAAACGATGTTCTTCATCGACAATCATTAAACCTAAATTTCTGAACTGCACGGATTCTTGCAAAATCTTATGTGTACCAATGACAATATCGACTTTACCATCAGAAATATCGGCAATGATTTTTTGATGTGATTTATTGCTGCCAAAACGTGATAACACTTCAATGCGAATCGCCGTATCGGCAAAACGATCTTTAAACGATTCATAATGTTGCTGTGCAAGTAAAGTCGTTGGCACAAGCACGGCGACTTGTTTGTCATTTTGTGCTGCAACAAAAGCAGCGCGCATTGCCACTTCAGTTTTGCCAAAACCAACATCGCCACAGACCAAACGATCCATCGGACGGACTTGTTGCATATCATGTAATGTCGCTGTAATGGCATTGTGTTGATCTTGTGTTTCTTCATACATAAAACCACTAACGAATTGATGATATAAACTCTCATCAAAGGCAAAAGCAAAACCTGGCTTAGCTTGGCGACGTGCATGGATATGCAAAAGCTCTGCCGCCACATCATGGATTTGCTCTAAAGCTTTGCGCTTCGCCTTAGACCATTGATCTGTACCGAGTTTATGCAGTGGCGCAAGTTCTGGATCACCACCACTAAAGCGACTAATCAGATGCAAATTGGTCACAGGGACATAGACTTTGGCATCATCCGCATAGTTGAGCTGCAAAAATTCATGGGTTTGATCATCAATATCTAAAGTGACCAAACCTGCATATCGCCCAACACCATAGTCTATATGTACCACAGGCGCACCAATGGATAGCTCGGTTAAACTGCGAACGAGAAATTCTTCTGAAACTTCTTTTTGATGCTTACGACGACGCTGAATCACCCGTTGTTCATAAAGCTGGCTTTCGGTAATAATCGCCAGTTGATCAGGCAATAATAAACCACGCTCTAAAGGCGCATCAGTAATGGCAAGTTGGCATTTTTCTTCAAAAAATTGTTTTAGTGAATCAACCACTTTGAGCTGATTCATTTTTAGCGATTCTTTTAAACCTTCACGACGTCCTGCACTTTCAGCGACAATGAGTACTGGATATTTTTGTGCCGAAATAAATTGTTTAACCTGACTAAATGGATCATCGAGTTTATGGTCAACACTGAGTTTCGGTGGAGTTAAACCATCCAAATTAATCGTTCCTGCTCGATCAGTCGCCTCATCAAAAGTCACGATAATTCGTGGATGCTGATTGAGGCGTTGAGCGATTTGCGAAGCATTCACAAACAACTGTTTAGGTGGCAAGATCGGTTGATCAATATTAGATTTTCGATCGTCATAACGTCGCTCGACTTCCTGCCAAAACTGTCCAATGTCTTGTTCAAGATGGGTTTCATTGACAATCAAACTGTCTGAAGGCACGTAATCTAAAAAGGTACTTTGCTGTAATTGCTGTGCACTAAAAAACAGTGGGAAATAGTATTCCAAACCTGGGCTAGCGAGTCCGTCCATCACATCTTGATAGATCGCATTACGCTTTGGATTAGACTCAGGAAACAGCTCGGCATAACGATCACGAAATAGACTACGCCCTTCTTTGAGTGGAAATTCTTTGGCTGGCAAAATTCGAAATTGTTCAATTTTTTCGATAGTACGCTGTGTTTCAGGATCAAAAAAACGTAGACTTTCCACTTCATCATCAAACAAATCAATACGCACTGGCGCATCTTGTCCCGATGCAAAAATATCCATGAGGCTGCCACGCACCGCAAACTCACCATGCTCATACACGGTATCCACCGCATGATAACCTGCGGCAACCAGTTGCTCACGTTTACGCTCGACATCAAATGATTCGCCTTGTCGAATATCGAAGTGCTGACCATAGAGCCAACTCGGCGGTGCAACACGCTGTGCCAATGTGGTTGCTGAAATCAGGACGACACCTGACTTTGGCATATTGGTGAGCAAACTTAATCGTTCAGAAATAATATCTTGATGTGGTGACAATCGATCATAAGGCAAAGTTTCCCAATCAGGAAACACACGGACGTTTTGCCCATAAAATTCGATTTCACTTTCAAGCTGTGCGAGATGCTGATGATTACGTGCAATGACCACAATCGGCTTGTCATGTTGCTGTGCAATCTCGCTGAGTAATAAACTACCAATCGAGCCTTGTATCTGCCCAACCCAACGCTTTTCTCCTTGATTTAATTGAGATAATTTGAGCTGTTGGATCGCAGATTGTAGCAACATAATTTTGAATAAAGTAATAATGAGAACCGCATTATGCTAGCATTTTCTAAGATAACAAAAAAGACAATCAAATACGCAATTTGATTGTCTTTAAATTACAACTTCTGCGAATAACTAAATTAGAACTTGTAAGTTAATGAACCAATGATACTACGACCTGCTCCCCAACCATTCCACACATTCAGCTTATATTTTTCGTCAGTTAAGTTTTTCACATTTACCCCCAGAGTCAGATTAGGCTGAATATCATATTTCGCCATCAAATTAACCAAATAATAATCATCTTGGCGTCCTGCTTCAGCCTCAATGCCTGTGACACCATCTAGGTAAAATTCACTTTGCCAGTTGACGCCACCGCCAATCGTGAGTTTATCCCATTGATAGCTAGTAAATATTTTAAAGGTATCTTCAGGAATATAGGTATTTAGCACATCACCGTTTGCATCCGTGGCATCAGTATGGGTGTAACCTGCTTGAATATTCCACTTTGGCAAAATTTCACCTGCAACGCTCAATTCATAACCTTTTACTTCTGCGCCATCTATTGATTCATAGATAGAAGTGCCATCAGCTTGATCTGCACCTGTATCTACACCTAAATTGTCTTGTTTCATTTGGAAGTAAGCAGCACTGGCATTTAGACGACCATCATACATTTCAAATTTGAATCCACCTTCAACACTATTGCCTTCTTCAGGATCAAGATAATCGTCATTGGCATCTTTATTAGATGATGGATTAAAGATCGAAGTATAACTCGCAAATGCAGAGAGTTGATCAGTAATATCAAAGACTAAGCCTGCGTATGGCGTAAACACACCATTTTCTTTTTGTTCTGCATCGGTAACTTTGCGCTCCCAATTGCTAAAGCGTGCACCAAAAATCAATTTAAGTGGATCAAGTAGTTGTAATTTTGTTGCAGCAAAAGCACCCAACTGATATTCATCAACCACTGTACGACCTGTTTCCAAAATCGTTGGTTGTTCTGAATAACCATTCCAACCTTCAATATCAACGACTGTAAAATAACGCCCATAGCTTGGATCATCAGATTCAACGCTATAACCATTGATACCGAACATCACATCATGCTCACGACCTAAGGCTTGGAATTTACCTGAAGTATAGATATCTAAAGCATGTACTTCAGGTGTACTGGTAAATCGCCCTGAGGTCACCACCATTTGCCCAGGTTGTAAAGTATAGCCTGCACGCGCATTGGTATAACTATCTTCAAAAACAATCGAACCTGAACCTGCCACGGCATAAACACGGTCATTTTTTGCTTTGGTGTAGTTATAGTTGGCGACAGCCTGCCAATTGTCATTAAACACATGCTCTAAGCCAAGTAAAACATTGACCTTTTCTGTGTTGCTGTAAGCATAATCAGCTGCCGCATTGTCTTCACGATCAAAGTAATCTTGAAGTTGTATCGGCGTATCATTGGTGATAAATGGGAAACCGTGTGCTGTGGCATCATCCAATTCAACTTGTTGTAATGTGATTGCACTGGTTAATGTTGTTTTATCTGAAAGGTCAACATCTAAGGCACCATAGAACACTGCATTTTGGCGATGATAACGATCTTGTTGACTACCACCTTGTTCATACAATGCAACTGAACGCCCTCTAACACTGCCATCAGTATTTAAAGCACCTGAAACATCGACCTGACTGCGATAATTATCCCATGTACCGCCTTGCACTTTGATCGACCCTGTAAGCTCTTCAGTTGGGCGCTTTCGTACATAGTTTAAACTGGCACTTGGATAACCTGAACCGCTGGTTAAACCTGTTGAACCCTTGAGCACCTCAATACGCTCATAGATCGCAGTATCTTCAAGTCCCATCATGTCTTTGCCACCAAATGCAGCATAAGAACTCGGAATACCATCACGTAAAATATTTTTGATTTCAAATCCACGAGAATAGTAAGTACTATAACCCGCACCCTCTTGACCATATTGAATTGCCGTGACACCAGCGGTATTCATGAGTACATCACTTGCACTGGTCAGGAGTTGGTCTTCCATTTGTTGTTTTGTGAAAATCGTGACGCTTTGCGGTGTATCTTTTAAATCCAAATTTAATTTGGCCGCAGATGCAGTCGATTTTTCAGTATATGTATTATTATCTTGTTCTGCTTGTACTGTAATCGTCGGTAATTGCTGAACAGTTTCATCTTCAGCATAGACATTACTTGCACTTGCCCCAAGCAATGTCGCCAAAGATACACGAACCCCGATAGAAACCGCTGAGAGATTAAACATTTTCATAGAGTAATACTCAATAATCTAAATGCGAACAATTATCTTTATGATTACAAAAAAGTCAAACACTTCTGCTCTATTTATTTACATTGAACTCTAATTTTTTGAATGAATTTGAATGAAATTCTCGCAGAAACAGGGCCTCTACGTAGGAATTAATTTTTTCGAAGACTTTTAATTTTATCTAAAATAAATGATAATAGGTTTCATTAATATTTGTAAATCATCTCCGTTATGAAATTATTAGGCATTATCTTCGGAACGCTTGGCTGTATCTGTTTGTATCTCAGTCACTCAAATCAAAGCATACTTCAACGACAGCTTCCTTTAATGGTGCGTTACTCGGGATGGGGAGTTCTTGTTATAAGCTTGATCTGTCTGACTGTTTCTCTATCTATTTTGGTGGGCATCCTTGTTTGGTTAGCGATTATTACTGTTGCTTGGTCATTCCTGCCATTTATTACCTTGTTTAAAAAGTATCAGCCTGATGAAAGCGCAAAATAAACAAAAAATCCAACCAGATTGGTGGACGAAAACCTTTGCAGGTCTTTTTCTCGGTTTTAGTTTTGCTGCGATGATGGGTTCTATCGTCTTTCTACTTAGCCTACCGCATGTTGATCGCATGCTCTCACCGCAACTTGGCATGTGGACCATTCCGTGGGTATGGATGCCGATGTTTTTCCTCGCTTATATCATTCCCAAAGGTTGGCAAAGTGTGCTGATTTTCAGTGTTGCCAATGTGATTGCGTTTTTATGTTTATTTTTAATTCGTGCTTAACATAACGTCGTAAAGTTTAGGGTCTGTCGAAGAGATAGTAGAAAAGTTTAATAAAAAGATTGTTGAAAGGTTTAATGTGATGAAAATTCGTGCGGATTTAGTCAAAGTTTCTAAAAACTTACATACTTGGGTAGGTATTACCGCAGGCATATTTCTCTTCATCTGCTTTTTTGCAGGTGGCTTAACCATGTTTCAACATGATTTAAGCAAATGGGCTTCACCACCATCGCAACGTCTTGCACCGATTGAACTCAATCAATACAACAGCCTAATTCAGCAAGTACAACAACAATATCCTGAAGCCTATAAAGCAGGCTTTGAACTGAATTTTTCATCAAAAGAATTACATAATGCACCGATGCAGTGGGAACCACCGCATGCAGAAGAAGAACATGATGAACATCACTTTGAAACTGCGCAAGGTCGAATGCTTGCCACACTGGATGATCAAGGTCAGCTCCTCGTCAAACAAGAAAATGTATCTAAAGTCGGTTGGTTGATCGAGCAATTGCACGAAACCGCAGGTGTACCTGGTATGCTTGGGCATCATACGCTTGGTGTGTATATCATGGGCGTGGTGGCAGTGCTGTATTTTCTTGCCATCATGTCGGGTTTAATCGTACTTTTACCGACATTGGTCAAAGATTTTTTTGCCATTCGTGGCGGTAAAAATAAAAAACGATTTTGGTTAGATACGCATAATGTAGTGGGTATCGTCAGTTTACCCTTTCACATCATTATCGCAGTGACAGTCATTGTTTTTGCCTTTCACGACCTCCTCTACGGTGCAATGGGTGCACTCGCAAAACAGCCCTTGTTTGAACGTAGTGCGCCTACGGTGGTTATTAATGAGGCACAATCAAAACTAGATATCGAAAAGATTTATCAAAAGTTGCAACAATCCGCCCCTGAACATCAAATCTTGGCAATGCGTTTAGGCAATCTTGAAGAACCACAAAAGGCGTCTGCTTTTGCGGCACTGTATCACCCAGATCAAATGCTTCGTGGCGATAACTTTGCCTATATGTCGTTTAATCCATATCAAAATGATGCCTATGATAACTCGACACTGTATGAACATAGTGGAGTCATTGATAAATTAATTAATTCGATGTTTTCATTACACTTTGGCAACTTCGGTGGCGATCCAACACGTTGGCTATATTTTATCTTAGGTATTGGCGGTGCATTTTTGTTCTATTCAGGCAATATTCTTTGGGTAGAAACTCGCTTAAAAAAACAAAAGAATCCAAATCTACCGCCGCCACAACAACGTAAAGATGTGATGTTTATGGCGAATTTAACCGTTGGTGCATGCTTAGGTTGTGTGCTTGCTGTGTTTGCCAGTTTACTATGTTTACGATGGGCGTATGTGATCAATCCACAACTGCTCAGTATCAACCACATCATGATGTATAGCTATTACAGCATATTCATCATCAGCATGATCTATACCTTCGGCATTGGCGTTGCAAAAGCATTACCGCAATTGTTATTGATGATTGCATTGGTCTTATTGGCTATCCCAGTGACGAGTATTATTGCGATAACGATACCAAACCTCGGCTTATGGCATGCAGGCATTGATTTGATTTGGATTGATGTTTTTGCAATCATTTTTGCATTGGCTTTTTTACGCTTTTATCAACAGGCTCATACTCGATCGCAAGTTGCATTTGAAGGTTCGATTTGGTCAGCTAGAAAACTAAAAATGGCTAATTCAGAAAAATAAACATTCGAAGTGTTTTGTATCCTTCTATTGCAGTGAGTAGTATAGTATTTAGAAGAAAATGTATAAAAGATTCATTTTTAAGACTTAGTTTAAACTTTTTGATCAAACTAAGTCCTTGCTTTAGAATTTTACGATTAAGCCAAAGCTTTTTCAATATCCGCTTCGAGGCTTTCTGGTTTAGTCGTTGGTGCATAACGCCCAAGGATTTGTCCATCACGACCAATGAGAAACTTAGTAAAGTTCCATTTGATATTGCGATTAATAAAGCCTTTAGTTTCACGCGTCAGATAACGGAAGATCGCATGTGACTCAGGCCCTTTAACATCAACTTTGGCAAACATGGGGAAGCTGACACCATAGTTGCGCTGACAAAACTCACCAATCTCTTCGTTACTACCTGGGTCTTGGCCACCAAATTGGTTACAAGGAAAGCCAAGAACCACTAAACCTTGATCTTTATATTTTTCATATATCGCTTCCAAGCCATGAAACTGAGGGGTAAATCCACATTTGCTGGCGGTATTGACGATCAAAATCACTTTGCCTTGATATTCAGAGAGACTCTGCGTACTGCCTTCTAAGAGTTCAGCTTCAAATTGATAAATATTGCTCATGGGTAATTGTCCTCATCGACATTTTGTTGAGTTTGTAGTTTTAAAGATGCAGAATTAATGCAATAGCGCAAGCCTGTTGGCTGTGGACCATCTTCAAAGACATGTCCAAGATGTGCATCACAATTATGACAAGTCAACTCTGTACGTGTCATGCCATGGCTTTGATCATTGTGTTCTTCAATATTACTCTGATCAATCGGGCGAAAAAAACTTGGCCAGCCTGAACCTGAATCATATTTGGTTTCGGATGAGAATAAGGGCGTACCGCAACAACGACATTTGTACACGCCATCTGCTTTGCTATTCCAATATTGCCCTGTAAAGGCAGGCTCTGTACCTTTCTGACGAGTGATACGAAACTCTTCAGCACTGAGTTCACGTTGCCACTCGCGGTCTGTTTTATTGACTTTTCCCATTGCCCGCTCCTTTCATTCTTGTGTTGAAAATGTCATGATTGCATCTCTTATATTTACGCTACTGTAATAAAAATTGCTAGTGTAAAATGTATTTAAAAACAAAAGTTCACAAGTTTTTTACGGTGAACTCCTTCTACTCATTGGAAATTACTGGAATAGGTCATGTCCACTCAAAGTCGTCATACACGGGAAATTAAAAAATCAGCTAAATTGGAGCATGTTTGCTACGATATTCGCGGACCTGTGTTACGAGCCGCCAATGAGATGGAGGAACAAGGTCACCGTATTATCAAACTGAATATTGGCAATCCTGCGCCATTTGGTTTTGAAGCACCGCAAGAGATCATCAATGATGTGGCGCTCAATCTACCGAATGCGATTGGTTATTCTGATTCAAAAGGTATTTTCCCTGCACGTAAAGCAGTGTGTCAGTACTATCAGCAAAAAGGCATTTTAGATTTACACGTCAATGATGTGTATATCGGTAATGGTGTGTCCGAGCTCATCGTGATGTCGATGCAAGGTTTGCTCAATGATGGCGATGAGATGCTCATCCCAATGCCTGACTATCCGTTATGGACTGCTGCGGTCAATCTATCAGGCGGTACTGCAATTCATTACAAATGTGATGAAGAAAATAGTTGGTATCCTGATATCGCCGATATGGAATCGAAAATCACAGCCAATACTCGTGGTATTGTCATTATCAATCCAAACAATCCAACGGGATCGGTCTATCCACGCCATGTTTTAGAGCAGATCGTGGCATTAGCACGTAAGCATGATCTGATTTTGTTTGCTGATGAAATCTACGACAAGATCGTCTATGACGGCATTGAACATGTCTCTGTTGCTTCGATTGCCAAAGATTTGTTGTGCATTTCATTCAATGGTTTGTCGAAATCCTATCGTATTGCGGGTTTTCGTGCGGGTTGGATGGCGATCACAGGCAATAAATCAAAAGCACGTGACTTCATTGAAGGCTTAGATATGCTCGCTTCAATGCGTCTGTGTGCCAACGTCCAAGCGCAATATGCGATCCAAACGGCGCTTGGTGGTTATCAATCAATCAATGATTTGATTCGCCCAGGTGGTCGCTTGTACGAACAGCGTCAAATCGCTTGGGAAATGCTCAATGAAATTCCTGGCGTGAGCTGTGTCAAACCAGAAGGTGCGATGTATTGCTTCCCAAAACTTGATCCAAACATTTATCCAGTCGAAGATGATGAACAACTGATGCTCAACTTGCTCCGTGCAGAAAAAGTCTTATTAGTTCAAGGTACAGGTTTTAACTGGCCGACACCTGATCATTTCCGTGTGGTGTTCTTACCTGCGCCGACTGAGTTACGTGAAGCGGTCAGTCGTATTGGTCGATTCTTTGCGGCATTAAGAGCTTAGATTTGACGCTGAAATAAAAAAACTGAAATAAAAAATAGAGGCATAATTCAAAATTAATGCCTCTATTTTTATGGATTTTAAATGTACAGCTTATTGAAAATGCTCTAACAATACTTGTTGTGAAATATAAACCTCTTCACCTTCTTTCGGTGAAATACTTAGCCATTGACCATCGGGCTGAAGCTCCCAAGCTTGCTGATTGTCTTTGAGATAATTCTCTAAACCTTGCTCAATGATACGTTTACGAAGTACAGGATCTTCAACTGGGAAACATGCCTCGACACGGCTAAATAGATTCCGATCCATCCAGTCCGCACTTGAACAGTACACTCGTGGATTCCCATCATTTTCAAAATAATACACACGAGTATGTTCTAAGAAACGTCCAACGATCGAACGCACATGAATATTTTCTGATAAGCCTTTCAGCTTCGGACGTAAGCAACAAATCGAACGAATGATAAGATCAATCTTCACTCCAGCTTGCGACGCTTCATACAATTTATCAATCAATTGTCGCTCTGTAATCGCATTCACTTTGACGATGATACGGGCTTTCTTCCCTGCGATCGCATTGGCAATTTCATGATCAATAAAGTTCATCAGTTGCTGATGAAGTGTAAATGGCGCATGTAACAGCTTTTTCAGCTTCACCGTTTTGCCCATACCTGTCAGCTCTTGGAAGACACGATGTACATCTTCGGAGAGTTCTTTATTGGTCGTGAGCAAGCCATAGTCGGTATAAATCCGTGCATTGCCTGCATGATAGTTACCTGTACCGAGATGCACATAACGCATCAGTTGATTGTCTTCACGACGCACAATCAAGATCATTTTGGCATGGGTTTTATAGCCCACAATACCATATACAACGACAGCACCCGCTTCTTGCAAAATATTCGCTACAGCAATATTGGACTCTTCATCAAATCGTGCACGAAGTTCAATCACTGCCGTGACTTCTTTACCATTACGTGCAGCTTCGGCAAGCACTTGCACGATTTCAGAGTTTGGACCGCTACGATACAAAGTTTGCTTAATCGCTAAAACTTTTGGATCACGTGCAGCTTCACGAAGTATATTAATTACTGGCGCAAAAGACTCATACGGATGATGCAGTAAAATATCTTGCTTTTTCATCGCCGAAAAAATACTTTCAGAATTTTTCAGTATCTTTGGAATCACTGGCGTGTGCGCACTGTAACGCAAGTGTGGGCGTTTAAAATTTGAGATCAAACGAGTTAAGTTGACCGGTCCATTGACCTTATACAAATCCGAATGCTCTAAATGAAATTCTTCAAGTAGATATTCATAAATATGTTGCGGGCAGTTTTCAGTCACTTCTAGTCGCACAGCACGACCAAAGCGACGAGAGCTCAACTCACCTTTTAAAGCTATCGCTAAGTCTTCAACATCTTCATTGAGTGCTAAATCGGCATTACGTGTCACACGGAACTGATAGCATCCTGTCGCAGTCATGCCAGGGAAAAGATCAGAGACATGCTCATGAATAATTGCAGAGAGCATCACATGATGCTCATGACCACCGGTTAGCTCATCAGGCAAACGCACCACACGAGGTAGCGAACGTGGCGCAGGCACGACGGCAAGCTCAATCTGACGACCGAAAGCGTCTTTACCCTCTAATGTGACGATAAAGTTTAGACTTTTATTCACCAATCGAGGAAATGGGTGCGCAGGATCAAGGCTAATCGGCGTTAAAACAGGTGCAACCTGCTCTTGGAAATATTTTTTCAGCCAAACTAACTGCTCATCGCTCAATTCATCACGCTTGAGAAAACAAATATTTTCTTCACGTAGTTTTGGTAAAATTTCTTCATTTAAAATACGGTATTGGCGATCAATGGCAGCGTGCGCCGTTTCTGAAATACGATCTAGCACTTCACGTGGTGTCAGCCCATCAGGACTATGACTTTCGTTGCCTAAATACAACTGCTCAAGCACGCCAGCAACACGAATTTCAAAAAACTCATCCATATTGCTCGAAAAGATCAACAGAAAAGTTAATCGATCAAGTAGCGGATGCGCAGGATTGACTGCTTGCTCAAGGACTCGCAGATGGAAGTCTAAAATTGAAAGTTCACGATTGATATAACGATCATGAAAGGTATAGTTATTGGTCGCTTCTGTTGATGGATTCGATGCTACTTGGTTCATTGAAAGACTGCCTTAAATTTATCAATGAGATGTTTTATTTATTATGCGACAGAATTATGACAATTCGATAAAAAACTTACATAACAAGCCATTAAATTCAAAATATTGTATAAGTTTTGACAACCTATTCAGGCAACTGACTATGCGAAATATAGCGTAAGATCATTTGCTTACGTGCTCGAAACTTGCCATCAGGACCATGATCTTCATAGTAGCGTGGATTTGGAAGCATCGATGCAAGGTGTGCCGCTTGCTCCTTGGTCAGACTTTTTGAACTTTTACCATAATAATGTTGCGTTGCTGCTTCGATACCGTAAATCCCTTCGCCAAACTCAACTGAATTGACATAGACTTCCAGAATACGTGCTTTCGACCACATACGTTCCATCATCCATGTAGCTACAGCTTCTTGACCTTTGCGTACATAAGAGCGTTTGTTAAATAAAAATAGATTCTTCGCAAGTTGCTGAGAGATTGTCGATCCACCTGCAACGACTTCGCCCTTCTTTTCATTCTTCTTGATTGCATCCTCAATGCCTGCCCAATCGAAGCCATTATGCTCAAGAAAGCGTCCATCTTCTGCTGTAATTACAGCACGTTTAAAATTATCACTGATATCTTCGCTATCTTTCCATTCATGCACGACTTTGGCATTGGGTGTCGTCCAATAGTAAGTGCGCATAAACATGGTTGATTCTACTGGGAAAAAACGCCAATACGCCAAACTTGTGAAAATCCAAATTTGCACCAATAACACCGCACAGACCAATACCAGTAATAAACGAAGAATAAATTTTTTCATATCAATCTAAATCTAACACTTCAAAGTGAATCAATTCTCAAAAAATAAGCCTACACATTGAGTAGGCTTAATCATCAACTTAAACATTCTAACCAAAATTCATAACGTAAAAACAGCCATTTGGCATATTTCAGCACGCATGGCTATAAAGTTCTCATTTTTACAGATTTAAAATTCAGAAAATGATCTCTAAAACCATGTCTAAAATCACTATCAGAAATCATCGTCAAAAATTTTAGTGCGGAAACTTATCCTTCGCTTGATCTGTCAAACTGATCTGACCGGTAACGATGTGATAATACATCCGCCAATCTGATACAAAGCTATAAAACGGTTGCTTAAATGACGCAGGCTTATTTTTTTCAAAAACAAAATGACCGACCCAAGCGCAAGCATATCCCGCAAAAAAACCCAAAGCGACATAACGTTTTTGACGTGTTTTAATCGCCTTACGAAACGCCAAAAGACCTAAGCTACTACCTATAAAATGTAACCGACGACAATTTAAGTCATGATGTTCAGTGAGATAAAACCGATAAAACTGCTGATAATCTTTGATCGGCATTTGTAGTTTTTCAGCATGTTCAGGTGCTTGATAACCACTAAAATCCTGTTTCATATTCATCTTATTATTCTCCTTTTAAAATACTCACGGTATGAGCAAACGCTGAAATTAGCGTTTCCCCATTGAACGACGTGTACCACGTGGTGGCATCCAAGTCCGATCTGCATATTGTTCAGGCTTTGGGCGCACATGACTATGTGTATCTTGAGCCTGCAACGCTTGTTGGTCATCACTTTGCGAAGGCATTGGAAATGGTAGTTTCACCGCTGCTTTCTTTTTCATCACTCTAATACCTGTAATGATTACTAACATAACGCTAGCATAGTTTGGCTAGAAATAAAAAGGACTAAACATTCACAATGTTCAGTCCTTTAGGTCAAAATGAAACGATTTTTAGAAGTTTATTTCTGCAATCTTTTCATTTTAAAAAGCAATATGCTTATTTAGCAGCAGCCTGAGCAGCAGCAACTTCTTCAGCAAAGCTCATTTCAGCTTTTTTCTCAATCCCTTCACCCACTTCGAAGCGAACGAATTGTGCAACAGTTGTACCAGTTGCTTTGAGTACGTCAGCAACTTTCTTGTCGTTGTCCATCACATACATTTGACGATCAAGCGATACTTCGTTCAAGTATTTTTCAACTGAACCAGTCACCATTTTTTCAATGATGTTCGCAGGCTTACCAGATTCTTGTGCTTTCGCTTCAGCGATTTCTTTCTCTTTCGCAACCAAGTCAGCAGGTACATGCTCAGCAGAAACTGCGACTGGGTTAAATGCTGCAATGTGCATTGCCAAGCCTTTACCTGTATCCGCATCACCTGTGTAAGATACAACAACACCGATTTTTAATCCGTGTTTGTACACTGCCAAGTTGTCGCCTTCAACGATTTTTGCACGACGGACTTGGATGTTTTCACCGATTTTTTGAACCAAAGCGATACGTGCTTCTTCAACAGTTGAACCGTCTTCAAGTTTGATTTCAGCGATTTTTGCAGTATCAGTTTCACCGGCAGCAAGCACCGCAGTAGCAACTTTATTCGAGAAGTTTGCAAAGTTTTCGTCTTTAGCAACGAAGTCAGTTTGGCAGTTTACTTCAAGCAAAACTGCTTTGTTGCCATCTTGTACGATTGCGATTGCGCCGTCAGCAGCGATATTACCTGCTTTTTTAGCCGCTTTCGCTTGACCTGATTTGCGCAAGTTGTCAATTGCAAGCTCGATGTCGCCACCCGCTTCTTCCAATGCTTTTTTGCATTCCATCATTGCTAGACCAGTACGGTCACGTAATTCTTTTACCATGCTTGCAGTAATTGCAGTCATGTCATTCTCCTAATTCGGATGATTGAACTTTAAAATTAAAAAATCTGTAAATCTTTACAATTTATTAAAAGCGATTAGTAAAAAACGACCCTAGGAGTCGTTTTTTATGTTGCGCTGAGCTTGGCATGTTTTCATTGCACCAGCATGACATTTAATAAAAAATCATGCTCCATCACTCAGCGCAATGTGTATTACGCTTCTTGAGATGCGTCTTCTTGAGATGCTTCAGCTTTCGCTTGTGCATTTGACTGAGTTTGAGCGTACTCTTTACCCGCCAATACAGCATTCGCCATTGCAGATGCATACAAAGTTACTGCACGGATCGCATCGTCGTTACCAGGAATCACGTAATCAACGCCATCTGGATTTGAGTTTGTATCAACGATACCGATCACTGGAATACCCAAGTTATTTGCTTCTTTGATTGCAATCGCTTCGTGGTCAACATCGATCACGAAAATCGCATCAGGCAAACCGCCCATGTTCTTTACACCACCGAGTGAACGTTCAAGTTTATCCATTTCACGAGTACGTTCTAGCGCTTCACGCTTAGTCAATTTCGCAAAAGTACCATCTTCAGATTGGGTTTGAAGATCTTTCAAGCGGTTGATTGATTGACGTAAAGTTTTCCAGTTGGTCAACATACCACCCAACCACCGGTGATCAACATATGGTTGACCAGCGCGTTGCGCTTGTTCGCGAATGATGTTCGACGCTGCACGTTTTGTACCAACGAAAAGCACTTTGTTCTTTTTGCTTGCAAGACCGTTTACGAAGTTCAATGCATCGTTCAACGCAGGCACAGTGTGCTCAAGGTTGATGATGTGAATCTTGTTACGCGAGCCAAAAATGTATTGACGCATTTTTGGATTCCAAAAACGTGTTTGGTGACCGAAGTGCGCACCAGCTTGTAGGAGGTCACGCATACCAACGTTATAATCTGCCATTTTCTTTACCTTAAAAGTTTGGGTTAGGCCTCCATATGTCCGCATTCTCCACCTTGTTCAATCTTGATGTTTTAGATTGGAATCTATCCTTCTAAGACATTGATTTAATTAAAGCACCCAGAGTAATGTGTCGACATATGTGCGGATTTTTAATTCATCATTTTAACAATATATAAGATTTGTCTGAGATTTAAACCTAAACAAAATCCTTCGTCTTAAATTGTGCCCTAAAAACACACGAAAAACCATTTGATAAAATGAGGCGCTCTTTATACCATAGTCTTGTTTAAATTACCAAAAGTTTTTATAGATCATGAATAGTTATCAATCTGCACCAAGCCGTCTCATCAAATCTCCCGAAGCCATCGAAAAAATGCGCATTGCGGGACGACTGGCGGCAGAAGTTCTGGATATGATCAAACCTTATATTGTACCGGGTGTGACGACACTTGAGCTTGATACACGCTGTCATGATTATATCGTCAATGAGCAACAAGCGATTCCTGCATGTTTGGGCTATGGCGGCGGTCATGGTCGACCTGCTTTTGCCCATAGTATCTGTACATCAGTCAATCACGTGGTCTGTCACGGTATTCCGACTGACAATAAAGTTTTGAAAAAAGGTGACATTCTCAATAT